>CAYXEF010000018.1:4083-15727 GCA_964463825.1 uncultured Candidatus Cloacimonadota bacterium | reverse complement strand
AGGATCCCGTTATACACATTGTAGCCCCAGTTTCCCGGAGGCATGCGGAACTTGAGCCGCGCGTGCTCGAAACTGACGCTTTGGCCATTGTAAACGATGGCCAGGACGCTGTCCGCCATAGCCGCATTGGAGGGATAATAACTCACCTGCAGGTTTCCGCCGCTGCTGCCGGCGTAGATCGTGTTCAGCGGCTGCAGCGTGCCGCCGCTGACCCGCACGGGGCGGTAGGCGCGGTTGCCGTTGCAGACGCTGCGGGTGGCCAGGTTGTAGGGAAACTCACTGATCGAGCCGCTATTGTAGTGGATGTGGCCCCAGAGGCCCATATCCGCTCCGAGGGCGGAGAGATTGATCTGATCTGAGTAATCGTAGTGGTAAAAGAGAAGTTTGGTCTTGTCGGGAAAGAGCGCCAGGCGTGAGTTCAGCCATTGGATCTGATCCCAGATGAAGCTTTGCGAGCCATAGATGTTGGGTCGCCAGTTGTCATAGTTGTCATAGCTTTCGAGGCCGATGCAGTGGAGTTCGCCGTAGATGAAATCGTAGTCCTGGGTGTGCAGGGGCCAGGTGGAGGACGCATTGTCCAGCCAGGGCCAGCCGAAGTAGCGCCACCAATTGCGCCGCGCGCTGCCAGCGGGGGGCGGAGTGCTGTTCCAGCCGCCGATGTCGTGGTTGCCGGCCGTCACGTAGCAGGGCACCTCCAGTTCCTCCAGCAGCCTCTGTGTCCAGCCATACCAGTATTGTCCGGCAAAGCCTTCCAATTCGCCTTCGTTGAGCAGATCGCCGGTGAGCAGCACGAATTCCGGGTTGATGACATTGATGTCCTCGATCACGCTGCGGAAATCGTTGACCGAGGTGGAATCCGTGTCGTAGCCGGCGTTGGGGTAGTAGACGCGGCTGGGCAGATGCAGATCCGTGATGTGGATGAAGTAGTAGTTGCTCTTGCGGCTGGGGATCATTTGCACGGCGTTGCGCACGATGTCATCGATCCCGCCGGAGGCTGTCACACGCAGGTCGTACAGTTCATACACCGCCAGCTGGGGCAGCGGCGCCTGCAGTTCCCAGCGATCCGGCGCGCTGAGATACTGGCTGGAAGTGACATCAAGTGCGACGCTCTTGCTGCCGTGTTTGAGCTGGGCCTGCCAATTGGCCGTGGCAGGCGACGCCAGGCAAGTAATGATCAAAGTTTCGCCGGGAATGTGAATGGCCGGGATGTTGGGCAGGGGGGCCATGATCACCGTGAGCGTGTCACCCGGAGCGTTATCGGGGCTCTGCGCGGCCAGCGGATCGAGCATCGCCAGCAACAGGCCGAGCGTCAGCCATAAAGCTGCGCAGCCTGCCAGCATACTCTTTCCTTGCGGCTGTCTGGCCCGCCTCCGGTCAGCTTCCCCTCCACTTCCCTCCGAGCCGACGGGAAGTCTACGGGAAGCAGAAGGGAAGCAAACCAGCTGGCTGCCGGAGGGAAACCGGGGAAAAAGGCTCACAGAGTCTGTAAAACTTGTTTGACCTGGTCCGAGGGGATGGCGAAGCCGAGGCCGATATTGCCGCCGCTGCCGGAGACGATGAAGGTGTTGATGCCGATGATCTCACCGCGGATATTGACCAGCGGGCCGCCGCTGTTGCCTTGGTTGATGGCAGCGTCAGTCTGGATCATACCGCGGTAGCTGCGTCCCTGCTGGGGCGCGAAGCTGCGGTTGAGGGCAGAGATAACGCCCACGGAGACAGAAGGTTTGGAATCGTTGATGATATAGGCGAAGGGGTTGCCCAGCGCGATTGCCCATTCTCCGATGATAAGGTCGGAGGATGCGCCGAAGCTGGAATGGGGCAGATTACTGCCGTTGATCTTGAGTTTGGCGATGTCGTGTTCTTCGTCGATGCCCACCAGTTGGGCGTCGAACTCACGTTTGTCAGGCAGGACGACGGTGATCTGGCTGGCTCCATCGACCACATGGGCGTTGGTGACCACAAGACCGCTGGGATCGTAGATGACACCGCTGCCGAAGCCTTGCACCTGGCGTTGCATGGGCATGCCGCCAAAGAAGTCGAACAGGCCAAAGCCCCTGTAGCCGCGAACGATCTCCATCTTGATCACGTTGACGCTCACCACGGAGGGCTCAACGACGGTGGTGGCGGCAGTGATGTCATTGTGGCGGGCTGTGTTTGCCAGTTGTTTTGCTTCCATTGGTGTGCTGTCTTGTTTGTTTTTTTGTAGTTGCTGGTTGATGACCAAAGTGATGCCGGCGTTGACCAGCACCAGGGCCACAAATCCCACGATCGCGGGCGCTGCTTTCATGTTGGCTCTCCTATTTGAAGCGCTGGATGGCAAATTCGATGACGGCAAGATCGATGGCGGCTTCCTGGCAAGGCCCGCCGGGGCGCTCGTTGAGCACGCCGTAGACGGGGTAGTGCCAGGCGTCGCGCAATGTATCCACCAAGTCGCGGTGACAGGCCACGGAGACGATCACCTCGGGCTGTTTGTCCGCGATCAGTTTTCGGGCCAAAGATCCGACTGAGGCGACAACTGCGCTGATTTGCTGGGCTGTGGCCAGTTGTTTGAGGCTGGCTATGGCACAGCCGCCGCATTCCGCGCAGTTGATGATGTCCGAGGAGATACGCACTCCGCAATCCTCCTTCTGCAGGCAATGCGGGAGCAGAAGCAGGATCCTGGTGTTGTGGATGTTCCGCTGGTCTGTGAGCACGATCTCGTTGTTGAAATTCAAATACGACTCGATGAAGCCGCAACGGTCTGAGAAAGTGATGGCCGCCAGTCCGCGGGCGAGCCCGTAATAGACATGGGTGAGCAGCCATTGGTTGAGGCGGCGCAGCCCGGCCGGCCGGATCCGGGTGTGGGTCGAGATCAGGGTCAGCACCCAATTCACGACCAGGAACAGCAAGGCCAGCAACAGAAGTCCGTAGATCAGGCTCTGTGAGGGAGTGAGTCCGGGTTTTTGCAACGCCTGGTAAATGAAGGCGAAATAGACGCCGCTGAGGATGATCAGCACGATGCTGACGAAGGCGGGGAATTTTATCACCGAAAGGTAGTGTTCGTGTTCTTTCATGTTTACTCCCGTATTTGAGAGGTCTATGCCGGAGGCTGCGGAAGCTGTGTTCCGAATCCTTCCGCAGGGGCGAATCGGGCACCGCGGGCAAAATCCGGCGCCGGCATGATATGTTTACCGGCTGGTTGGACCAGCGTGATGAGCAGTTGGGTGTCAGCGCAATTGACGCGAAAGCCCAGGGGGTCGCGCTCCTCTGCCAGAGTGCCGGGTTTGCCATTGGCGAGCTTTCCGGTCAGGCGGGCGGCCAGGATCTTGAGTTGCCTGCCGCGCCAACAGGTGTGGGCTCCCGGGGTCAGGGCGAAGGCACGGATTCGGTTTCGCACCTGGACAGCCGGCTGGGCAAAATCCAATTGCAGGTCGGAGGGGCCGAATTTGGCCGTATGGGTGGCCTGGCTCTGGTCCTGGGCGCGGGCTTCGGCCTCTCCGCGCTCGAGCTGGGGCAGCAGTACCAACAGCAAATCTGCCGCCAGGGCGGCCAGTTTATCCTGCAAAGTGCTGAAGTTATCATCCGTATCTATGTCAAGCGCGGCCTGGCTGTAAATGGGTCCGGCGTCCAGGCGGGCGCTGAGGCGGAAAATGCTTACTCCCGTGCGCTCCGCTCCTTCCAGGAGAGCGCTCTGGATGGGGGTGGCGCCGCGATATTGCGGCAGCAGCGAGGGATGCAGATTGAGGGTACCGCAACCAGGCAGGCGGCGCAATTCGCGCCGGAGCAGGCCGCCGTAGGAAGCGGTGACTATGAGTTGGGGTCCGAAGTTCCGGATCACCTGCAGAGAGCCGGGTGCATTGATATCCTGAGGCTGAAAGAGATCTAGACCGTGCTGGCTGGCATAAGCGGCCACCGGACATGGCTGCGGCCGCAGGCGGCGCCCGGAGGGTCTGTCCGGCTGGCTGACCACCAACAGTTCAGACACGGCGTCCCTGAGGCGGGCCAGTGCGACCAATCCAAACTCCGAACTGCCGGCAAAGATCGTTTTTAGCATCGGGCACCATCTTTTTTATTCTTCTGCGAGCAGGTTAACGCCGTTCACAGTGCGGCTCTCCAGTTCCTTGATGCGGCGTTTTAACTTGAGCCGGGCCAAAGTGCCGAGGTGGTCCACAAAGAGCACGCCGTCCAGGTGGTCGATCTCGTGCTGGATCACCACAGCGGGATATCCAGACAGGCTCAGGGACTGGCGTTGGCCTTCGAGGTCGGTGTAGGAAACGGTGATATTGGCCGGACGCTCCACATGGGCATAGATGCCAGGCAGGCTGAGACAGCCTTCCTCAGTTTCGGTGACCCCGCTGGCGGATTCGATCACTGGATTGATCATCAATAGCGGCTGGCGCGCCTTACCCTCGCGGGCCCAGTGGGGATCGACCACAATGAGGCGGCGGCTGACCCCCACCTGCGGTGCGGCCAGGCCGACCCCGTCCTTTTGGTACATGGTGTGAGTGAAATCCACAGTGAAACATTTCAGTTCGTCGTCAATATCCCGCACTTCCTCTGCCCGCCGGCGCAGGATAGCGTCACCGATGACGCGGATGGTGAGCAAACTGGGCTGGGCGGACATCAGGACTGGGGTTCGATGGGCTGGCTCACCAGGCCGGCAATGGCGCTGCGGGCAAATTCCACGCGCACCTTGTTGGTTTCGTCAATTTCGATGACTACGGTGTTCTTTTCCGGTTTGAAATTCACGATGCGTCCGTGAATTCCGGAAGTGGTGACGACTTTGTCGTTTACCTGCAGGGCTTCCAGCATCTTTTGCAGTTGTTTCTGCTTCTTTTGCTGGGGCATAATCATCAGGAAATAGAGCAGAGCGAACATGACGATGATGGGCAAAAAGGCGCCGATGCCGCCGCCGCGGGTTCCCGATGCGGTTGGTGCGGTTGTTTGCAGCAGGATATAGAGCATACTTATTCTCCTATTGGCCAAAGAATCTTGGCACTATTCTATGTAGTATTTGCAGTAAAACATTGGCATAGAAGCCGGCGGCCAGATCGTCTGCCACCACTCCCCATCCCCGGGGCAGGCGCTGCAGGATGTTGGCCGGCCAGGGTTTGGCGATGTCAAAGGCGCGAAACAGGATCAAAGCGTAGACGGCCACAAGCAGGGTCTTGGGTAACAACAGCACGGCCAGCAGGTAGCCGCAGGCTTCGTCGATCACGATCTGGGGCGCATCGTGGCCCAGGCACTTCTCCGCTTGGGTGCTGAGCCAGACTGAGACAGCGCTTAGCATCAGCAATCCGGCGCCGTACCAAATCCAGCCCGAGACCTGGCTGAGCCCGCGCGGCAGGATCAGATAGACAGCTACCGTCAGCAGTGAACCAAAAGTGCCCGGAGCGAAGGGGATGAAACCCACCCCAAACAGGGAGGCAACCAAGGCAGAGGGCGTCAGGCGCTGAGAGGCCATCACTCCACGATCTGGACGTATGATTCGGCGATCAGCTTGCCGATCCATTCTTCATAGGCAGCGGTTTGTTTTTGGTTAAAGAGGAAGGTCTTGACCTTGTCTTTCACTTCTTCATAGTCATAAAGACGGGAGGGTATCTCGCGCAGTTTGGCAAAAAGATAGAGGATGCCTTCGTTCTCCAGTACGGGAGTGATGCCACCTGTCGGCAGGGCCGCTATTTGGGCGGAGAAGAGTTCGGGGAACTCTTCGGTGGAAAACTCACCGATGCTGCCGCCGGTGCTGTCAGCTCCGGCATCTTGCGAGAACTCCCGGGCCAACTCGGAAAATGTAGCAGTGCCGGATAAATAACTCTCACGGGCCGTTTCCAGAGCTTGGCGCGCAGCCAGACTATCGGCGCCTGTGGGGCTGAGTATCTTGAGAATGTGGCGGGCACGGATCTCGTTTGTACGCTTTTCTTCCACCTTGATCAGGTGGAAGCCGTATTGGGTGCGTACGACATCGGAAACTTCGCCGACATTGAGGGCAAAGGCGGCATCCTCAAAAGGCTTGACCATCATGCCCCGGCCAAAGAAGCCCAGATCACCGCCACGTTCTTTGCTGGGGCAATCGCTGAACTGAGTGGCTAATAGGGCAAAATCCTCGCCCCGGATGAGGCGGTTTTGCAGCTGGCGGATCTCGGCCAGGGTGGCGGCCTCAGTTTCCGCACTGGGCTTGATCTCGTGCATGATGAGTCCGAGTTCCCAAGTCACCGGTTTGACGGCCAGACTGTCCTTGCTGGAGTCGTAAAACTGACGTATTTCCTCTTCACTGACCGAAATCTGCGAGGTGACATAGCGGTCCACCAATTGGTCGGACATGGCGTTTTCCATCAACATGCTCTTGTAGTAATCCAAAAGATCCTGTTCTGTGAGTTTTTCGTTGGCCAGGTCGGCGATAAAGGCTGCTTCAGAGGCATAGCGGGATTTAATCTGCTGCAAATAACGCTCGGCCATTTTGGCGATGCGGCCTTCATCCACCTTGATGTCCAGATCTTTGGCCTTCTGGAAAATGATCTTCTGCTCGATCAGTTGCTGCAGCGCCGTCATAGCTGAAATCTGGTCCTGCGGGAGGCCGGCGCTTTGCATCTGCTGCATGAGTTTGTAAACGTCGCTCATCAGTATGATGTCATTGCCGACCTTGCCTACGATGCGGTCGATCAATTCCGCAGAAAGCGGAGCCAGCAGCAAAACCGCCAGCAGCAACAGGATATTCTTTCTCATGGTCATTCCTTGTCTGGGCTTTACAGACCGGGGATCAGGCCCCCGGGATCTCAATAGTAATAAATATCGTTGTCCTGCATTTTGAACTCGCGCAGCAGATCCTCATAGACCTGGCGCTGCTTGTCCTGCAATAGGATTTGGCGGATCTGGTCCCGGTATTGGGTAAAATCCGCGTCCTGGTTGCTGTCGCGTTGAGCCGTGTGACGCAGGATATACACGGCTCCGTTGACCCCGGCGATGCCGGGCTCGTTTGGCATCAGGGCATGCGCTGCCCGCCAAAAGAGAGAATCCTCTCCGGCGGCGTTTACGAAGCCCATGCGGCCCTGCTTGTCGCGCAACATTTCCTGCGACTGCTCAGCAACGGCGACTTCGAATTCATAGCCATCCTTGAGACGTTGCAGCAGAATGCGGGCGGCGCCTTCGTTCCTGACCAGGATGCGCTGCACATCATACTCCGGCAATTTACTCTGAAACTCGCTCAGGTGCAGCCGATAGTAGTTGAAGAGTTCCTCTTCGCCGATGGTGACAGAGGCCAGGCGCCGGGCAATAATTGCATTGGCCTTGATCTTTTTGGTCGCATAATCTATACGTTGGCGGACCGCTTTTTCCTCATGCAAATTTTGTTCCTCAGCCGCCTGAGCCAGCAGGGTGACGTTAACCCAGTTCTCGATTTCCTGCTTTTTCTCCTCCGGGGTCAGGCTGTTCCATTCCTCATCGCTATAGTTGGAGCGGAAACCTTCCAGGCTGAGCACGTCACCATTGACCTCGGCCAGCGGTGTGCTTTCCTGTTTTGACTGAGGCTTACAGGCTCCCAGAACCAGTATTGTAAGCAGCAGCCAGAGTAATACTTTGTGCATATCTACAGAATCGGCGGAGTGTAGGTGACACGGAGTTTGGGTTGTTTGCCGGGAGGCGCGTCCGTGAAATGCCAGAATTCCAGGCGTCCGAAGTTGAGTAATTCCTGCAGGGAGCGAACCACCATACCCCAGTTACCACTGTCGCCTGAACTCCAAGCTTGCACCAAGGGCGTAATGTTGACCACCACGCTGTCACCGCTTACCACCGCCTGCGAGATAAGTCCGTTGGCGACCTGACTGTCCGTGATCTCGACCGGCACACTGAGATCCAGTGAATCCCGTACCCGGTCTCCGCGCAGGCTGTATTGCGTGGTGCCGCCATAGTAAGGATTATCCTTTACATGCAGGATCAGAGCCGCATAGTTGATCGTTGCGCGTTTGCGCTGCAGGTCTGTCAGGATGCCACCGCCGTTTTCCGGAGTGTGCCTGAACAGCGAGGCGTCCAAAGCAAAGTTCACATACAGCCGCGAAGGGTTGATGTTGGACACTACCCAGCGGTTAGAAAGCAACGGTGCTTCGTCCGAATCGAGTCGATAACTGTCCCGCGTGGCGCGCTGATTGTATTCCAGATCATCGTCTTCGACCTCCAGGTCTCCTGTGCGGTAAAGAAAGCGCAGGCGTGGTCCGCGACCGGTTTCAGCCGCACTGATCTCGACAAAGGACTCGTCCCCGGTTTTAATCGCCAGGCTTAAACCCAGACTGTCAGCCGTGGATTGCCACGCAGCGAGAGCGTCCAGAGGCAGGGGTATGCGGATCTCGGTGCCGGCGGTTGAGATGCTGTCCGGAATCGTATATGGCTGAGGCGTCAGCAATGTGAGATTGCCGTCCTGGATCAAGGAAGTGCTGTCCGCCGCCCAAGCCTGGTTGAGTTTGTACACACTGAGTTCCACCGGATAGCGGGATACCGGCGAGCGCCGCAGCAGGGTCAGTTCCAGATATGTGGAGTCCTGATATCCTGGCGGGATGCTGAGATCCTGCGGCAGGCCGGTGAAGCGAGCCACCATCATGGCCTGTTGTCCCTCGTAATCTCCGCTCAGCAGGCGGGTCTCCGTGCCTTTGACCGTACCGCTGCCGGCAAAACTGAAACCCGCCACGCAGGATGTGCTGTCGGTAAAAGTCAAAGGATAGACATTGGTCCAGTTGTTCCCGGTGGGATTTTTGCCTTTGAGGCAACCTCCCAAGACCAGTAAGAGGGCCACTAAACCCAGAAGGGCGGTACTATGTTTGTAACATGTCTTCATATTAAGATAACCTGTAAAAAGAGTTTCTCTATTTTAGTAGTATTAGTAGGCACTGTGGATAAGTGGATTATTGGTCAACCTTTTTTTTAAGACCTTGCCTTTTAAGCAGCAAGGGCAAGACTTCGCCTGTGGATAACAGGTGTACAGCCTTGATTGCGATAAGGGACTTGTTCACGTTCTCAAACATCTGCAAGAAATCACCCGACTTATCCACATCCATCCACACAAATCATTCCACGTCCGTGCAGAAATTCCAGGCCCGGTCCCTCACGCCTTGATGCTCTTGATCAATTGCTCAATCTGGGAGCGGAAATCCAGGTTTTCCCGAAACTGGTTTTCGATCATTTTCTTGGCATGCAGCACTGTGGTGTGGTCTTTGCGCTTGTAGTATTCGGCGATCTCCTTGAGTGAGAGTTGGGGGATCAACAGGTTGGCCAGATACATTGCCACCTGGCGCGGAAAGGAAATGTGCTGTTTGCGGGTCTTGTCCACGATCTGCGAGATGTTTATCCCATAGGAGAGACAGACCTGCCGGGTGATGGTGTCCAGGGTGATCTCCTTACGGAATTCCGAGATCATGTCGCTCAGGATGTTGCGCACGGCTTCGGTGTCCAGTTCGTTGGGACTGATCTTGTTGTAAGAGGCATAAGCCAGGATGCGGATCAGCGAGCCTTCGAGAGCTCTCACACTTGAGGAGATGGATTCCGCGATAAAAGAGATGACCTCGTCGGAAAGTTCGATGTTCTCCGGCTCCGCCTTCTTGCGCAGGATGGCGACGCGCGTTTCAAAATCAGGATTCTTGAGGTCACAGAGCAGTCCGCTCTCGAAACGCGTGACCAGACGTTTTTCCAGATCCGGGATGTCTTTGGGTGGGCGGTCCGAGGTCAGCACGATCTGTTTGCGGTTGTCGAACAGCGCGTTGAAGGTGTGAAAAAATTCCTCCTGGGTGCCTTCCTTGCGCGAGAGGAAGTGCACGTCGTCAACCAGCAAGAGATCCACTTTGCGGTATTTGGCGCGGAATTCCGGCATCTTGTAGGCCCGGATGGAATCAATCATCTCATTGGTGAATTCCTCGCTGGTGATATAGAATATGGAGCAGTTGCGGCCCTCCTCCGCCACATAGTTGCCGATCGCCTGCATCAAGTGCGTTTTGCCCATCCCGCTTTCGCCGTAAATGAAGAGCGGATTGTAGGTGTAACCCGGGGCTTCGGCCACCGCCTTCCCCGCCGAGTAGGCAAAGTTGTTGTTGCGCCCCACCACAAACTGCTCAAAAGTGAAGCGGTCGTTGAGGCGGGTGTTGATGATCACGCGGTTGCCGCTATACTCTAACTGTGCGTTCTTGCCGTTGGGCGCCAAATGAGGCGGAGAAACAAATCTCACTCCATAACGCTGCTTGTAGAGTGCATATGAGATCTCAGACAGAGTGTCTGTGTAGTTCTGGTTGAGATAGTTGGCTGCGAACTGTGTGGGAACCTGGATCACCAGATCATCGTCATTGAGATCCACCAGTCGCGTCTCCGAAAACCAAGTGCGGAAACTCTGCTGGTTGATGTTTTCCTCGAGTTTATTCAAAATATTCTGCCAAATGTCTTGATCCATGGTCTCTCTATCCTATTGTAAAAAATCATCTTTATCCACAGGGCGCCGGCAAGGCTTGCCAGACGGTGAATGGACCGGGTAAATCTTTGTCCGGTAACTGTTTGGCGTTGAGTGCCGGGTGACTCGGCCTTCCCCGCCGCGAAAGTTATCCACCACTTATCCACAGGAAGGAGCAGGTCTCTCATAACAGCTTTGTGCACTTGCAGCTAACAGTATCGCTCCGCCGGCCCCGGGGAAGCATCCCTATCCTTTTAACAGCCCCTCTTTTGTCAAGCGGTCATATCGTTTAACTCATTAACTCATGCTTGTTTAACAAACGCTAAGCGATTAACTGGCAACAGCCTTTGAGTCTGGGATAGCCAACATACCAAAAACCTATCACTGTGCCTAAACAGACTTCATCTCAGAGCTTACAAATAAAACAAAATTCTCTTGTGCGCTTAGATCTTTCTTCAGCGTCCCGGCATCCTGAGCAAT
The DNA here is from genome assembly GCA_964463825.1 of uncultured Candidatus Cloacimonadota bacterium. Classification (GTDB taxonomy): domain Bacteria; phylum Cloacimonadota; class Cloacimonadia; order Cloacimonadales; family Cloacimonadaceae; genus Syntrophosphaera. Next base: position 4,851 of record CAYXEF010000018.1, on the reverse strand, counting down.
TGCGTGTATCTGTCCAGCAGCCGCAGACCCAGCCAGAGTACAAAAAACAAGCCCAGTACGACAAGCCAGGACATTTCCAGCCTTGGTTTTCCCCGCGCCAGCCAGTCCGCGGCGAAATCCAGAATCCCCATGATCAGCAACACGGCGAACAAGCCCCCAAACTCGCGTCGCAATACATGCCGCCACGCAAAAGGCAGCCCCGGTGGACGGTATCCGCTCCAACGGGGAAAAAAAGCCGGTGTTTGCCTCGCCCAATCTATGTATTGCTGGCCGAATTTGCTACTTAAAAAGGCTTCCTCTGCGAACATGATCCGCTCATAGTAAAGGGTGAAGACACCCGTGAATGCGAGGATCGCCCACGCCTCGCGGGTGAATAATACCAAACCCAAATACATAAAAAAGTTGCCCAGATAGAGAGGATGCCGCACTTGGGAATAGAGTCCGGAGGTGTTGAGTTGGTCAGCGATCTGGGCGCGGATATTTTTACCTGAGGTCCGCGCGGGGACGTGTCCGATGGTCTTGGCGCGGATGACCAGGCCCAGGCCGCACACCGCCAGGCAGAGCAGTTCCCAAGACTGATTGTATGGGATTTCCCCCACTCCGCGCCACTTGAGCAGACTTACTCCAAGAAACGGAAGCAACAGCAGCGGCAGATAACTGCGCCTCCTGAACAGCCAGGTGCCTGAGCGTTCAAATTCTTCTTGCAGGGTCATCTCTATTCTCCTCATGCAGCGTCAGTCACGACGCAATTGGCAACCAGACGCCGAC
>CAYXEF010000018.1:0-3983 GCA_964463825.1 uncultured Candidatus Cloacimonadota bacterium | reverse complement strand
TTATCGTCGCGGCCGTCCCAAAACACGCTGTGTTGGCCGGGGGCCTTGCCTGCGTTGATCAGTGTCCGTACCAATTGTCCCTTGAGGTTATAGATCCCGATGCGCACATTGCCGCTGTCCTTGAGGCTGTAGTTGATTTCGGTGCCGGCGGAGAAGGGATTGGGGCGGCAGTCCAGCAGTTCGGTGAGCAGAGCCGGAGTGGCGGGATCGCTGTTTGAAGTTCCCGGAGCGTAGTGGATGGTGGTTTTAGGGAATTGGCCGATGAGTTCCGCGCTGGTGGGTGGATTGGCGGGATCAAAGGTCACGTTGTCGCTTTCGTCGTTCAAGGCGCGCATCTGGCTTCCGGTTTGGGCCAAAAAGTAGTCCGTGGATGAATAATAATCCGAGTCCATGGGCCGGTTGGCCATCATCACCAGATTACCTGAGGTATAGTAAAAAGGACTTTGCAGATAGATGGTGATGGTGTTTTGGCCGGAGGGATAATTGACCACACCGTCGAAAACAGGGGTCAGTTGGGTACTGGGGATCCAGCCGCCCGTGAGATCCGCGAGGCTGGTGGTGCCCAGCCAGATCTTGGTGGCGCCATTGGGCACATCCGAGAAGACGTTGTAAAAACTCAGCGCGTAGATGGTGCTGTTGGTGAAGTTGAGTTCATTGGGGTAATAGAGGCACTCGTAGAGCGAATTGCGCCAGTAAAAATCTATGGGAACGCGGGCCATTTCATTGCCCACGCCAATCGTCACAGTGCTCATTCCGGCAGGTTGGACCACGACATTCAAACCAGGGCTCATATCGTTGTTGGTGTTTTCGTCGCCGGGCAGGACCACACGTCCGTAGATGGTTTCCGGACCCAAAACCGTAGGCGTCCAGGGAATGGTGAATTCCAGCGTTTGGCCAGGCTGGATCAAGATACCAGCGACAGTGCCGATCTCGATCATATTGCCGCGGTAAAGTTTCACCTCATAGGCGGTGTTGGGGTTGGTGCCTGCGTTGTGAACGCTGACGGTGTAGTCCGTGGCGGTGTTGGCCGCAGGAGTGAGATCGCCGGTGACGCCGACGCAGGCCAGGTCATTGGGATATTGCACCGGCGGCGCGAATTCATACATTTCGCCCGGGGAGGGAAAGACGTTGATAGCGTTGTTTTCCGCGGTGCTGGAGGCGGTAGGCGGAGTGCCGGGGGTGACGCTGAGAAACCAGCCAATACCGCCGGGGCTCATATTGATGCCGATAGAGGCATCCGCGTCCACCGGCACTCCGCTGGAAGGGCCGTAGTGGAAGCGGATCCTGCCGTTCTCGAAGAGCCGGACCTGGAAGCTGAACTGGTTGCTGGCGCTGTAGTCCCACGCGGCGTTAGTGTATTGGATCACGAAAACCCGGTTGGGCACTGTGCCGGTGAGCAAATACTGGACGTCGCCAGCTTCCAGGCTCAAATCGTCCCAAAGCGGTGCCAGCACGGGGCAGATCGAGGTGGAGGCCAGATTGTTGTTGTAGTAACTGGTGTTCATCGCCGGTCCCAGGCCAATCCAGCCATTGGTGCTGATCTTGATCTGTTGGTAATACTGGGTGCCGAAGGGGAAGGAGATACCCAGATCTATGGGGCCGGACAGCGCGTCGTCATCCGACAGATCGGGGACGGTGGTGCCGGTGATGGGCGCGTAAGCTTGGTTGCCAAAGCTAAAACTGTAGTGGTCGGTGATGAGTGCGGAAGCCGCCAGGCAAACACTGAGCAGCGTGCAAAGTAAAAACAGCCGGTTCATGATCTAACTCCTTATTTCTGTAACTGCCTGTATGTGGAAGCGGCGAGACTGCCTCCGCCCCGGCCTCCTCTTAATGATCTTGAAGGTGCACAGACACGGATCTTGACCGCTCTACATGCCAAAGTGCGAGCAACGCGCTTTTTGTAAAGTTTTTTCTGCGTCCCGGGACGCGGCAAGGAAAATTCGGCTTGACAGACAAAGGCCGGGGCAGAGGATAAATCCTGCGGCAGGATCTAGGTATCCGACGCCGCCAAGCTTGATTCTGGCGAGGTGAACATGCATTATATAATCGCGATCCTGGCGCTGCTGGGGCTGATTTTACCCCTTTTGGCACAGAACGATCTGAGCGCGGAACGGGCATACCTGCGCGACTATCTGCGCGTCCGGGGGGACGCCGCGGGCGGCGAGACGGTGTATTACTGGACAGGCCGGGTGTACGGCTACGTGCCGGACGAAAAGAAACGTGAGTTGTTTGGTTTTTCCGGTTTCAATATCGCACGCAGTGTGGTGAAGCCCGAAGGCTTTGAACTTTTGACCCGCGAGGCGGCGTTTTTCCTCGATCCTGTCAGCGGCGAGATCTTGGAAACCTGGCAAAATCCCTTCACCGGGCGCTCTGTCAGAGTCCAGCAGATCTGGAACGATCCTGTCAATCAGGATCTGACTTTCGGAGACGAGTATCTGCCCTTGGTGAGCAAGATCCTGCCCAGCGAGGAGTTGGGGGAGCAACTGGTCTTCTATCACGACATTTTCCCCTTCTACCCCAATCCCTTGCCCCGGGAGCGATATCCGGAGTTTGCCCAGAGCGACAACTACCAGTCCGCCGAGTTTTTCCAATTCTTCGTGGATCAGGCGGATCTGGCGGATACTGCTCTGAATACCGTGCCGGCCAGCATTTCCTGGACCCGGCTCAGCCCCTGGATGCCTTTCATGCGCATGGGCGACCGGGCCGGGCTCTTGGTTTTCGTTTGCCGCGGGCGCAAGCTGGAAGGTGGTTTTGACGCATTGCCGGCCTATCTGAAAGACTACGTTTTGGCCCGGCATCCCGAATACGCGCAGGCGCCGCAGGAAGTGACGGGACCGAACGTGACCAGCTGGACTTACTTCAGGCAACTGCTGGAATCCGGCCAAATCGAGCCCTGACCACCATGGATGTTTACATGCCGAAACTGATTCTGTTGTTCATGACCCTGGCCTGGCTTTGCCTGGCCAGTTCCTGCAAAGCCGAAAAAACTCCGTCAAACGGTGTTAAAGAGCCCGCCACGGAAGCATCCAGAGTCTATTTCAGCCGCCGTATCACACCCGAAGCGGTGGTCCAGCTCTATTCGCGGCTGGAGTTCCAACCCTCAGGCAAACTCGCGGTCAAGGTCCATTTCGGTGAGGAAGGCAATCCCAATTTCATTCCGGCTGGCATGGCGGAGCAGTTGGTGCGGCAGCTGCAAGCCACATTGGTGGAGACCAATGTCCTCTATGGCGGTACCAGGGGCAGGACGGCGTCACATATCGCCCTGGCCAGAAAACACGGCTTCACCTACGCTCCCATCGATATCCTGGATGACGAAGGCAACCTGGCTTACGACTGCCAACACAGACACTTCAGCAGGATCTACACCGGCAGCCATTTTGAGGACTACGACGGCTATGTGATCTTCTCCCACTTCAAGGGACACGGCATGGCGGGCTTCGGCGGCGCGATCAAGAACATCGCCATGGGCCTGGCCAGCAAGCAGGGCAAACGCTTCCTGCACAGCGGCGATTACCCGGTTTACGACCAGTCCCGCTGCATCGAATGCGGACTTTGCGTTACCAGCTGCCCGGAGCGGGCAATCACCATCAAACCGGTGAATATCGATCATCTTAAGTGCGTGGCCTGCGGCAAATGCGTCGCGGTTTGCCCTGAGCGCGTTTACAGCACTCCCCCGGACGGACATAATGACTTTCTGGAACGCCTGGTGGAATACGCCGCCGTGCTGACTGACAAACGGCCCATGGTCTACATCAACGTCCTAGCCAACATCAGTTCCGTCTGCGATTGCTTCTCCCGCGCCCCGAAACCATTTGTGCCGGATATCGGTATTTTGGCCTCCACAGACCTGGTGGCCCTGGAAGCAGCCAGCCACGATCTGGTGGACAAAGCCCACAACTGCGGCGACGCCTTCCTCAAAGAGGTCTCTGTCTCCGGCAAACGTCAGATCGCATACGCCGAGGAACTGGGCCTGGGTAAAACAG
>CAYXEF010000017.1:24504-34079 GCA_964463825.1 uncultured Candidatus Cloacimonadota bacterium | reverse complement strand
TCAACCCCTGATCAGGTTGTATGACAATGCTTTGCGCATATAGCGCTGAACATGAGGGGTAAAGTGGGAGGAGGCATTAGCTCAAGTAGTTCTTTACAAGAAGAACGGTGGCGGGAAAAGAGGTTTCCATGCTTCGCCGGATGCAGGTCCGGACAGCGTAAGAAATAGCCTCGCAAGGAGAAAGCCCAATTGTCAGAGCGCAGACAGGCCAGCCCATTCAGCGTCCGCCGCAGCCGGCAGGGCCAGCATACGGTATTGCGCGCCTACCGCATCTCAATTTTCGAGGGCGTGTTCGCGCAGATCTATGGCGGCCTGGCCAATATCGGCAGCAGTTTCCTCACCAAGTTCATGGTGCTGTTGGGCGCTTCGCCGCTGCATTTCAGTGTCCTGAGCGCGCTGGGCCAGCTGTCGGCGCTGTTTCAGCCTTTGGGCGTGGTGCTGATGCACCGGTTGCGGCAACGCAAGAAAGTCTGCATCGTGGTGACGGCGGCGGGCCGCTTTTTGTCGTTATTTATCGGCGCATCGCTGCTGTTCCGGGAGCCGGCACAGGGCATCCTTTTCGCGTTGGCGCTGCTTTTTGTCAGCGCGGGATTGCAGGCTGTGGGCGGCAATATCTGGATCGCCTGGGTCAGCGATCTCATTCCGCTGGGCATCCGGGGTCGCTTTTTCGCGCAGCGCAACCAGATCCTGGTCTTGGCCGGCCTGGTGGTGGGTTACACGCTGAGTTTCTGCACCGACCTGTTCGAAAAGGGCGGCGGCGCGCTCCAGGGTTGGTTCGCGGGCTGGCTGGATCCCCAAAGCTTCTTCACGCCGGCGTATCAGGCCTACTTTCTGGCCGGGATCTTCGTTTTCGCCACGCTTTTGGGTTTTATCGGACTGGGCATCCTGTCGCGGCAGCCGGACCGCAAACGCCCGCTGCAAAGGCGTTTCACGCTGCGGGAGGAATTCGCCGAGCCCTTGCGCAACAAAAACTTCCGCCTGCTGCTGGCCTTCGGGATCTGGTGGATGCTGGCCATCGGCGTGGGCAGCGCCTTCTGGGGTCCTTTCATGCTCAAGAAACTGCAGATGAGCATGTTTCAAATGCAGCTCTACGGCACGTTGCACATGGCTTCTTCGCTGCTCGCATATTCCTTTTGGGGCCGTTTCATAGACCGTTACGGCAACAAGACCGCGATGCTGATCTGCGTGGGCCTGGGTGGGCTGAATCCCATGTTCTGGCTCACCATGACGCCCGATAACTACGCCATCCTCTGGTTTGAGGCGCTGATCTCGGGCTTTATGTGGGCGGGCAACGGCGTGGTGACCACCAATTTTGTCCTGGCGATCGCCGGCAAAGGCCGGGAGCAGGTTTACAGCGCGCTTTACGGCGCCGTCGCCGGGGTCAGCATGATGGTTTCGACCTTGCTCACCGGCGTGTTTTTCCCCTCGCAGCTGGATTTGGGGGCGCGGGTGCTGGAGCCGGAACAGGTGGTGTTCGGGATCGGCGGGATCCTGCGCTGGCTGAGTTTCATTCCGCTGTTGGCGGTGCGGGAAAAGGAGAGGCAGCGTTAGGCGGAGTAACTTCCGTCATGGCGTTGGCAGATCCTGTCGATATAGGGTGGCAGAAGACAAGATGACGGTTGACAACGAGTTAGCGATTTTGATTGACAAAAACCCGCCGTTTGGGGTTCTGGACGCAAAACGCTTAAAATGTGTGACGCTGGCCGCAAGGCGCGTTCCGGCTGGTGGGCTCAGATCAGAACAGACGGCACCATGCCCCGCCGGGCACCGTCCGCGTCACCGGACAAAGGAGAAACCATGGCGGTCCCCAAACGCAAAACCTCAAAGACACGCAGAGATAAACGCAGAACCCACGATAAACTGACAGCCCCGGCCGTGGGCACTTGCAGCAAGTGCGGCGAACCCAAGCGCCCGCATCATATCTGCGAGAGTTGCGGCACCTACGACGGCAAGCAGGTAAAAGCAGCCAAGGAGTGATGTGCGCATCGCCTTAGACGCCTTCGGAAGCGACAAAGCGCCGTATCCGGAGATTGAAGGCGCCATCCTGGCGATCAAAGAGGCTTGTTGCGACCAGATCTTCCTGGTCGGAGACGAGAGCATTCTCAACCGCGAATTGGACAAGTATTTCTACGATCCGCGGCGGATCAAGGTCGTGCACGCCTCGCAGCGGATCACCATGGAAGAGCATGCCGCCTCGGCCGTGCGCGCCAAAACGGATTCCTCCATGCGCAGGGCGATCGAGCTGCACAAGTCGGGAGCCGCGGACGCCGTGCTCAGCGCCGGTAATTCAGGCGCCTTCATGGCCGCCTCGCTGCTCAGTCTGGGCCGCGTCAAGGGCGTCTCGCGCCCGGCCATCGCGGTCACGCTGCCCACTCAGAAACACAACGAGATCCTGCTGGACATGGGCGCCAACGTCGATTGCGACGCCCAGAACCTGTTGCAGTTCGGCCAGCTGGGCAGCATCTACTTCAGCTACCTCTACGACCAACCCCGGCCGCGCGTGGCGCTGCTCAACATCGGCGAGGAAAGCGCCAAGGGCAACAACGTCTCCCGCGAGGCGCACCAATTGCTGAGCGAAGCCAAAGACATCAATTTCATCGGCAATATCGAGGGCAAGGACGTCCTCAGGGGCATATGCGACGTTCTGGTCTGTGACGGTTTTGTCGGCAATGTGGTGCTCAAGACGATCGAGGGCGCTGTCATCTCCATCTTCGATATCCTCAAGGAGCAGTTCAACAAGGACTGGATCGCCAAATTCGGCGCCATGCTCAGTTATCCGGTTTACCGCTATCTCAAGAGCAAGCTGGATCACACGGAATACGGCGGCGCGCTGCTGGTCGGTCTCAACGGCACCAGCATCGTCAGCCACGGCCGCAGCAACGCCAAAGCGATTAAAAACGCCCTCCGTTTTGCCGCCCGCACGGCGCATACGGGATTCGTGCAACACACGCAGTCTTACTTTGGGAGCTTGCAGTAATGGCCCTATATAACGCCAAGTTCGCCAGTTTCGGCAGTTACGCGCCGAAAAAGGTGGTCAACAACTTCGATCTGGAAAAGCAGATGGACACGTCGGACGAATGGATCCGCACCCGCACCGGCATGTTCGAACGCCACTACGCCGCGGCGGACGAAGCGGCCAGCGATCTGGCTTATCAGGCCGCGATCAACGCCATTGAGGCTTCACCCGTCAAGTATAAGGACATCGACCTGATCATCACCGGCACCGTCACCGGCGACCACGCTTTCCCCTCCACCGCATGCATCGTGCAAAAGAAGCTGGGGCTCAAAAACATCCCGGCCTTCGACCTCTCCGCCGGTTGCACCGGATTCGTTTATTCCCTGGACGTCGCGCGGCATTATGTGGAAAGCGGCGGCGCTAAAAACGTGCTGGTCATCGGCGTGGATGTGCTGACCAAGATCACCAACTGGAACGACCGCAACACCTGCGTGCTCTTCGGAGACGGCGCCGGGGCGACAATCGTGTCCCGCGGCCGCGCCAGCGAAGTATCGCGCATCATCGACTCTTTGATCTTTTCCGACGGCAGCCAGGGCGAATTGCTCTATCAGGCCGCGGGCGGTTCGCGCCTGCCCGCCAGCCACGAAACCGTGGACCAGAACCTGCACACGGTCTACATGGAGGGCAACCGGATCTTCAAAAACGCCATCCGCTCCATGTTCGCCTCCACGGACGAACTGTTGCGCCGCAATAAACTGGACGTCAAGGACATCGATTGGGTCATACCCCACCAGGCCAACCTGCGCATTATCGAAGGCCTGGCCGAGAAATTGCACGTGCCCATGAGCAAGGTGATCGTCAACATCGAGAAATACGGCAACACCTCCTCCGGCACCATACCCCTGGCCATGGACGAAGCGATCCGTGCCAAGAAGATCCGCCGCGGGGACATCATCCTGCTCACATCCTTCGGCGCCGGCCTGACCTGGGGCAGCCTGCTGGCCCGTTACTAAGGAGACATCCATGAAAACAGCCTTTGTCTTTCCCGGCCAGGGAGCCCAATATATGGGCATGGCGCAGGACTATGTGGCGCAATACCCCGAGTTTGCCGCGGTGCTGCGGGATTTTGACCAGCGGCACGGCACGGATCTGGCGTCCATCATGGCCGCGGGGCCGGAAGACGCGCTCAAAGAGACGCGTTTCACCCAGCCCGCCATCCTCTTTCACAGCATCTGCGCCTGGCAGGCCTTTACCCGCAGGAGCGAACTGCGGCCGGACTTCGTGGCGGGACATTCGCTGGGCGAGTTCAGCGCCTTGGTGGTGAACGGTACCCTGACATGGGAAGACGCGCTGCATCTGGTGCACAAGCGCGGTGAATTCATGATCCGGGCCAACGCCGGCGTGCCCTTTGCCATGGCGGCGGTCATCGGTTTGGAGGCCCAGGCGGTGATCGGGATCTGCGCTGAGGCGGAAGCATCGGGCTTGGTGCGCGCGGTCAATTTCAATACTCCGACCCAGACAGTAATATCCGGCAGCGAGTCCGGCGTGGCGCAAGCCTCAGCTTTGGCCAAAGAGCGTGGCGCCAAGCGCGTCCTGCCATTGACCGTGGGCGGGCCTTTCCACACCCCGCTGATCCAGCCAGCCAGCGATTGGCTGGCCCGGGAGATGGAAGGCCTCAGTTTCCGCGATGCGGAAATCCCCCTCATCTCCAACCTTGACGCGCAGCCCAACACCAACGGCAGCCTGAGCCGGGAAAAACTCGCCCGCCAGATCGTCTCGCCGGTGCTGTGGGTGGATTCCGTGCGCCTGATGCTGGAGTCCGGAGTGCGCCGCTTTGTCGAGTTCGGCCCCGCCAAGGTGCTCAGCGGCATGATAAAGAACATTGACAAAGATGCCAGCGTTGTAAACTTGGACAAATTGGAAGAACTCGACTCCCTGCTGGACGCCCTTGCCGAGTGAGGGCAGCGCCGGCAGTCAAAGTAAGGTAGTATGAATTACGATTTACATGATAAAGTCGCGGTGATCACCGGAGCCGCCCGCGGCATCGGACTGGCCATAGCCGGCGCTTTTGCCGAACAGGGCGCGCATGCCGTGATTATAGACCTGCGCCAGGCAGACGTGGATCAAGCGGTCCAAACGCTGCAGACCAAAGGCTGGTCAGCCTCCGGTCAGGTAGGCGATGTCACCGATTCCGCAGCCATGGAGGCCGTGTTTGCCGCCATCATGGAGCGGCACGGGCGCATCGACTGCCTGGTCAACAACGCCGGCATCACGCGCGACAATCTGCTTCTGCGCATGAAGGAAGAGGAGTGGCAGCTGGTGCTGGACATCAACCTCAAAGGCAGTTTCATCTGCACGCAGAAGGCTTTCAAACACATGATGAAGGCCAGATGCGGCTCCATCGTCAACATCGCCAGCGTCATCGGACTGATGGGCAACGCCGGACAGGCCAATTACGCCGCCTCCAAAGGCGGACTCATCGCCTTCACCAAAAGCTGCGCACGTGAATTCGCCTCCCGCGGCGTGCGCGTCAACGCCATCGCGCCCGGCTTCATCGAAACCGAAATGACAGCCACGCTGCCGCCGGAAGTGGTGGCGGGCTATGCCAAGGCGATCCCGTTGCAGAAAATGGGAACCCCGGACGCGGTCGCGCAAGCCTGTTTATTCCTGGCTTCTGAAGCCAGCGCCTATATCACCGGTCAGACGCTCGCCGTGGACGGCGGCCTGACCATGCACTGAGAATTGCCGGGGGCAACCCCGCAAGATAAAAAAACAAGCACTTCAATAACATAGGAGGAATTATGGATATTGAAGCCAAAGTCAAACAGATCGTGATGGACAAACTCGGCGTGGAAGAATCACAGATTGTTCCATCTGCCAACTTCATCGAAGACCTGCGCGCCGATTCCCTGGACACCGTGGAATTGGTCATGGCGTTTGAAGAGGAATTCAACATCAGCATTCCTGACGAAGACCAGGACAAACTCCGCACGGTCGGACAAGCCATCGATTACCTCAAGGATAAGCTGGCTTAACAAACTCATGTGGATCAATCCTGATAACACCGTTTATCAGGATTGGTCCCTTGTTTTGCGACTCAACCGCTGCCCGGCGCCGGGATGGGGGATGGGCGTTGCCGCCGTACCCGCGCCAGGGGCAAACCCCGAGGAAAAAACTAATGAGGTACACACGATGAAGAAACGAGTGGTAATCACAGGCATGGGCGCCCTCACCCCCGTGGGTCACAATCTGGCCGAGACTTGGGACAACCTGCTCAAGGGTATCTCCGGGGTGGCCTTGATCACTGATTTTGATCTCAGCGTCCTCAGCACTCACATCGCCGCCCAGGTCAAGAACTTCAAGCCGGAAGAGCATTTCGACACCAAGGAAGCCCGCAAGCTGGACACCTACACGCAATACGCGCTGGTCGCCGCCCGCGAAGCGGTCAAAGACGCCGGACTCACGCCCCAGGGCCAGGATGGCAGCCGCATCGGAGTCATCACCGGCGTGGGCATCGGCGGCATCTACACCTTCAACGATGAGTGCGTGAAGAGTCACGAACAGGGCCTGCGCCGCGTCAGCCCCTTTTTCATTCCCAAAATGATCGGCAACATCGCCGCCGCCCACATCGCCATCGAAAACGGCTTTAAGGGCATCAACTTCAATGTCATGAGCGCCTGCGCCAGCGCCAATCACGCCATCGGCACCGCCTTCCGCGCCATCCAATACGGGGACGCGGACATCATCCTCACCGGTGGCGCCGAAGCCGCCGTCACACCGCTGGCCATTGCCGGATTCTGCGCCATGCGCGCCCTTTCCACCCGCAACGACAGCCCCCAGACCGCTTCCCGTCCTTTCGACGCCGAGCGGGACGGATTCGTGATGAGCGAAGGGGCCGCCCTGCTGGTGTTGGAGGAACTGGAGCACGCCCAAGCCCGCGGAGCCAGAATCTACGCCGAACTGGCCGGCTACGGCGCCACCGACGACGCCTTCCACATCACCGCGCCGCTGGAGGATGGTTCCGGCAGCGCCGCCGCCATGCGCGCCGCCATTGCCGACGCAGGATTGCAGCCTGACGGGATCCAGTACGTAAACGCCCACGGCACCTCCACTCCGCTCAACGACAAAGGCGAAACGCAATCGCTCAAAGCTTGCTTCGGCGACCATGCGTACAAACTGGTGATCAGTTCCACCAAATCCATGGTCGGCCATATGCTGGGCGCCGCGGCCGGCATCGAGGCCATTGTCTGCGCCAAGACTATCCAGACGGGCATCGTACATCCCACCATTAACCTGGTAAATCCGGATCCCGATTGCGATCTGGACTACACGCCCAACAGCGCCCGGAATTGCGAGGTGCAGGCCGCGCTGTCCAATTCCCTGGGCTTTGGCGGACACAACTCCGCCATCGTGATCAAAAAGTACATTCCCTGACGCGCCGCGACCGGACGTCAGCCAGCCAGGCCGGTTCCGGGCCCGGCGAGAGGAACGCTTGAACAGCATCATCAAAAAGATCGTCGAATACTTCAACGGCAAACGCATCGCCGAGCATTATCCCAAATGGGAAAAAGGCCTGGCGCAGTTCCAGAAGAGGATCGACTACACGTTTCACGACCTCACCCTGCTCAAGGCCGCGCTCACCCACAAATCCTACCTGCGCCGCCAATTCAGCGACCACCGCACCCCTTCGCCCTTTGAGCGCATGGAGTTTTTGGGCGATTCCATCCTCGGCTTCATCGTTTCGCGCGAGCTGTTTTCCCGCCATCCGGACGAGCAGGAGGGCAAACTCAGCAAGCTCAAGTCCAAGATCGTCTCCGAGACCTATCTCACCCTCAAGGCCCAGGAACTGGACATCGGCAAATATCTGCTGCTCAGCCCCGAGGAACAACACTCCGGCGGAGCCCAAAAATCCTCCATCCTCAGCGACACCGTGGAAGCCCTGATCTGCTCCATCTACCTGGACAGCGGCATCGCCGCGGCCACGCGTTTCATCAAAAACCATATCATCACAGGCTACGAGACCACCGTCACCCGCAACGAACTGGTCAACTACAAAAGCATCCTGCAGGAATACATCCAGTCGCGCAATCAGGAGCCGCCGCGTTATGTGACCATCGCCGAGGAAGGCCCGGAACACAACAAGACCTTCGTCGTGGAGGTACGCCAACACGGTCAGGTTATGGGCAGTGGCAAGGGCAGCACCAAAAAGCAGGCGCATCAGGAAGCCGCGCGCGACGCCTGCCAAAAACTCGGCATCTGAGGCTTCCCGGCGGCCCACTCCCGAGCCTCCGCTAAGCCGCCCCTGTATCACTCCTGCCAGACACCGGAAGCTCGGCGGGGATATAAATGAGGGATCACGGCAAAGAGTAAGGAAGCGCTGCCGGGAGAGCTGGACAGACCGCACGAATCCCCTGCGGCGCGGGCGCCGACACGCATCACACAAGGCTTAACCGGCGGCCGTGGCTGAAAATCCTTGACATTACAGTGCGTGGCCCGATTTTTGGTGTAGATATGGAAAAGTGGTATTTTGCGACCTTTCGCACAAGGAGCGACGCATGAGACTCTGGCTTGCCGCGTTGGCGGCGATCTTGTTCGGGCTGGGCGCTTGCGACATCGCCAAGCCGCACATGCCAGCCTGGGATGTCGATGTCACCATTCCGCTGATGAACGAGCGCGTCCTGATCTCCGAACTGGCGGACAGCCTGGACATCACCATCGGCGAGGACCAGGTTCTCACGCTGGTCAATACCGGCCAGGCCGAAACGCCGGACTTTGGGCATGTCAATTTCACTCCCGGCACCGTGGTGAACGGCCTCCAACTGATCGCGGGGCAGAATGTCAACCTGACTGTTCCGCTGATGGATCCCACGGGCACGGTGTTTCTCTGCTACGGCGAATTCACCCAGGGCTATCTGCGCTATCTCTTCGACGTGATCGATCCGGCCAATACCCTCGCCCAGGTCATCCTGCCCGACGTAGTGAATGACGAGGGCCTGCCCCTGCAGATCCAAAACAACCAGTTCGGCACCTGGCAGACCTTCAACCTGCCGGATTTCCATCTGGGGATCAAAGACGCCGGACTGATCCAGGATTCCCTGCGATTCGTCTTTTCCGTCCAGAGCGACCTGCCCGCGGGAACGCCGGTCGGTACCGTCTCCATCGACCTGGACAACCAATTCGGCTTCCGTGTGTTCCAGGGCTATCTCTACGACTACGTGCGCGCCCTCGAGGGGGTGGTCTCCACCATCAACATCAATTATCCCTATGACATCGAGAACGCCATCCACCTGGCCGGAGCCTCGGTTTACATCGAGGTCACCAACGAGGTCGGCTTCAGCGCGGAGTTTCACGGCTCTCTGCGCGCCATCAACGACCGCACCGGAGAGACGCGCATCATCCCCGTGGTGGATGCCCAAAACCAGCCCTACGTCGTGGAGGCGGCCGCTCTGACGGGGCCCACGATCACGGAACTGGATTTCACAGGTAACATCACCGAGCTCCTGCAGATCATGCCGGACACGATCGAGATCTTCGACAGCTATCTGCTCATCAACGGAGGACACAACGGCTTTCCCGGCTTCGTCGAGGAACACCAGCGGATCCGCGCCAGCTACCAGAT
>CAYXEF010000017.1:5044-24404 GCA_964463825.1 uncultured Candidatus Cloacimonadota bacterium | reverse complement strand
ACGGCTTTCCCGGCTTCGTCGAGGAACACCAGCGGATCCGCGCCAGCTACCAGATCAACGCGCCGTTCGTTTTCGAACTCTACGACCACAGCTTCGAGCTGGACGAAGTCACGCAGGTGGAGATGGAGGAGGACGCCCGTGATACCATCCGGGACCGCCTGCTGGACGCCAGCCTCACCCTCGGCATCGTCAACCGCGTTCCCGTCGGCGCTGCCGTCACCATGTTTGTAAGCACCGATCCCGTGATCGACACCGACGACCCCACCAGCTACAATTTCAGCAAGACGCTGGCCATCCACGCCGCCAGCTCCGGCAGCGAGCCCGGCGCCGAGGAAGCGGAGCAGATCGTCGAGTTGGCCATGAATAAATCTGAGCTGGACGTTTTCACCAACCCCTTCGTGTATTTGACCTGGATCTTCACCTTCGAGCCCAGCAACGGGCCCGTCACCATTTATGCCCGCCCCACGGATTACATCCAGATCCGCGGCATGATCAGCGCGCGGCTGCATGTGTCGGAGGATATGTGAGACAACTCTGCCTGCCGCTGTTGTTCCTGCTGCTGGCCGCGTCCCTGGCCGCCACGACCTTCACCTCGAAATCCCTGCTTTTTTCCGACAGCTACATGCTGCGCGCCCAAGGCTGCGATGCCAACTACTGGAATCCCGCCCTGCTCAATTCCGAGACCCGCGATCTCTGGCTGCCCGCGGTCAATGTCGGCCTCAGCCTGGGCAACAACTCCCTCAGCCTCGAACTCTACAACTACATCATGGAACGCGACTACCTCGACGAGACCGACAAGCAAAAGATTCTGGACGCCATCGACGAGCGAATCGCCATCAATATGGGCGGTCAACTGGGCCTCTTCGGCTTCACCATGGGCGATCTCGCCTTCAGCAGTTCCGTGCATTATGCCGGCAGCGGCGCCTTCTCCGAGCAATACATAGCCCTGCTGCTCAACGGCTTTGGCGAAACCACCGACGCCTACCGTTTCACCCATGCCCATAACTATGTGAACGCGCTCAGTTACCTGGATTTCACACTGGGCATGGGCGATATCCGCCTGCCCTTGCCGGAGCTGATTCCGGACATCCGTTTCGGCTTTGCCGCCAGCCTTTTGGCGGGGATCGGTGACGCCGGCACCCGGGAGTTCGACGGCTATCTGGCCTCCAACCTGGACGGTTTTACGCTGCGCCAGTATGTCCGGGCCCAGGCCGCCTTGGGCGGTTATGGCTTCAAGGGCCTGCTCGGCCTCTACAGCGAGCCCATCCCCAACCTCACAACCGGCCTCACGTTGAACAACCTGCCCGGCTTCCTGCGCTGGGAGTTTTTCCGCAAGGAATACAGCGCTTTCGTCGAGGTCGACAGCCTCTATATCTCCGATTTTGATGAGGATCTGGAAGAGCTCTACACCCAAGACTTCAGAGAGTCCGACGCCGCTCCCTACACCACGATCCTGGCTCCGGAACTGCGCTTCGCCGCCCTCTACAAACACCGGCTGGGCTCGCTCTCGCTGGATCTGGTCAAAGGCTTCGAAAACGCCGCCGACGTCAGCCGCCAGCTGCGCTTCGCCGTGGGACTGGAACTGACTCCGTTAAAAATGCTGCCGATCCATCTGGGCTTCGGCTCCGGCAACGCCATTTATCCCTGGCGGGTCTCCTATGGCCTGGGCTTCAATTTCAAGGTGGTCCAATTCGGCCTCGGCATCCAGGTCATTGAAAGCCTCATCCCCGATTACTCGACCAAGGGCCTGGCCTTCGGCTCCTACCTCAACCTGAGGCTCTGACCCTGCTCTACGCCGTCATCGTCCTCATCGCCCTCCTGAG
The DNA here is from genome assembly GCA_964463825.1 of uncultured Candidatus Cloacimonadota bacterium. GTDB lineage: Bacteria > Cloacimonadota > Cloacimonadia > Cloacimonadales > Cloacimonadaceae > Syntrophosphaera. The sequence goes on along the minus strand of CAYXEF010000017.1, from coordinate 22,581 downwards.
CGCGGGCTACTTCTACTGGCGAACCCAGCCGGCTCTCACGTCCGGGCGCCGCTGGCTGCTCTTCGGGCTGCGGAGTGTCAGCCTGGCATTGGTGCTCTTGCTTTTGCTCAGCCCCATCATCTACTATCTGCGTCAGGAACAGCAAAAACAGCAGCTCATCGTCCTGCGCGACGTCTCAGCCAGCCTCGAGCTGGAAGGCCCGCGCGGCAGCAAGCGGGATTTCCTGCGCCCTCTGGGCCAGACGCTGCAGGACAAATTCGCCGCCCAGGGCTACGAAATCTACGAGTATGATTTCGCCTCCGGCCTCAACGGGGACAAGGGCAACACCCTGCTCGCCCCGGCGCTGGAGGAACTGGGCAAAAAACACGATTTCACCCGCGTGCGCGGCGTTCTGCTGCTCTCCGACGGCTGGCTGCGGGACACTGATCTGGACCAGGCCGGGCAATTGGGCGCGCCTTTCTACACTGTCGCGGACACGCTCAGCCCCCTGCAGCCGGATCTCAGCGTTACTTCCGTGATCGCCAACCGCCAGGCCTATAAAGGAGAACCCGCCCTCATCCGCACCGAGCTGCGCTCCGAAAACTACAATGGCCCCGCCACCGCCCGCCTTTTGGTCAATGGCCGCCCCGTCGCCTCCCGGACCGTCCAGCTCAAATCCGGCGAACCGCTCAGTCTGGACTTCACCCAACGCTTTGCCCAGACTGGCTTCTATCCCTTCAGCCTGGAACTCTCCGCCGCCGGGATCAGCGAACGCTCGCAAAACAACAACAGCTTCCCCGGCGCCATCGATGTTCTGGCCGACAAAGAACAGATCGTCGTCCTCTCGGACAGCCCAGCCTGGGACAACAAGTTCATCGTGGACGCCCTGGCGGAGAACAGCCGCTGGGAGCTCAGCCACTACCGGGTGCAGGGCGAGCACGTCAGCCGGGGCGACCAGCCTGCCGGAGCCTTGCCCCAGGCCAATCTCGCCGCTATCGTCATTATCAACAACGGCACTCTCCAACTCAGCGGCGCGCCGCTCGAATACGTGCTCCAGAGCCAGCGCCGGGGCGTCGGACTCCTCTTTCAGGGCCTGCCTCTGCCCGAACTCGCGGGCGTCCTGCCCCTGCAGCGCTCCAACATCACCGCCTCCTATCAGGGCTTTTTGAACCTGACCCAGGCCGCCGCTGCCTACCCCATGCTCGGCTTCGATAGCGGTGTCCTGCGCGAAATCCCGCCCCTGGACTACTACTACGTGACTGCCGCCGCCGGTGCCGAGGTGCTGGGCACCATCAACAACCCCCAGAATTCCCCCGCCATCGCCGCACGCGTGGCCGGCAGCGCCAAGACCCTCGCGCTGGCCTTTCTCAATCTCTGGAAATGGCAGTTGCAGAGCGGCTCAGGAGGCTACAAACAACTATTGGCCAATTGCGTCACCTGGCTGGCCAATAGCTCGCCCAGCGGCTACAATCCGATTTACAACTCCAGTTACTTCCGCGGCGAGGAGATCAAGCTGCGCCTGCGCGCCGAGGACGATATCCGCTCCCTGCGCCTGGATCTCAATCCCGAGCTCCGCGTCTTCGCTGCCGACGGCAAGGAAGTCTTCCGCGATTTCATGACCCAGTCCGATGGCGAATACGGCGTCGCCCTCAGCCTCGACCAACCAGGGCAATACCGCTTCGAGATCACGGACAAGGTCAGCGGGGAGAAGAGTTCCGGCCAGTTCAACGTGGCCGATACCGCCATCGAAGCGCGGGATTTTGATTTCAATCTCCCGCTTTTGGCCTGGCTAGCTTCCGAGACCGGCGGCAAACTGCTGCATCCGGGCAACCTCGATGCCTTCCAGCCCCTGCCCGCGCAAAAACGTAAGCTGGAATTGCAGCTGGACTTTCCCCTCTATCGCAAGTGGTACATCCTCGGCCTCTTCATCGCGGTTTTCTGCCTGGAACTCTTTTTCCGCCGCCGCTGGGGCCTGCTCTGATCCACTGGACCTGATCCCCGGATCCTAAAGTCCAGCGAGCGCAGCGAGTTTGGACTCGAGGAGAGATCATACAGGCAATGGCATGCAAGGTCATGTGAAAGCTCCCCCATGCTGAAGTCGATGCTCCTGCGTAACTCGACTCCTCCGTAGCGACTCTCGACTCCAGCCTGTGTCCTGATTATCTACGTGATCCGCTTTTTCTGCGCTTTTCCGCGTTCCCATCCGATCCTCGTCGCTCTTTTTTGCTCAGTATATGTGCTCGCTTGATTTTGATCCAGGAGGCACTAAGCAAATGCCTGTAATGCAGCTGCGCCGCATCTAATATTGATGCTGAAACTGGAACGGGACTTGCATCAAATATTCACAGCAGATTATCTGATCTATTCAAGGAGTATCCCATGCACAGATTGACAACCGGCAAGCTGTGGCTGATCCTGGCCCTGCTGCTTGCCGTCACGGCCCTGTTGCCCGCGCAGTCGCGGCAAATCACGCTCACGGAAGCCGCCAACCAAGCCCAAGTTTACAATAACAGCGACCTCGGCTTCGAAGTCCGCTTCCAGATAGGCGAACTAAAGCTGCGTGAAGTTCAGACCAAAGCCGGCCTTTTTGACGAACTTTACATTGAAGGCTGGTCCACCAGCAACGACATCGGCGATCCTCAATTGCCGATGCTGCGCCAATTGATCGCCGTACCTGTCGGTGCGGACGTGCGCTACAGCGTGCTGTCGCAGTCCGGGCGCCAATTGGACGCAGGTGACAGCCAGCTCCGCCACCGTCTGCTTCCGGCTCAGGAATCAGTCTCCAAATCCACAGATCCTGCCACTCTGCCTTTCATCCTAAATGACGCTGCCTACGCCAAGGACAGCTTCTTCAGCTACGGCCCCGTGCGCATCGAGGAGATCGGCTATCTGCGCGGCGTGCGCGTCTTTGCTTTGGAATTCTATCCGGTGAGTTATAATCCGGTGCGGCGCACGCTGAACGTGACGCAGGAGCTGACCCTGCGCGTGGATTTTGAGCATCCCGACCTCGTCGCCACGGCAGATCTGCTGGCCAAAACCGGTTCCCGGGAATTCGACCGCCTTTACTTCAGTTCCCTGGCCAATTGGCGCACCGAGGACCGCAACCCTACTAACTATTATCCCACCAAACTGCTCATCCTCTGTCCGCCCACTTATGTCAGCGCCATGCAGACATATATCGACTGGAAAAAACAGCAGGGCTTCAACGTGGTCCTGACCACGGTCGGTACCGGCGGCACGATTGCCAATACCACCAGCGCCATCAAAACTTACATGACCAACGTTTGGGCCGCCGCCACGCCGCAGGATCCCGCGCCCACCTACCTGCTGATCGTGGGCGACACCGGAACCACCGGCGACAACGTCAACGCCAGCGCGGCCACCGTCACCAACCCCAGCAGCAGCCATGTCACTGACAACTACTACGTGCGCCTGCAGGGTACAGACTACGTCCCGGAAATGTACTACGGCCGCTTCTCCGTTTCCAGCGCGACGGAACTGGCGACGGTCATCAACAAGACCCTGATGTTTGAAAAGACCCAAATGCCGTCAATGGATTATCTGGGCCAGGTGGTGATGATCGCCGGCGCCGATGCCTCATACGCCCCCACCTACGGCAACGGCCAGATCAATTACGGCACCACGCACTACTTCAACGGCACCAACGGCATCACATCCGACACCTACCTCTATCCGGCATCGGCCAGTAGCGACGCACAGGTGATCGCCAACGCCAACGCCGGCCGCGGCTATATCAACTACACCGCCCACGGCAGCCAGACCAGCTGGGCTGATCCCACTTTCACGGTTGCAAACGTTAACGCCATGACCAACGCCAATAAATACGGAGTCTGGGTTGGCAACTGCTGTCTGACCAACGCCTTCAACTATTCCAGCCCCTGCTTCGGCGAAGCATTGATCCGCAAGGCCAACGGCGGCGCGGTCGCCTACATCGGCGGCACCAACAGCACCTACTGGGACGAGGACTATTGGTGGGGCATTGGTTACAAAACTCCGATCCAGGCCGCGGCCCATCCCTACAATGCCAGCACCCGCGGCGCTTACGACGCCATGTTCCACACCCACGGCGAAGCCTTCTCCAATTGGGCGACCAGCGTCGGCGAGACCGTCTTCATGGGCAATCTGGCCGTGGTGCAGTCCGGAAGCAGTTATCAGAATTACTATTGGGAGATCTACTCCATCATGGGCGATCCCACACTGATGACCTATCTGGGCGTGCCCGAGGCCAACGCCGCCACTTATCCCAGCCAGATCCTGATCGGAGCAAATTCCATCACCGTGACCGCGGAGCCCTATTCACGCGTGGCCCTCACCCTGGGAGGCGTCATTTACGGCACCGCGCTGGTGCCCTCCACCGGCACGCTGAACCTGAGCATCACACCCTTCAGCGCCACCGGTACAGCCAAACTGACCATCACTGCCCAAAACAAGATCACCATCCAGGCAGACATCGCCATCATTCCCAATTCCGGACCCTACGTCAGCGCCAGCGCCGCTTATGCCGATTCCAACAACAATATCGCGGAATACAATGAAAACGGGCGCTTCAACGTGACCTTCGAGAACTCGGGCTCACTCGCGGCAACCAATGTGACCGCCACGCTCACTTGCTCCACGCCCGGGATCAGCATCACGGACGGCAGTGAGAGCATCGCCTCGCTGGCCTCAGGCGCCTCCCTCACCATCAACAACGCCTTTGCCTTTGCCATCGCCAACAACGTCGCCCACAGCACCAACGCCGCCTTCCACCTCAACATGGTCAGCGGCTCCAACAATTGGGAGCAGGACTTCAGCCTGCAGATCAACGCCCCGGCTTTGGCCTTCGGAAGTGTCAGCATCATTGATCCCGCCCCGGGCAACAACAACGGCCGGCTGGATCCCGGCGAAACGGTGACCGTCACCATCCCACTCCAGAACACCGGCGGGGCCACGTCACCCTCCGGCTCTGCCACCCTCAGCTGCGCCACCAGCGGGATCACGGTCAACAGCGGTTCCGCCAGTTTCTCTGCCATCTCCCCCTCAGGCAGCGCCAGCCTGAGTTTCTCGCTCACGGCGGCTGCCGGTATGGCTGTGGGCACCGTCGCCAACCTCAATTTCACCGCCACGGCGGGAGCCTATTCCGCCAGTAAACTCGAGAGTGTGGCGGTGGGCCTGCTGCTGGAGGATTTCAGCGCGGGCAGCTTCGCCTCCTATCCCTGGATCTTGGGCGGTGACGCACCCTGGACCATTGACAACGGCACTTACCACAGCGCGTCATATTCCGCCCAAAGCGGCGTCATCGGCCACAGCCAGTCCAGCATCCTGGAGGTGACCCGGGTGCTCAATTCCTCTGGAACCCTAACTTTCTGGTACAAGGTCTCCTCGGAATCCGGCTACGATTTCCTCAAGTTCTCTATCGACGGCACAGTGCAGAACCAGTGGTCGGGAACGGTGGATTGGACCCAGGCTACATTCAACCTTGCTGCGGGAACACGTGTCCTGAAATGGGAATACAGCAAGGACGTCAGCGTGGTCAGCGGCTCGGACTGCGCCTGGGTGGACGACATTGTGTTTCCCGCCTCCACCAACCTCTACGCTTTCTATCCGCCGCAGAACTTCAGCGCGGGAGGTGGCAACGGCTTTGTCGCCCTCAACTGGCAGGCTCCGGCCTACGGCACGCCCAGCGGCTACAAGATCTACAAGAACAGCTCGCTGCTGACCACCGTGACGGGCCTGACTTACACCGATGCAGCGGTCGTCAACGGCACGACCTACAGCTATTACCTTAAGGCGGTTTACAGCGGCGGGGAATCCGAGCCCACGCCGACGGTCACCGCAACTCCCAATGTCATCACCTCCGTTGTCCTGGGCTCGGGAACTTCGACCACCGGCACCAGTTCAGGTAGTCCGATCAATATCTGGTACAAGAGCCTGCACGGGCAATCTGTGTATACCGCGGCGGAACTCAATTCAGCCGGCATCTTCGGTCCGGTGAGCATCACCCAGATCGGCTTTTATGTGAACTCCGCGCCATCTTTGGCACTGCCAAACTTCATCGTGAGGATGAAACACACCAGCGCTGCCAATGTCTCTATCTGGCAAAGCGCCACGGATATGGCCACGGTCTATTCCGCCGCGTCCTATATGCCCACGACTGGCGGCTACGATATGCTGACCTTGTCAACGCCCTTCCTCTGGAACGGATCGGATAACATCGTCGTGGACACGGCCTTCGGGCTCGTTTCCGCCTACTCGCAGTCTGGCACGGTGCAATATAGCACGGTGTCGAGCGGCTATCGCTACGCCCGCAGCGACAATGCCGACCAGACCAACGTCTTCACCGGCGGCTCAATCTCCAACGAGAGGCCCAACCTCAAGATCATATTCGTTCCTCAACAAACTGGTCCCGAGATCGCGGTCGAACCTCTGGCCATCGACTTCGGCGCCGTGGCTGTGGGCGGCAGCGCTACGGAGCAATTCAGCATCCAAAACGGGGGCGGACAAACCCTCACCGGTTCCATCACCACCCCCACCAACTATACGGTCGCCGCCGCTGCCAGAAGTTCGGACGTGTCCAGATCCGAACTCAGGAACAGCGCAGCCAATCGCAACACGCTGGCCTTCTCCGTCCCCGCCGGTCTGACATTCACATACAACCTGAGTTTCACACCCACCGCCGAGGCCTCCTACAACGGCAACGTGGTCATCAGCAGCAACGATGCCAGCGAGCCCAGCCTCAGCATCGCGGTCACAGGCAGCGGCTTCATCCCTAACACGCCGCCTGAACTGGCTTTGCCGGATCACTTCGACTTCGACAAAAACGGCTCCCTGAGCGTGGATTTCGGCTTGTATGCCAGCGACCCGGATCTCGATCCCCTGAGCCTGGCCGTCTCTGGCAACAGCAACATCCTGGTGGACATCAGCGGCCTCAATGTCACTTTCAGCGCCGTCCAAAACTGGACCGGCACGGAGACCCTCAGCTTCACCCTGTCCGACGGCGAGGCCTCAGAGAGCAGCAGCGTCGCCGTGATCGTGCATCCCACCGCCATGCCGGATTGGACGCCGGTCATTTATCCCAACAATTCAGCCACCGTCTACGGCGTGGTGACCATCAACTGGGCCGCCTGCGCGCTCAACGACGTGGTGGGCGCCTTCGTGGGCGAGGAATGCCGCGGCTGGGCGGAAATCGTGACCTCCGGCGGCCAGGCCTACGTGACCCTGCTGGTGAATCTGGCGGAGTCCGGCGAGACCGTGCGCTTCAAGATCTACGACCATAGTTCGGACACCGTCTATCCCGTCGTGGAGGCCTACGCGCTGGGCTTCGGCGAGGTCCTGGGCTCCGGCGAGCCCATTCCCATAAACGGCGTGGACTACATCGGCCCCGGCCTGGTTGTCGATCACACGGAGCTGGAATTCGGCGCGGTGGAAGTGGGAAGCAGCGCGGCTTTGAACTTCACGCTCTCCAACAGCGGTGATCTGGAGTTAACAGGTACGATCGTCACACCGACCGGATACAGCGTCGCGGAACTGGCGGGACGCAGCGCGGATCATGCCGCCGCCACGCTCAGAAGCGCCGCCGGACAGCGCAACAGCCTGGATTACAGCGTCGCCCCCGGATCTTCCGTGATCTTCGCCGTCACCTTCGCTCCCACGTCTGTGGCCGCCTATGACGGTAATGTCGGCATTAGCAGCAACGACAGCGCCCATCCGCTTGTGGAGATCGCCCTCAGCGGCAGCGGCTACACCGCCCCCACCGCCGTTTTGGACGGCACCGCGCTGGCCGCCACCCTGGCTATCGGCGCTTCCGGCACGGACAGCTTCACCCTCAGCAACGGCGGCAGCCTTGATCTGACTTACACGTTGAGCGAAGATCCGGAAGTGGGCTGGTTCAGTGTCTCGCCGCTGACGGGAACGCTCTCTGGAGGAGCGGCCCAGCTGATCACCGGCTCCTTCACGGCGCAGGAGTTGGCGCCCGGTCTCTATCAAACTACGCTGCTCGTGGACTCCAATGACCCCGACACTCCGCAAGCAACCGTCACGATAGAGCTGACGGTCACCAACCACGCTCCCACGCTCGAGCTGCCGGACAACTTCAGCTTTGCCATGAACGGCAGCCTCAGCTTGGATTTGGCCCCGTATGTGGGCGATGAGGACGGTCATGCCCTCAGCCTCGATGTCAGCGGAAACACCCATATCCAGCCGGTCATCGACGGCCTTGAGGTCACTTTCACCGCGACTCCGGACTGGTATGGCGCGGAGGAACTCGTCTTCACCGTGTCCGATGGCTACGATTTTGTCTCGGATACGGTCCTGATCACGGTCACACTGGAATATCTGGCCGCTCCGGCGGTCACTTCCTGCACCCGTGACTCGGAAGGGCTCTTCCTGGCTTGGGAACCGGTCCCGCACGCCCTGGCCTACGAGGTTTACCGCGCCACGGAGCCCTACGGCGAATATGTCTTGCTGGCCAGCGTGGAAGGCTTGCAGTATCTGGACGGCGAGGAGCTGTCCCGCGCCTTCTATCGCGTGGTGGCGGTGAACGAGCCCCCGGCCAGAGGAGCCAGGCCATGAAGCTGTTCCTGCTCCCTGTCCTCTTCCTGACGCTGGCACTACCCCTGCTGGCGAAGGATTGGAACCAATACTACTTCCGCTTTGAGATAGATGACCAGGCCGAACTGCAAACCCTGACCCAAGTCGTCTCCATCGACAACGTGCGCGGCAAACAGGTCTGGGCCTATGCCAACGACCGGGAGTGGGAGGAATTCAATAAACTCGGCTACCAGGCGCAGCTCCTGCCGGCTCCGGCCAGCCTCTTTCCCGCCTTGATGAGCGCCAGCCAGGCCCAATTGCGCCTCTGGGATTCCTATCCCACCTACGACGCCTACGTGGCGATGATGAACGGTTTCGCCGCGACCTATCCCAACCTCTGCCAGCTCGTGCAGATCGGCACCACGGTCGCGGGACGGCAACTGCTGGCGGTCAGGATCTCGGACAACGTCGCCAGCGCGGAGCCGGAACCGGAGGTCTTCTTATCCAGCACCATCCACGGCGACGAACTGACCGGCTTCGTGCTTATGCTGCGCCTGATCGACACTCTGCTCTCGCAATACGGCTCGGATCCCCGCCTCACCAGCCTGGTCAACAGCCTGGAACTCTGGATCTGCCCCAACGCCAATCCCGACGGCACTTATTACGGCGGCAACACCACCGTCGCCGGAGCCCGCCGCTACAACTACAACGGCTACGACCTCAACCGCAATTTCCCCGATCCCAACGGCAACCAATACTCCGGCCAGCCCCTGCAGCCGGAGACCACGCTGATGATGAACTTCGCCAATGCCCACCATTTCGCCTTCGGAGCCAATTTCCACGGCGGGGCGGAGGTGGTCAATTATCCCTGGGATTACACCTACAACCTGCATCCCGACGACGCCTGGTATTACTCCAGCAGCTTGGTTTACGCCGCCAGCGCGCAGGCTCATGGCCCCACCGGCTACTTCACCAGCGTGGCGGCAAACGGCGTCACCAACGGTGCGGACTGGTACGTGATCACCGGCGGACGTCAGGATTGGATGAACTACAGCGCCCACGCCCGCGAGGTCACCATCGAGATCTCCAACACCAAAGCCCCGGCCGCCTCCACCCTGCCCAACTACTGGAACTACAACTACGACGCCTTCCTCAGCTACCTGGAACAGGCACTCTATGGCATCCACGGCGTGGTCCGCGACGCCTGGGGCAATCCGCTGGCGGCCACAGTCAGCATCAGCGGCCACGACAATTCCTACTCCATGATCAACACCGATCCCGCCCAAGGCGATTTTTACCGCTTTCTCAGCCCCGGAGCCTGGACCCTGACCGTCTCGACCCCCGGTTATCCCGACCAGAGTGTCAATGTGAACGCCAGCGCCAACCAAGCCACGCCTGTCACCGTGATCTTCGGCGAGATCCCCAACGCGCAGTCGATCGGGCTGGACGCCGGCTGGAACCTCATCAGCCTCAATGTAATCCCGGCCTCTTACGCGGTGGGGGATGTGTTGGGCGGCCTGAGCGGACTCCTGCAGGCCAAGAACGCCACGCGCAGCCACGCTCCCGGCCTGGCGGCACACTTCAATACATTAACGGCGCTCAGTCCCGGCGAAGGCTACTGGCTGAAGCTCGCCGCCCCGGCCACCCTCAGCGTCACCGGTCCGCAGATCACGCCCTCCGAGTTCCCGATCGCGCTCCAGGCAGGCTGGAACCTCGTTTCCTACCTGCCTGACTCCGCTTTGTCCGTGAGCTCCGCCCTGGCCTCGATCTCCGCTTTCCTGCAGGAAGCGCGGCATCTGGATTTGTCCTACCTACCCGGCGCCCCGGGCAACACCCTTAGCCAACTGGAGCCCGGCAAAGGGTATTGGATCAGGGTTTCGGCGCCCTGCGCCCTCATTTACCCGGATTAAATCCTCAAAAGTGAATACACGGGGACGGAAGCTTGTGTTTCCGTCCCTTTTTGTCTGCCCGGTAGCTTACCTTGTTTGGTCGCCGGACAGCGCGGTTTTCAAAGGCAGCCGCTATTTGCCCCGCGCCTTGCGGGCGATGTAGATATCCGCCTCGATCATCACTCCGTTTTCGAAGAAGTGATGCACGAAATGTAGGTTGCCGGCTTCGTCCAGGGTTGGCTCGCCCGCGAATTGGGACACGATCAGTTCCGGCGCGCCCCAAACGCCTCCAGCCTTGTGCGAGCGGAAGATCCCCGGCGTGCCGAGATAGCTGCGAGTGAACCACAGTTCTTCGCCATCTGCGGAGACATAGGGATAGCCTTCGTCGCCGTCGCTATTGACCGCGCCCAGATTGACCGGATCGGACCACTGTCCGCCGCCGCGGCTGGTCACCCAGAGATCGAGTCCGCCTTGCCCGCCCGGTCGCGTGGAATGGAAATAGAGGTCGTCGCCATGGAGGTGGACTTCGCCGATCTGAATCTCCTGCATCAGGCGATCGCCGCAATAGGTCCAGTTGCGCCAGCGGCCGTTCAGCCACTCCGCGGTGAACATGTTGACCCCGGTGTAGCCTTCGCGGGCTGAGGCGAACCACATTTCGTTGCCCTGGACCGCCACCGCCCCGTCCAAGGCCAGTTTGCCAGGATCCTGCAGCCACACGCGCTCTGCCTCTGTCCATGCGTCGCCCACTTTATGCGAGACCCAGACGCCGGACACCTCGTCCAAAACCTGTCCTTGCGGCGGAACGCGCACATCGGGCGTGAAGAAGAAATAGAGGGTGTTGCCGTCAGGCAGGATGAAGGGCGAATCCTCCGCGCCAGAGGTGTTGATCCCCGCGCCCAGCGGGACGGGTGGCAAGAATTCGTCCGAGTGCAGGATGGGCGGATGCTGATCTGTTTCTGGCAGGCGTTTGACAATGTCCGCCGGAAGTTTGTCGTGGCGGTCCACATCAGGGTACTGGGGCTCGGTGATGGGTTCGCAGGAGGACAGCAGGAACATGACCGCCAGCTCCGGCAGGATCAGGATACGGGCGCGGCGGGCGGCGAACAACTTAAGCAAGCGTATCATCTCGGCTCCTTGCGTGAGTTCTTGACCTTTAAACAGACACTTGAGCAGGTAGCCTGGTTTGTCAACTAAATTCTGTCGACCGTAATTCAATTTTCAAACGAGAGAACCGGCTGCTGATGCAAGGTAACGCCTTTGGGAATTCACCCCAACCCCGTCCTGGCGTCTGATCGGTACGCCTCACTCTTACTGCCCGAACACTTCCCGTCTGTCTCAGGAGAGGCATTGGGGCAGTATAGGAGGGGCACAGCAGCCAGCTACCGGGGTGGGGTAAGCCCGGGACGGGATTTTTCCCTTGACGCCAATCCCCTGTCGGCTCGCACTGCCTGAAACCAACAAAGGAGAGACCATGCTAAACGGCGGAATCGACTCCAAAGGCCACCTGTTCATCGAGCGGGGCGGCAAGATCAAGACGCAATGCTGCTGTTTCAAACACACTCCCGGCGCGCTGCAGCCCTTCTATTGCGCCGATCTCTGCGCCCATTTCGGCGAGCCTGAATACGACGGGAGTAAAACCACCCTCACCCTCTGCTTCGGCCACAAGCTGGTCTTCGAGTTCTTCGAGGACCGGCGCGTACATTAGTTGCCCTGCCCGGGGCGCTGCCCGGCAGGATTAGAAAGGCGGCGGATATGCCTGCATCTCCGCCTGGCTGCGCGTGCAGAAATTGAAGTTCTGCCAATCGGTGGTCACATATTTGAAGCGGCCGCTGCCGACGTTTCCCTCCCAGTTGTTGCCGCCGGTGACTCCGGTCCAGTAATCGCCGCCCACGGCCATGATGTAGCGGGCGTTGAGGCGGTCGTCGGGAGTGGGCTGATCCGATATCAGTTTGGCTTCGTAGGTCGCGAAGATCCCTCCGATGGTCAAAGTGTCGATAGACACCCGGTCCTGCGGCCAGAAGTGAAAGCAGCGTCCGTTGCCCGCCCGGGCTGAAACGCTGCCGTCCGGAAGGAAAACGGCGTCCGAAACGAAGGACGAGTCGGCGTACATGTCCTCCCGGTACCACTTGCCGTAGATGCCGGAATCGTCATTCTGCAAAGGATGCCAGGTATGATTTCCCGGCTCATAGTACGCCGCGCGCAGGTTGCGGATCAAGACCCGGGTATTGGTGGCTGGATTGCCGCGCGTTTCCTCGTACAACACCCCCCACGAGGTGAAGGCATGATGCTGCGGCAAAGGCGTAGCCTGATCCACCACGGCTTCGTCGTACCAATTCCAATAGGGGTCGACGCCATGCGGGAAGCCTTGTCCGGGCAGGATCATATCGTCAATGACCGTTTGCAGGGTATTGGGCAGGGGGGCGGCCTGGGCGATCTGCGGCGGGGTGGAGAAAACGCCGAACACTTCCTCGCTGTCCTGCCAGCCGGTCCTCACCGCCCAGGCGCGGATGGTGCGCGGCTCTCCCACCGGGTGCAGGGGCGTGGAATAATATTCGTAAGACGGGGCGGCGGGATTCTGGTAATCCAGTTTGAACATGATCCAGGCATCGGAGGGAAAGCTGCTCAAAGTCAGCTGCGTTCCGGCCGGATAGAAGCCCGAAGGCGGAGAAAACTCCGGCGGAGCGACGACCTTGGGCCGCACATACCAGAAGCGGAGGGGATCGGCGGCTGTGACCAAATAGCTGCTGCCGCCGCTTTCCCCGACCTCGCTCCAGCCGGGGCCATTGACGGGAAGCGGCAGATTGGCCGCGTAGACCACGTAGTTGTCGACATCGGGGTAGGGAGTCCAGCTGAGTAAAAGCTGTCCGTTGGGAAGTTTTTGGAGATTCAGATCCAGGTCGGCTCTCAGGCCATCCTGAGCCCAGGGGATTGTGACATAAGGTTCGGCGGCCAATGCGTCCAGCGCCGTGCCCAGCAGCAAGGCCAGGCACGCCAACACACCAAAATGCGAACGTAACATCGTTCCTCCTCCACCGCGATTTCCTCAGACCACGGCATAGTGTTAGGGACAATCTATCTGCCCGGGGCCAGCCTGACAAGGGTGATTTCTGAGTCAGGGGCTGTGGAATTCAGGCGCGGTAGCTTAGACCACGCGCACCTTGATCAGCATTGCCAACCGGCGGTCCAACACGTAGCGGGAGTCGCCCACGGAGATGACCAGATTGGGCTCGCCGGACTCGTTGCGGAAGGCGGAGACGCGGCGCCCGTGGTAAAGGCCGCGTTCGATGGTGCGGAGATCGTTGTTGCAGGTGACCACGGCTTCGCGTCCGGGGCTGAGTTCGGCCAGGTTGATGCAATCTCCGGAGCGGCAGTGGCAGGGTCGGGGACGCAGGAAAAACCTCCGCCCGAAACGGCGCATGTGCACCCGGTTACGTTTGGACAGCATGTTTTCTCCCCAAGAGCCGCATGCTGAGCACGAAAGCGGCGATCAGCGCGGCGCAGACTCCCAGCCACAGCCGGCTGGCGGCGCTATAGGCCAAAATCTGATAGGCCAGCGTGGCCACGATCCAGGCCAGCAAAGTCAGGTAGCCAAAGGAAAAGAGCATCCAGCGCCAGCCGTGTTCCCTGAACAGGATGGTAAGCGCGGCGGCGCAGGGTGAATACAAAAGTACGAAGAGCAAAAAGGCGATGCCGGCGGCCTGTCCGCCAAAGGCGCCGGGAATGGCGGCGGGATCGGGATAAAGGCTTTGCAGCGAGCCTACTATCGCTTCCTTGGCAAAGAGCCCGGAGATCAGGGCCACTGTTGCCTCCCAGTTGTCCGGACGCACGCCCATCGGCCCCAGGAGCGGCGTGAGGGCTTTGCCACCCAGTTCCAGGATGCTGCTGCGCTCGCCGCCTCCCTCCGCGATGGGCAGGGTCACGGCCTGCAGCAGGGTCACGGCCATGGTCACCAGCAGGATGGTCTTGCCGGCGCGCAGGACAAAGTCCTTCAGCCGGTGCCAGGTGTGCATGCCGATGGCGTTCAAGGTCGGCAGATGGTAGGGCGGCAGTTCCATGACGAAATTTCCCGGCGCGGCGCGGAAGAGGGTCTTTTTCAGCAAGAATCCGAACGCCATGCCGAGCGCGATGCCGCTGAGATAAAGTCCGTAGATGGCCAGGTCGGCGCGACGGGGGAAAAAGAGCAGGGCCAGGTAGGCGTAGACCGGGAGTTTGGCGCCGCAGCTCATGAAAGGTGTGAGCAGCGAGGCGAAGACGCGGTCGCGTTTGCTCTCCAGGGTCCGCGTGGCCAAAATCGCCGGCACGGTGCAGCCAAAGCCCACCAACAGCGGGATGAAGGCCTTGCCCGGGAGTCCGATGCTGCGCATGAACTTGTCCGCGATGAAGGCCGCGCGCGCCATGTAGCCGCTGTCCTCGAGGATGGAAAGGCTGAGGAAGATGAAAAAGACCGGCGGAATGAAGGTGGCGATGGTGGCGATCCCGCCTCCGAGGGCGTCCGACAGGAGATAACTGGCGCTTTCCGGCAGTCCCCATCCCCGCAGCAAAGCGCCCCAGCGCTCCACCAACAGCCAGTTCAGCCCGGCGCCGATCCAGCGGATCAAGGGCTCGCTGGCACGTACCGCCAGCATGAAGACCAGATACATCACCGCGAGGAAAATGGGCAGGCCGAACACGCCGCTCAATACCACGCGGTCCACTTTGTCCGAAAAGGTGTCGGCGGCCTTCCCGCGTCGGCGGGTCACATCCTTGGCCAGACCGCGGATGTAGCCGTAGCGGTCGTCTGCCAGGGCGGCGGGGGCGGCTTGGTTGCGGTGGCGTTCGAGGGCGTGGGCTTCGCGGTCCGCGAGTTGGCGCAAGGTTTCCGGCGCTTGCCGGGTGGTCACGTGGTCGCGTTCCAGCAATTTGAGAGCCAGCCAGCTTGGCGGCAGGGCCGTCCACTCAGCCGGACAGCCACCGCTGGCGGCCAAGGCCGCTAAAGCCTCTTCCAACCTTGCCAGGCCTGCCTCGACCACCTCGTCGTAGCGGATCTTGATCGCTGCAGGTTTATGCTCCAGACAGCCATCCACGCTGTCCAGCAGCAGCCCGGAATCGAACCTGCGGGTGAGCACCAAAGGTTGGACACGGCAGCCCAGATGGCTTTGCAGGTGTCCGTAATCGATCCCGATGCCGTTGGCTGCGGCGATGTCCACCATGGAAAGCACCATCAGCACTGGCAACTTCAGTTCCAGCAATTGCACGGTGAGGTAGAGGTTGCGCTCCAGGTTTGCGGCGTCGGCGATGTTGATCACCAGGTCGGGCTTTTTCTGCTGCAGGAAGTTGCGCGCCACCTGCTCGTCGGGCGAACTGGCGGAGAGCGAGTAGATCCCGGGCAGGTCGACCACCTCGTAGCGGCGGCCGTTGTGCAGATAGTAGCCCTGTTTGAGCTCGACGGTCACGCCCGGCCAGTTGCCCACGCTTTGGTGCGCGCCGGTGAGGGCGTTGAAGAGCGTGGTCTTGCCCACGTTGGGATTGCCGGCCAGGGCGATGACGGGGTTGTTAGGACTCATGGCCTATTGCTTCTCATTCTCAGTGGATTGGCATTTCCAGCACAGGCCTTTGACCTGTACGCTGATCTCGGAGACGGCAAACTTAAGTTGAGCGGCTGAACGGGCGAGGATCTGATCCAGCGGCGCCAGGGAGGTCTCCTGCACCGCGCCGCAATTGTGGCAGATCCAATGGATATGGCGGGGATGTCCGTAGATGTGTTCGAACACGTCGCGCGAGGAGGAGCGCAACGAACGCTGGATCAGGCCCGCTTCCGCCAGGAGCGGCAGGGTGCGGTAAACCGTGGCCAGGGAAATGGCCTGGTTGGCGTTCTGCAACACCTGATGCAGGCGTTCGGCGTCAAAGTGCTCGTGCAGCGCGAACACAGCATCCAGGATGGCGCGCCGCGGGGCGGTCAGTTTCAGTCCCCGGCGCTCCAGATAGGCGGCAAAAAGGGAGCCGTGTGTGGCCATGGTCACGTCCTTTAAATGAGAATCAGTTGCAACTATCGTCGGGTGGCGGTTCCTGTCAAGGGGAAAGTGCGTGGAAAGGTGGAATGGTGGAAGAGCCTAAAGGTTGAGAGGTTGAAAGGTCAAAAGGTGGAAAGGTGGGATCATGATTCCTGGAGTCGAGGCGACAAATAACAATACCCAAGGCAGGCAACCGATCGGGAGACCGGGATGGGTTATAGGGCCGACCGTTTCACATCAAGGTGGGTGGCAACTCCGCTATTCAGTGGTATGGAGATCGGTAAAGGTCAGCCTGAACAGGGTAAACTCCGGATCTTCAGGTGTAGGCCAATAGCAGCTGATCATTCTCTCCGCCTGGAAGACCCGGCGTTTAATATCTGCATCCAGCACAAGTTCCGCAGTTCCGGCGCCCTGGATTTGCAGATCCCGGCCATCTTTTTGTGTCAGCAGATAGAGCGAGAAATGCTTGTTGGCCATGAGCTGTTTGACCTTGTACCGGCTGGCGCCCGTGGTGATGTAAAACTCACCGTCCACAAAGAGCAGCGCCATCGGACGGACATAGGGCAGGTTTTCAAACACGGTGGCGAAAGCGCAGTCCTGATGGACCTGGAAGTAATCGCTGTAATCTGTTATTTGCATAACTACTCCTTTGGAAAGCCACGGGATCTTTTTTTGCCATTCTGTCAACCGGTATCTGAGTTTGGCTGATGATTTGAACAGGATGCGGATCTCCAGGTAAACATTTCCCCCTTTGTGTGTCAGCCTGGGTTTGAGTACGTTATGTCGCGCCCTCCGGGGCTGCTTCCGGACATAGGGGCCACAGATTCGGGGGGCTTGCGACCTGCGGCCGCTGCGCACCCACCGCTATGAAATGTCGCGCCCTCCGGGGCTCAGGCCAGATTGCACCAAGCTGGAGTCGAGCGACGCAGGAGCATCGACTACAGCATGTGTTGTAAAGCGTGAGAGTCAGATCCTGGAGTCGCAGCTCCTGCGTCGCTCGACTCCAGAAGAGGGTTAGCCTTCCCACCTTTTATCTTCCCACCTGTAAACCATCCACCTTCCCACCTGTAAACCTTCCAGCCTTCCTACCTTCAAACCCTCTCCACCTACTTGACGATCACGAACTTCCCCACCCTGGTCTGTTTGCTGT
>CAYXEF010000017.1:0-4944 GCA_964463825.1 uncultured Candidatus Cloacimonadota bacterium | reverse complement strand
ACCCTCTCCACCTACTTGACGATCACGAACTTCCCCACCCTGGTCTGTTTGCTGTCCTTGTTTTCCACACAGTAGAGGTAGACGCCGGGGGCGATGATCTGGCGGTGGCGGGAGAGCAGATCCCAGTCGTGGATGCCGCTGGCGGCGAGGCCGGAGTGGGCGGCTTTGGAGACGGTGATGATGTCCGCCTGATAGGCGCCGTCGTGGTCCAGTTCGCGCACCAGGTCGCCGGCTAGGGTGTAGATGCGGATCTTGCAGCGCGCCGGCAGGTTCACGAACCAGAGGCGGCGGCTTTTATCGCCTTTCTGGTCGTTTTCGCGGCGGCCGTCGAATTTGCTGCGCCCGAGGTAGGGATTGGGCACCACGTAGATGTCGTCCATATGGTCTTTGGCCAGGGTGCCGGGGAAGAAGACCAGCATGTTGGCATCGGCGTCGCGGCCGGTTTCCAGGTAGTTGAGGTTGTTGGAGGGGATGCCGCGGTCGTAGGCGGTGAGTGCGACGTAGTATTCCACGCCTTTGCGGGGATGGCTGACGGAGGCGTGATAACAGCGGCGGGCGAGGCGCTGGAGGCGCAATTGGGACAGGCCCAGCGTGTCGGAGGGAGTGGCCGGGATGTAGGCTTGGCCGCCGTGTCCGGGCAGGGGGATGAGTTTGGTTTCGCAGAGGCGGTCGAAGACGTCGGCGCGCAAATCCGGATGCTTGAAGAGGCGCGCCTGCAGGGCCTTGATGGTCTCCTCCGGCAGGCCGGCGCAGTCCTGCGCGATCTGCTCCGCCGCGTCCTCCAGTGCCGGGCTCCACTCCACATCCGGCGCGTAGACGGGGAATCCGGAGAACTCATCCGGCGGATTGGGCACCAGGGCGTAATTCTCGTCGAGATGGATAAAGAGCGGATATTGCGCCGCGGAGCCCCATTGGTTGAGGTTGGGCAGTCCCTTGTCCACGCCGAGGTAGCCGCCGTAGTCCAGATAGAGCGAATCCGCGTAGGGGCAGTCGTAATTGACCTGATAGTCGGCGAGGTCGGTGGGGGTGTCCGGCTTGTCCCAGCGTTCGATGAGGGTCCAGTCCTCCTGCGAGCCGCTGCCGCTGCGTCCCCAGAGGGTGTAGCCCTGAAAGTCGTGCCGCAGGCGGTGGGCGGTGTAGGGATTGACTGTGGCGTTCATGTTGTAGGTGAAGGCGGGGTCATCCAGCCGGGGCTGGAACTGGGGCGGGAAGCCGCTCCAATCCACCCACAGGGGATCGCTGTCCAAAAGCGGCAGATAGTTCTGATGCTGGGGGTTTTGCCAGCCAATGACGGCGCTGCTGACTGTCTTGAAGTCGTAGGAAAACTCGCTGCGGTTGTCCCACCAGAGGTCGATCCTGTTGCCATCGTCGGCGAGTTCGGCCCAGAGGGCGGGAATGGCGGGCGGTTCCGGTGGATTGTAGTGGGGGAAGGTATCCGGCAGGACGACGTTGACCAGGGTCTGCGCCTGGCCGTAGATATCCTTGGCCCAGCGGGCGGAGCGTTTGAGGTCTTCCTTGGAATCCCCGGGAAAGACCGCCACCACTATCTTCATGGTGCGTCCGGGGGCGAGGTTCCAGCGCTTGTGATAGACGCCGCCTTCGAGTTCGTCATACTCCGCGGTACCGGGCTGGGCGCCGTAGAAGGCGAAGAGGAAGCGGGTGTCCGTGGGCGAGGGCTGGACGTATTCCGTGAGGTCGTCCTGTTCCGGGCGCAGGGGCTGGTAGCGGGTCTCGTCGGGATTGCGCCCGGTGAGCAGCCAGTATTTTTCGTTGGCGGTGCGCAGCGGGGCGTAGCTGAAGGAAGTGGGGTCGAAGTCGTTGGGTCCGTCGTTGCCCTGCCAATACCAGCAGTGGAACTTGAGTTGCTCGGGATCGGGAGTGCAGACCCGGGCGCCGATCAGTCCGGTGGTGAGGCCGCCGTCCTTGTCCGCGTCGTAGGTGTAGGCAAATTCGTAGTTGGTGCCCTTGACGTAACCGGAGAGGTCGTCCTCATAGACTCCGGTCCAGGTTTGCGGGCCGCAGTCGGCGTCCATGTAGATGCCCATGGTGCAGTCGAAGAGGGTGTCCTGCGTGGCGGTGTTCATGTTTGTGATGTCGAATTCCACGTAGACCATGTTTTTGATGTAGTCGTAGCTCCATTGGTAGGACATCTGCCGGGCTCGGACGTTGAGCGGGAAGTGGCGGTTGATGCTGCGGTGGGTGCCGAGGTCGCGGTCGCCGGGGGTGCCGAAGGGGCAGTAGTCGTAGTAGTAGGAGAGGAAGTCCTGTTCGGAGACCGGCGCCCCGTCCTCGTCCTGGCGTCCGTCGCCGTCGTCGTCGTGGGGCTCAGTAAAGGCGTAGCTGGGATAGCTGCGGTCGGAGAGATCCATAAAGCCCAGCGGAAACCAGATCTCGGCGTTGTAGCCGCTGTTGATGGTCTGGAAATTGTCCGTCTGGTGGATGAAGAGGCCGCCGAAGGCCTGGAACTGGGCGGGCAGTTCGCTGGCGCGGCGCAGGGGGAAGCTGTAGCCGATAAAGTCCTCGTCGATGGTCCCGTCGCCGTCGTCGTCCTCGCCGCGTTTCTGGGTCCGGCTGCTGGCCAGGGCGATGGCGTCCGTGCCGTTGTGGGCGTCATACCAGTCCGCGGCGTCCGGATTGCCCGCCACCAGCGGATTATAGGCCGGCAAAAACTCATATACGCCCCACTCGCCGTCAAAACCGAGCGTGACCAGAGTGTCCACCACCGGGCGCATCCAGGGCTGCCAGTCCGCGGTGTTTTCCGCCACCGTCCCGCTGCTGTCCGCCGAGGGATGCAGGGCGCGCCAGTAGAGCTTGCGTCCGGCGGTGTCGCGGCGCTGTTTTTTGGCGCCGAACCAGAGGGAGCCGCGGAAGAGGTAGTCGATGCCGCTGCCGCCGGGATATTCCAGCGAGGGGAAGCGGGGATTGGCGTCGTAGCCGGAGCCGAAGAAGCCGTAGTTGCTCACGCGCAGCCAGATATTGCCCACGTTGTGGTAGCGGGTCAGATCCAGGCGTTTGACGCCAGTGGCGGACTCCTGCGAGGCGCCGAAGGCCGGGGCTGCGCAGAGCAGCAGGGCGGCAAGCAGCGGCAGGGAGGGTCGGAGCGCTTTCATGTGAACCTCCGGGCCGGATGGCGCGGCGCGAATCCGGCTCCGGACTTCCTTTTCTTTGGCGTCAGCAAATTGTCAATGGTTTTCTCGGAGCCGGACTCCGGATCCGCCACAAAACCCCGCATGTGGTCTGATATTTGCTTGTCTTATCGCCAACAAAAAGCAAGGAGCACAAGATGGGACGTATCCTCTGCTGTCTGGTTTTGATCATTGGCGTGGCCGGACTCGCCGCGTTGCCGGTGAGCCGCGACCTGGCCGCCGACCAGGCGGGAGCCTGGCTGCGGGAATTGGGCTATGAGGGCGCCTGGAGCTGGGACCGCGCTGTGGGCAAGGAAGAGCCGCTGGCCTGGGTCTGGAGCCTGGAGCCCCGGGGCTGGGTCGTGATCGCCGCGGACGATGCCCTGCCGCCGCTTGTGGCCTATTCCTTCACTTCCACTTTCTCCTCGCCGGAGGGCGACCTGCTGGCCGAACTGCTGGAGGCCGACCTGCGCTCCCGCCTGCAAGTATCGGATCCCGCCCGAAGCGCGGCCAACCGCCTGCTCTGGCAACAAGCCCCCCAACGCCGCGACCCCTTCCAGCAATGGCCGCCGGACGGCTATTCGCTCACGGAGGGCTGGGTCAAGACCGAGTGGCACCAAAGCGCGCCCTACAACGCCAGCTGCCCCCTCGACCCGGTCACCGGGACGCGCAGTCTGGCCGGATGTCCCGCCGTCGCGCTGGCCCAGATCGTCAATTACCACCAAAGCCTGCACGGCACCCAGTTCTCGGACGCCGACGACTATTACCACAGCTACGCCGGGCGCAACTACTGGATCGACGACGACCACGCCGCCCACGACTTTCCCTCCTTCCCCCAGCTCAACGCCAGCCTGGACAGCCTCGCGGCCGACTATCGCTGGGGACTGGCCCCCGCCGCTCCGGAGATCGCCGCCCTCGTCTGGGCTTGCGGCGTGGCGGCCCACCAGGTCTACACTTCCGGCGGCAGCGGCACCTTCGGCGTGGCGCAGGCGGACGCCGCTTTCGACAAACTCGGCTTTCAGGGTTGCGAGCTGCTGGGAAGCGACGCCCCGCAGCTCTGGGACAGATTGGCGCAAAACATGATGCAGGCGCGCCCGGCCCTGCTGGCGGTGGTCACCCCGGCCTGGGACGCCGGACACAATGTGGTGGTCGACGGCTACAACACGGACGGATTTTTCCACCTCAATTTCGGCTGGGGCGGCTCCTACAGCGGCTGGTACCTGCTGCCGGACCAGATCCCCTACGAGCTCACGGTGGTCGAAGGCCTCATCCTGGACATCCAGCCCCGCCAATACCTCTTCAGTTTGCCGGACACCCTGCGCTTCACGGAGCCCGGCGAGCTCAGCCAGACCCTCGAGGTGATCAACGTCAGCGATGCCCCGCTGGCCATCGACGCCATCCTCGCCTATCCCGCGGATCTGGGCGGCGCCACTTTGCTCATCTGGCCGGATCCCGCCAATCTGCCCCAAATCCTGCCTCCCGGCCAAAGTCTGCTCTGCGAGCTGAGCTGGGTCTGGCCTTTGCCGCGCAACCTCATCCAGGGCAGCGTCAATATCGTCCACGAATTCGGCGCCCTGGCCGTGCCCATGCTATTGGAGAGCGACCTCTTCACGGACATTCCGGACGCGATCCCCAGCCCGGGCTTCAGCGCCCTGCCCAATCCCTTCTCCACGCGCCTCACCCTGCGCGCCGTACAAGCCGGAACCCTGCAAGCCGAAATCTATAACCTGCGCGGGCAAAAACTGGCTCATTTGCGCGGCAGCCAAAGCCTGGACTGGCTGCCCGGATCCGAAGTCCCCAACGGCGTTTACTTCGCCCG
>CAYXEF010000016.1:0-34237 GCA_964463825.1 uncultured Candidatus Cloacimonadota bacterium | reverse complement strand
GTCATCAGGTCGCTTGAGGATTCGATGTCCGGGGTGATCCCGCCACCGCCGTAGACCTCGCGTTTATTGACGGTGTAATAGATCTGTTTGAGGTTGAGTTCCTCCTCGGCCTGGCGGTCGGACTCGGTGACGTCTTTGCCCAAGAGCAGTTGGTCGTTGCTCTTTTTGTGGATACAGCGTCCGGACTTGATGTAATAGTAGGCGGTGGTGATCTTGATGCCATTGCCGTTGAGCAGGGGGAGGAGTTGCTGGACGCTGCCCTTGCCGAAGGTGGTTTTGCCCATGACGAGGCCCTTGTCCCAATCCTGCAGCGAGCCGGCGAAGATCTCGGAGGCGCTGGCGGAGGCTTCGTTGACCAGGACGACGATGGGGTAATCGCGGGTCTTGGAGGAAAAGCGGGTGAAGTGTTGGCGGTTGGCGGAAGGGATGCGTCCCTTGGTCTCGACGACCAGTTTGTTGGGTCCGATGAATTCGTTGACGGTGTCCACCGCCTGGTCCAGCAAGCCGCCGGGATTGGAGCGGAGGTCGATGATCAAGCCCTTGATCCCTTCGGTCTCCAAAGCGTTGAGTGCGGCGCGCAGCTCCTGGGTGGTGTTTTCATTAAACTGGCTGATGCGGAGGTATCCGGCGCCGTTGTCCAGTTTGAAGCTGTAGGGCACGCTCTTGATCTTGATGGTTTCGCGGATGATACGGAATTCCAGGGGCTCGGCGACGCCGGGGCGGCTGATGGTGATGGTGACCTCAGTTCCGACCTCGCCGCGCATCTGCTTAATGGCGGCGTCCGTGGTAAAGCCCACGACGCTGAGGTCGTTGACCCTGACGATGCGGTCTCCTGCGGTGATTCCCATGCGGTAGGCGGGCGTTCCCTCGATGGGCGAGATCACGGTGATATAGTCGCCGATCTTATCGATCTGGATGCCCAATCCGCCGAAGGAGCCCTTGGTGGAAGTGGTGAATTCCTCGTAGTCGTCCCGGGTGAAGTAGTTGGTGTGTGGGTCGGTGGAACCGAGCATGCCGATGATGGCGGCCTTGATCAGTTCTTCGTCGCTGAGTTCGGTGACGTAGTTTTGCTTGAGTTTGTTGAGCACGTCGCTGAACAGGCCGAGCTGGGAATAGAGGTCGCTACCGTTGGATTGATTCTGGGCGAAGGCGGCCGAGGCGGCGAACAGCATGATGGCGACGAGTACCCAGATCGCGGCGATGGTGATCAGGGTCAGTTTCTGTTTTTCTCTAGGCATGGGATTCTCCTAATTTGGTCAGGACTTGAGGGAGGATTAGGTTGTGGATATCTCCGGCTGGCAGGGTTCCGTCGAGGACGATATAGCGGGCATGATACTGCCGGGCCAGCTCCAGATATGACTGGCGCACCCTGGCGTGGAAGTCCAGTTCCTCCCGTTCGAGGCGGTCGAGATGACGGCCTGTGATGCGGCTCAGGCCGGTCTCCACGGGCAGGTCGAGCAGGAAGGTGAGATCCGGGTCGGTGTGGTAGGTGGCAAAATCGGTGATGCTGCGGATGAAGTCTGGATCAAGGCTCCGGGCGGCGCCCTGATAGGCGAAAGAGGAGTCGTAATAGCGGTCGCAGAGCACGATCTCTCCCCGCTGGAGGGCGGGCAGGATCCACTGGCCGGTGTGTTGGGCGCGGCTGGCGCAGTAAAGGAGAAGTTCTGTTTCCGGCAGCATTTCGGCGTGGCAGGGATCGAGCAGGAGCTGGCGGATGTGTTCCGCGATGGGCGGTCCGCCAGGTTCCCGGGTGAGCAGGCAGGCGTGGCCGCGCTGTTCCAGTTGCTCCGCCAGGAGCCGGATCTGGGTGCTTTTGCCGCTGCCCTCGATCCCTTCGAATGTGATGAAAAGTCCCTTCACGTTTGATCCTCAGATGATGGTGTCGATCTTGAAAAGTTCATCGTTGCGTTCGGGAGCGTCGATAAGGAAGTGGGCGCCGCGGCTTTCCCTGCGGGAGAGGGCGCTGCGGATCACAGCGATGGCGATGATGGCCATGTTGCGGGTCTCCACCACTTCACGGCGGACGGCGTTGTGTTGGTAAAAGTTATTCACTTCATTGTAGATGTTTTCGATGCGGGAAAGGGCGTATTTGAGCAGGCGGCGCGAGCGGCGGATGCCGACATAGCCGTCCATGATGGTGCCGATGATCTCACGGTTGTGGGAAATGACCACCCACTCGTTCTCGTTGAACTCCTGCCGCTGTTTCCACTGGGGGATGGAGGGGAAAACGACCTCTTCCTGATTGGAGGGATGATTGCCGGCGTGCCAGGCGATGACGAGGGCTTCGAGCAGGGAGTTGGAGGCAAGGCGGTTGGCGCCGTGCAGCCCGGTGCAGGCCACTTCCCCGGCTACGAAGAGGTTGTGGATGTCGGTGACGCCGTCGATGGTGGAGAGCACGCCGCCGCAGAAATAATGAGCGGCCGGGGCCACGGGGATTGGATCCTTGGTGAAATCTATCCCCTGTTCGCGCAGACGGCGGTCGATGAAAGGAAAATGGCCGCGCAGCTCCCCGGCGGGAATGCCGGTGGCATCGAGGTAGCAGAACTTTTCGCCCCGCTTCTTGAGTTCGGCGTCGATGGCGCGGGAGACAACGTCACGTGGGGCAAGGCTGCCCTGGGGATGGTAGTGTTCCATGAAGGGGGTGCCATCGCTTAGTTTGAGGATGGCTCCTTCACCACGCAGAGCTTCCGAGATCAGGAAGGTCTCACCGCCCGGGCTCCAGAAGGCGGTGGGATGGAACTGGATAAATTCCATGTTGGCCAGGCGGGCTCCGGCCAGGCGGGCCATGGCCATCCCGTCTCCGGTGGACACATCGGGGTTGGTGTTGTGGGCGTAGATGCGGGCCGCTCCGCCGGTGGCGAGCATTGTTTTACGGGCGCGGAAAATACGCACCTCGCGGCTGGCGTCATCGAGCACGTAAGCGCCCCAACAGGAGATTCCGGGCACGAAGCCCTCATTCTGCAAAATGTGGTGTTGGGTGATCAGGTCGATGGCGATGCTGTTCTCAAAGATGTCGATGTCCGCGTTTTCCCGGCAGCGGGCGATCAGGGCCTGCATGATCTGGTGCCCGGTGGAATCGGCGGCATAAGCCACGCGGCGGTGGGTGTGGCCGCCTTCCATGGTCAGGGAGAGGTTTTCCAGACGGTGGTCGTAGCCATTGTCGCGGCGGGTGAAATCAGTGCCGAGGTCGATCAGGTATTGGATCAGGCGGGGGCCCTCGGAAATCACGCGGCAGATGACCTGTTTCTTGCCCAGTTCGGCTCCGGCGGCGTAAGTATCCGCACAGTGGCCCTCGAAGGAATCCTGGGCATCGAGCACGGCGGCTATCCCCCCTTGGGCGTAGTCGGTGTTGCAATCGGCAAGGCCACGCTTGGTGACGATGGCCACGCGCCCCAGACGTGATACCTGCAGGGCGTAGACCAGGCCGGCTATCCCGCTGCCGATGACGAGAAAATCGTAGTCTTTCATGGGGTGACCGGCTTAGCGTGTCTGACCATGACGATGGCGTCCTCTTCAGGCTGGGAATAGTAGTTCTTGCGTCTGCCCAGGACCTCAAAGCCATGCAAGCGGTAGAGTCTTTGCGCCGTGACGTTGGAGACCCGAACATCCAGATAGAAGGTCTTCAAATCCTGCTGCTGCATGATGTCCAGAGTCCGCTCCAGAAGATGCTTGCCGTGGCCGCGGCGTTGGTGGTCGGGAGCGATGGCGAAATTGATGATCATGCTCTCATCCAGCACGTTGTGATACATGATGTAACCCAGCAGTTCCTCCCCCTGGCAGATAACCCAGGAATCCTTGAGAATGGAGGCGTTGAAGGCCTCCGGCGGCCAGGGCAGGCTGAAGACCTGCCGCTCGATGTTCATGACCGCGGGCAGATCTTCCAGGCGCATGGGACGGATTTCGCAGAGCATGGACAAGCTGTCCGGTCACATCTTTTCCGGAGCCGAAATGCCCATCAGATCCAGACAGAGCGCCAGGGTGTCCTTGACCGTTTCGCTGAGCAGCAGGCGGGCCTTGGAGAGCTCGCGGTTCTTGAGGCTGACCACCTGGTATTTGGTGTAGAAACGGTGGAAAAGGCCGCAGAGCTCCTCGGTGTAGGTGGCCAGGCGGTGGGGTTCGCGGTGTTCGGCGATCAGTTCGAGCAGTCCCGGAAGGTCGGTCAGTTTTTGGATCAGGGCAAGTTCTTCCGCCTTGTTCAGTTTGAGGCAGAGTTCTTTCTTGAAAGCGCGGGGATAGATCCTGTCCTTCTTGGCCTTCTTGATGATGCTGCAGATGCGGGCATGGGCGTATTGACAGTAGTAGACCGGATTCTCGTTATTCTTCTGCAGGGCCAGGTCGAGGTCGAAATTGAGATGGGCGTTGGCCTTGCGGGCGATGAAGAAATAACGGGCGGCGTCCTTTCCGACCACATTGATCAGGTCGTCCATGGTCACGATCTTGCCGGCGCGCTTGCTCATCTTGACCCGCTCCCCGCTTTCGAACAGGTTGACCTGTTGCAGGAAGATGATCTCCAGCATGTCCTCGTCGTAGTTGAGGGCGCGGAAAGCGGCCATCAGGCGCGGGACGTAGCCATGGTGGTCGGGGCCGAAGACATCGATGAGTTTGGTATAGCCGCGCTGGATCTTGGTCAGGTGATAAGCGAGGTCAGGCACGAAGTAGGTGATAGAGCCGTCGCTCTTCATCAGAACGCGGTCCTTGTCGTCACCGAACTTGGTGGAGGCGAACCAGACAGCGTCTTCCTTGTCATAGGTACAATTGGCTTCCGTGAGGTAGCTGAGCACCTCTTCGACGACTCCCTCGCCGCGCAAAGTGCGCTCCGAGACCCAGCCCTCGAAGGTGACATCGAAGCGTTCCAGGCTCAGGCGCTGCATCTCTAGAAGCTCGGAGAGGGCAAATTCCTTGAGGCGTTCGGTGCGTTCTTTCTCCGGCATCATGAAGATGCGCACGCCTTCGGCGGCATTTAGTTTGTGCGCCAGGTGCTTGACATACTCCCCGTGGTAGGCCTCATAGGGGAATTCGCCGATGTTTTCGCCGTGGATCTCGCGCAGTCGCAGCTCCAGGCTCTCGGCCAAAATATCAACCTGATTGCCGGCATCATTGATGTAAAACTCACGGGCGGGATCAAACCCGACCTTCTTCATGACCCGATAAAGCGTATCGCCAAAGGCCGCAGCCCGGGCGCTGACGATGTTCAGGGGACCGGTGGGGTTGGCGCTGACAAACTCCAGCAAGACCTTCTCCTGTCTGCCGAAATCGGAATCGCCAAACTCCGGCCCCAACTGGTGCATGTCCCACAGCATCTTCTGATACAGCGAGGTGGAGAGGCGGAAATTGATGAAGCCCGGTCCGGCGATCTCAACAGTCTTGAAGTACCTGACTTTCTTGAGTTCCCTAACCAGCTTCTCGGCCAGTTTGAGGGGCTGTTGTTTATTGCTTTTGGCCAGAACCAGGGCCGCGTTGGTGGAGTAATCGCCATGTTCTGGATTGTTTGGTTTTTCGATGGTGAACTCTTTGTTCTGTTTGAGGTTAAGTAGTTCCAAAACTTGAGAGACCTGTTCCAGCAACAAGTGTTTGATCATGGCGTAGATTCCCCTTTGGGCTGTTGGGCGAGATCCGCGAACAGAGCATCGATCTTGTAGTATTGGCGCTTTTCGGGCAGGAAGATGTGCACAATGACATCCCCGATATCCAGCAGGATCCAGACTCCATGCTCCAGTCCGGCCTTGCCGAGGACGGCGAATTTGTGTTCCTTGGCCATTTCCAGCAGATGGGTGGCGATGGCTTTGTTGTGCAGATCGGCAGAGCCTTCGCAGACTACTATATAGTCAGTGTAGGCGCTGGCCGTGGCCACGTCATACACGCGGATATGGTCGGCCTTCTTTTCGGACAGCCAGTTCAGGATCGCTTCCAGTTTGGCGTTTTCGGCCAATATTTCCTCCTGTGATCTCACTTGTTTTGCATAATCTCTTCAAAATCGGCACCCAGAATGATTATAAAAGGTGCCTCATAACTGGGATCGACGGCCAGGATGTAGCGCTGGATCCCGGTCATGCGTTTCAGGCGCCGCAAATCCCCGGGATCATCGGTCTTGGCCTCGATCAGGGACTTGTTGTAGATCGGATGGGGTGTATCCCCCAAGGCGACGACATCGATGTTGTGGCGCTCCTCGATATATTTGGCATAATCCGAGGCCAGGCTCTCCACCCCGCAGCCGTTTTTGATTACCACCCTGACCGCCGGCAGATCCTTTTCCGCGTAGCTACGGTTGCGCAAGCGAGGCGCCAGGACCTTGGCATAGAGCAGCGCCAGCAGGATCAGGGACAGCAGCACAATGACGGCCACGGGCCATTTTGCCCTTGAGAGCAAAGAATTCCGAAGCCCGTTTACTGTCAAACCCAAAGCGTCACTCCGCGTGTGATGCCGCTGCCTGGAAGGCGTTGCGCAGCTTTTCGTATGTGAGTTCGAAGGCCTCGGGAATCACCCTCTGGCCGCTGACCACGCTCATGAAATTGCTGTCCCCCAGCCAGCGCGGGACCATATGCAGATGCAGGTGTTCATCCACACCTGCCCCGGCTGCCCGGCCCAGGTTCAGGCCGATGTTGATGCCATCGCAGTTGTAAGTTTCCTGCAGGACGCGTTCGCTGAGTTGCGCCAGTTGGGCCAGCTCGAACATAACCCCGGGGACGAGATCCCGCAGGTTTCTCAGGTGCTGATAAGGCACCAGCATGATGTGGCCGTTGTTGTAGGGGTAACGGTTGAGCATCACGTAGCAGTGAATGCCGCGGTGGACGATCAGGTTGTCGGCGTCCGCGCCCAGGTCCTGATAGCGGCAGAGGATGCAATCTCCAGGTTTCTCGCTGAGGATGTAATCCAAGCGCCAGGGTGAGTAGAGATAGCCGTCATTCATAGAGTTCTTCTTCGATCACCTGCTCGCCGAAATCCAGAATGTGGCCTTCGGGGAGGTGGGCATTTACCAGAATATTGTGGCCTTCGAGGATGCAGTTATCACCGATATTGCTGTTTTGGACGTAGCAATTCGGCCCCAGCACGACTCCGGACTGGATCAAGCATTTTCCTTGCAGGACGCAGTTTTGCCCGATCTCCACATCCGGCTCCAGGATCACGTCATCGCCGATGCAGACGGTGGCGGGATTGTGAATGACCACGCCGCTGTTGAGCCAACGCTTGCGGATGGTACCGACGTGGTGGTCCTCCAAATCGGCCAACTGCTCCTGGGAATTGACCCCGGCGACCTCGGCCAGATCCTCCAGCATGACGCTGCTGATCTTGCGGCCTTCCTGGTGCAGGATGGCGACCACGTCGGTGAGGTAATACTCCTGCTGCTGGTTGGCGTTGGAGATCCGGCGCAGTGCGGCGAAAAGCGTTTCTGCCTCGAAACAGTAGATCCCGGTGTTCCATTCTTTGATCGCACGTTGCTGTGCGGTGGCGTCCTTATATTCCACGATGCCTGACACCCGCTTGTGGACGTCGCGCAGAATCCGGCCATATTTGCCGGCATCGTCCAGAAATGCGGTCAGCACGGTACAGGCAGCCTGATCTTCCCGGTGCACCTCATAGAGCCGGACCAAGGTGGCGGCGGAGAGCAGGGGCACATCACCGCAGAGGATCAACACGTCGCGCAACTGGCGGTTGTAAACCGGCTCCACCATCATCACCGCGTGGCCGGTGCCCAATTGTTCAGCCTGTTCCACGAATAGCAGGCGTTTATCCTCGGTGAGGCAGGCCACGACACTTTCCTTCTGATATCCGACCACGACGTAGATGCCGGCGCAATCGCATTGTGAGGCACTGTCCACCACACGCTGGATCATGGGTTTACCGCCCAGGGGGAAAGTGACTTTGGCGCGCTGCGATTTCATTCTGGTGCCTTTTCCGGCGGCCAGGATTATGGCTGCGAGGCTGTTCATGTCTGATTCTCCCTTGCGTCCAGCTCGGCCAGGAGCGTGGCTATGCTTTTATGTAATACTGGATGCTGCTGATCGGGTATGAGTTCGTTAAGCAGTTGCAGGGCGAAGCGGCGGTTGTGCAAGTCCGGATGAGGCAGTACGAGTTCGGGGCTGTTTTCCACCAGGTCGCCGCAGAGCAGGATATCCAGATCGATATGGCGGGGACCCCATTTCTCACGCCGGACGCGTCCCAGCTTGGCTTCGGCGTAGAACAGAACCTTCAGCAATGCCCCGGGATCGTAGTCCGTGTCGATCTCCACGACCTGATTCCAGAACTCCGGCTGGTCTTTCCTACCGTAGGGCATGGTCTTAACTAGTGAGGATTTGCGCAGCAGACGGATTCGGGGATCGGAGGCCAGCAGGCGCAAGGCGTGATTGATCTGCGCCCGGGGCTTGCCCAGATTGGCGCCAAGACAGAGATGAGCCTTCATGACCGCGAACGCGTCAACTCCACTTCCACCGACTTGAGGATGCCCTGGATGGGCACCGAGGGTTTCTGGATACAAACCCTGATTTGTTCGACCAAAGGAAAATCGGCCAACAACTTGTCCGCCACCTTGTCGGCGCAATGTTCCAGAAGATGGAATTGATGCGATTCCATCAGTTCCCGGATATCGGCATAGACTTTTGTATAGTCCACAGTCTCGGTCAGATGGTGCACATGGGCATCCCGGCCGGTATAAGTGTGCATCTCAACGGTCACCACAAAGCGCTGTCCGAGTTTGCGTTCCTCGTCCTGCACGCCGTGGTAGCCATAGAAAACCATTTCGTTGAGTCTGATGATCATAATCTCCTCCCGATCTGCACCTGGATCCGCCCGCCCCAGCTGCGATCTATCCATTTCATTATCAAAAAACTAA
This sequence comes from uncultured Candidatus Cloacimonadota bacterium, assembly GCA_964463825.1. Lineage (GTDB taxonomy): Bacteria > Cloacimonadota > Cloacimonadia > Cloacimonadales > Cloacimonadaceae > Syntrophosphaera. The sequence goes on along the minus strand of CAYXEF010000016.1, from coordinate 25,410 downwards.
GCGCCGCGGCCAGAAAAGCAACGCCGATCGACGGCAATTCCGCCAGCCACCGGCTCGCGATCAGATACCCCGCGAATAGCAGGACCAGGGGCAGGGCAAACACCATTAACGCGGAGAGGATCCGGGTTGCGGGCGCTATCTCCAGTTCCACCCGGTCACCAGGCTGCAGGTCCAGCTCGCTGGTCAGGTCAAATATGGATGGCGTATTGCGTCCAAAACACATGCCGCGCAGGGAGCAGGACTTACACCCGGCGCCACGTTGCACCTCCACCCGCACGCGGTTGCCGTCTATCCGTACCACGGTGCCGATATCGGTTTGTTTTTCTTCCATTATTCCCCCCCGCCGTGAGTGTCGTTGAGATGAAGGATGCGGGCGATCAGGGCGCTGGTGGAAAGACCTTGTTTGAAGGGAAGACTGAGCACCTGGCCTCCGCGCTCCAAGACGATGTCCGCGCCCACTATATCCATGGCATGCCAGTCTCCGCCCTTGACCAGAATGTCCGGCTGCAGCAAGCGGATCAATTCATAGGGTGTGTCCTGCTCGAAAATGACCACGAAGTCCACGCAGGACAAGCCAGCCAGGACGGCGGCCCGGTCTTCCTGCGCGACGATGGGGCGGTTGAAACCTTTGAGCCTGCGGACACTGGCATCGCTGTTCAGGCCGACGATCAGCAGATCTCCACTGGCGCGGGCTTGCTCCAGATACTGCACGTGTCCGGCATGCAGGATATCGAAACAGCCGTTGGTGAAAACGACCCGGGCGCCACCCTCGCGGGCTTGGCTCACCAGCTGTTCCAGCTCCGTCCAAGATTTGATCTTATCTCGGCTCATTATAACTCGCAAGCAGTTGTTCGGGGCTGACGCTGGCCGTGCCTTTGATACCGCAGACCACTCCCGCGGCGTGATTGGCCACTTCAGCCGCCAGACGGATGTCCCGGCTGCAGATCCACGCCAGGGTAAGCGCGCTGATCACCGTGTCGCCGGCGCCCGAGACATCGAAAACCTCCCGGGCACAGGTGGGCAGATGCAGCGGGTGCTCAGCTCCGGCAAAAACATACATTCCCCGGGCGCCGCGGGTGACGACCAGGTTTTGGATGCCCAGGCGCTCCCGCAAATCCTTCGCGGCTGAGAAAAACTGGGTTTCGTCGTCCAGAACCTTGCCCAGGATGGCCTGAAACTCGGTGTAATTCGGCTTGAAAATCTCCACCTGTTTGTAAGCCAGAAAGTTACGTTGCTTGGGATCGACCGCCACCGGCACCTTCAAACTCCGTGCCCGACTGAGGATGGCATCGATCAATTCAGGCGACAGCAGCCCCTTGTCGTAGTCTTCCACGATCAGGGCAGCGCAACCGGGCAACAGGCTGTCGGTCCTGGCCAGGACCGCGTTCTGCAGGGCGGAGCTGATCGCGGATTTGGTCTCGTAATCGATACGTACGATCTGCTGATTCACTGCGCCGATCCTGGTTTTGAGCGTGGTGCGGCGGTCAGTAGCCGGGATCAATCCCTCAGCCGCGATCCCGCGCTCCGCAAGCATCCGACGCAGGGTGTCAGCGGCCGCGTCCCTTCCCACGCAACCAACCAGGAGGACTTGCGCCCCCAAACTGCGCAGATTGAGCGCTACGTTGGCAGCTCCGCCGGGACGGTATTCCTCGTGTTGCGCTTCCAACACCGGCACCGGGGCTTCAGGTGATATGCGTTCCACCCGCCCCCAGACGTAATGGTCCAGCATCACATCGCCCAGCACCAACACCCGCTGGTCTGTAAACTCGCGCAGCAGCTCGACGATCATTGTTTCTCCAGTGGATAAGATCCGTCAAAACAGGCATAGCAGTACTCCACCGGCCGTTGCAGACAGGCTTTGAGGTCGTCCAGAGACAAATGCCGGAGGCTGTCCACACCGGTGCGTTGACGGATCTCTTCCAAGGCGTAGCGATTGGCCGCCAGTTCTTCCGGGTGGGGGGTATCGATGCCGTAATAGCAGGAATGGCGGACCTGCGGCGATCCGATACGCAGATGGATCTCGCTGGCGCCAGCGTTTCTGATCATGTGCACGATCTTGGGGATGGTGGTGCCGCGCACGATCGAATCGTCGACCAATACCACTCTTTTATCCTGGAAAAAGTTGGGCAGGGCGTTGAATTTTTGCCGTACGCTCTCATCGCGGATGGTCTGTTCCGGTTTGATAAAGGTACGTCCCACATAGTGGTTGCGGATCAGGCCCAGGGAGATGGGAAGGCCTTTGGCGGCCGCGTAGCCGACTGCCATGAAGTTTGAGGAATCCGGCACCGGGACCACGCAATCCGCCTGCAAACTCTGGTCGCCGGCGGCCAGCGCGGCTCCGATCTTTTGACGCACGTCGAAGACGTTCTCGCCGAAGTGGTGGCTGTCCGGCCGGGAAAAATAGATATGTTCGAAACTGCAATAAGCATTGTGCCCTTGCGCGCGGTAGAGGTTGGGATCGTTCTCCAAAACCGTAATGCCATCGCGGCTGACACGGATGATGCCGGCGGGCGGCACGTCCTGCCGATCGAGTACCTCCAGGGTGTCCAGGGCGCAGCTTTCCGAGGCCACGACCACGGCGCCGCCGGTTGTTTTGCCCCAAACCATGGGGCGGATACTGAGCGGATCCCGAAACATATAGAGCTCCTGGCGGGTGCAAAACACACAGGAATAGGCTCCGCGGATCTCGCGCATCAAAGCCCGGATGGCATCGATGATGCTCTCCCCCAGCGAGATCTGCCAGGCGATGTATTTGACCAGCAGTTCGCCGTCGTTGTCGCTGTTGAAATAGACGTTCTGCTCTTCCAGCCTGGCTCGCACGGAGTGGTAATTGACCAGGTCGCCATTGCTGGCCAGGGCGTAAGAGGGGCCAAAAAGGGTTTCCACCAGATGCGGCTGGGTATTGAAACGGGTGGCGCTGCCCTTGGTGGGGTAGCGGACATGCCCGATGGCCAGTTTTCCAGTGAGGACATTGAGCACCTCGGGAGTGAAGACTTCCTTGACCAAACCCATGCTTTTATGCAGCTGGATGACCTTGCCGTCGCAGACCGCCATGCCGCAGCTTTCCTGGCCGCGATGCTGTTCGGCGAAGAGGCCCAAAGCAGCCATCCGAGCGGCGTCCGGAGTTCCGAACACCCCGATGATACCACACATCAGGCGCCGCCTTTCCTCTTCAGGCTGAGTTTGTTTTCGTTGCCTTCCAAGAGGCGCAGGATGTTGCCCTGGTGCCTTGAAATGATCAGGGCGGACACGATCAGCGTGAACCAGGGAAACTCTCCCTTGTCCGGCCCCAGTAGCGACAACAGCAGATGCGCGAAGAACAGCACCAACGCCCCGGCGAGGGAGCCGACCGAGACATATTTGGTGGCTGCGGTCAAAATGATGAAGACCAACACCGCGATCAGCACCGGGAGCGGAGCGTAGGCCAAAAAGACTCCCGCGGCGGTGGCCACCCCTTTGCCACCCTTGCCGCCGAGCCAGATCGGGAACATGTGCCCCAAAATCACCGCCAGCAGCGGCAGGGTCACGATAATACCGCTCAGCGATCCGGAACCGATCATGCCGATCAAGCGCCCCGGCAGCGTATTCAAAGCCAGCCAGCTGACGGCGAAACCCTTGAGCAGATCCAAAAGCAGAACCAGCACCCCGGTTTTGGCCCCATATTGCCTCAACGCGTTAGTGGCCCCGATATTGCCGCTGCCGCCAGAGCGGATATCCTTGCGGTGCAGCAATTTGCCCATGATCAAACCAAAGGGTATGCTGCCCGCCAGATAGGCGGCGACACAGATCAGGATCCAGATCAGAAGTATGCTCATGGCTCCACCTCGTTTTCCTTGCGGCCTTTAAAGATCAGTTTGATGCTCACGCCCTCGAAGGCGAACATTTCCCGCAATTGATTGTGCAGATAGCGGCGATAATTCTCGCTGACCAGGGCCGGCTGATTGCAGAAAAACACGAAGGTCGGGGGTTTGACCGCCGCCTGCGTGATATAGAAAATCCTGACCTGGCGTCCCGTGCTGTGCGTGGGCGGACGGTGTTCCACCACGGTCTCCATGAACCGGTTGAGTTCGCTGGTGGGGACGCGTTTTTCGCTTTCTTCCTCGATGCGCACCACCAGCTCCATGACTCGGTTGATGCGTTGTCCGGTTTTGGCGGAGATGAACTGCACCGGCGCGTATTGCAGAAAGGGCATCTGGCGATGCAATTCGGCGATGAACCTGCCGGTGGTCCCGGTCTCTTTTTCCACCAGATCCCATTTGTTGAAAACAACCAGGATCTCTTTCATTTTGCGTTTGGCATAGGAGGCGATCTTGACGTCCTGCACCGAGATCTCCTCGTCGGCGGCCAGCACCAGGACCACGACGTCGCTTCTGTCCACGGCTTCGATGGTCCGCATCACGCTGTAGTACTCCACCCCGTAATTGACCTTGGTTTTACGGCGCAGACCGGCGGTATCGACCAGGACGTATTCCTTGCCGTGATAACGGAAGAGGCTGTCGATGGCGTCCCGCGTGGTGCCCGGGGTGTCGGTCACGATCTGTTTCTCCCTTCCCAAAAGCAGGTTGACGATCGATGATTTGCCCACATTGGGTTTTCCCACGACCGCGATCCGCGTCTGTGGGGGCGGGGTGGTTTCCTCAACTGTTTGCGTTTCGGGAATCTGAGCCAGCAGTTCGTCCAGGAAATTGCCCGTGTTGCGGCCCTGCGAGGCGGAGATGGGAAAGGGATCGCCGAAGCCCAATTGCAAAAAGTCGTAGAGCTCCCATTCCAGCTTGTCATTATCGACTTTGTTGGCCACCAGCAGCACCTTGTCGCGGTGGGGATAGAGGATTTTGGCGATGGCCTGGTCGATGTCCGTGGCGCCGGTCTGGGCGTCCACCATAAAGAGGATGAGGTCGGATTCGTCGATGGCCAAAAGCGCCTGATGCCGGATCATTTTGTCCAGGGTTTCGTGGCTGTCGAAGATAATGCCGCCCGTGTCCACGAGTTTGAACAGTTTGCCGCACCACTCCACGTCTTCGTATTTGCGGTCCCGGGTGATGCCCGCTTCCGCGTCCACGATCGCCACCCGCTTGCGGCACAAGCGGTTGAACAAGGTCGATTTGCCCACGTTGGGCCGTCCCACGATGGAGACGATGTATTTCCTCATTGACTGTTTCTCATCCCGGCTGCCTTTTGGCCCCAGACTTTTGAATCCCCGGATTTTGTCAATGGCGGATTGGAACATCAATTTCCGCCATGTTGTCCGGGATATCTGGCGCATACCATCGTTGATTTTATCCAGAGCCGCGCTTGCTGCTAACCCGTTTGCCCCTGTTTGAATTCCTGTGTGCCTCCCGTGGGACGCAGGGGCAACTAACGGGAAGTATAGCAGAGGCAAACTGGAAAGCGGCAGGAGAGCCGCAGGAGCGGAGCCGGGCCACGACCAGAACAAGGTTCCACATTATATTCTGCCGCATAGAGTTAACGCCAGTGTACAGAGTGTTTCACCATAGTCAACGCTGTTGACAGTGGCAGCCTGGATGAAGTGATCGAGGAGGCCGGATAGTATTATGTCAAGGGGTCGGGTTGAAGTTCTCCGACGGGACTTGGTTTCTTTTCAATTGACAAGAAACTCGCCCTGTGTTTTTCTTGTATTTAATACTAGATTAGGGATAAAGTGCACTAAATGAGACTGTTTGAAACGCATGCCCACCTGGACCTGCCGGACTTTGACCGGGACCGGGAGCATCTGATCGAAGAATGCTTCAACCACGGTATCGAATACATCATCAACATCGGTTTCAACAAAGAAACCTCGCTCAATTCTCTGGCTTTGGCCAAACAGCATCTGCACATCTTCTCCACTGTCGGCTTTCATCCCCACGACGCCATGGATTTTGACGCCGAGCTGGTGAAACGCCTGGCGCGGGAAAAGAATGTATTGGCCATCGGCGAGGTGGGGCTGGACTTTTTCCGGCATCTGTCGCCCTACACCGTGCAGCGCGAGGTCTTTGCCAACCAGGTGTCGCTGGCGCTGGACTATGACCTGCCGATCGTGGTTCACAATCGTGACGCGCATCAGGAGTGCTTTAAAATCCTGAAGACAGCGGGGGCCAAAGACGTCGTATTCCACTGTTTTTCCGGCGACATCATCTTCGCGCAGCAGGTGCTGGACGAGGGCTGGATGATCTCCTTCACCGGCTCGATCACCTACGCCAACGCCAACCTGGACGACGTGATCCGCATGATGCCGCTGGAGCAGTTCATGATCGAGACCGACTGCCCCTACCTGCCGCCTCATCCGCACCGCGGAGAGCGCAACAGCCCGCTGCATCTGCATCTTGTGGCGGAAAAGATCGCCCGCATCCGGGAGATTTCGCCCAACGAAGCGGCCGAACGGGCCTTCGACAACGCCTTCCGCTTTTTCCGCATCCCGCCCGATCCCGTCAAGCCGCAGCACAAGGGCGCCAAGTCCGGTAAAACGGGCAAATCCGCCAAGCCCGGGTCCGGCAAAGCAAACAAACCCAAAACCGAAAAGAAGAAGTAAATGAACAAACGCTTCCTTCCGATCCTGCTGCTGGCGGCCTGCCTGCCGCTGAGCGCGGGAAACTCGATCTTTTCCTACTCCGGCTATCCCGTCCAGTTTTACGGCAAAGACATCTACAGCCTGGGCATGGGCGATACCGGGGCCAGTGACATCTTTCGCAACAACACCGGGTACGCCAATCCCGCCCAGAAAAACATCAGCAACCGCACGCTTTTCTCCTCCGGCCTGCTTTTGGGCTACACGAACTACCGCTCCCTGGATCCCGGCGGAAAGAAGCACAGTTATCTGGACAACTCGCTGGATCTGCCGTATTTCAGTCTCAGCATTCCGGTGCGCAACCATCGTCTGGGTTTCCAGATCAATTCCTACGCCTCGGGGGTGGTGGAAAACCAACGCTCCTTCACCTCCGACACCGGCCTGGACATCCTGGAACAACAACAGATGGACCGCTATCTCTATCGGGCGGATCTGATCTACAGCCTCAATCTGGGCGACTATTATCTGGGTGTGAGCGGCAATTACTACTTTGGCCATGAAATCCGCACCATCACGCAGGATGCCGGCTTCGGCCTGTTCAACACCCGCGAGCAGATCGAGCGCGATTACAAGAATCCCAGTGTCAGCGCCGGGATTCTGCGCCGCTGGCCCAAACTCGCTCTGGGGGCGCATTACACGATGGCGCGGACCCTGAGCGGCGAGGAAACCCGCACCTCCATCCATGAACAGGAGCCGGCTTTGGATTACGCATACAGTCTGCCGCACCATTTTTCCGCGAGCCTGACCGCCCTGCCGGCCAAAGAGCTCAAGGTGGCCGCCGATCTGCATTACGAACTGTGGCAGGAGATCGATCCGGCGCTCTATGGCAATGGCTGGAAACTGGGCCTGGGACTGGCCTTTGAGCCGACGCGGGACAATCTCGCCAAGCCCTTCACCCGGCTGCCCCTGCGCGGCGGAATCTCCTACCGCCGGCTGCCATTTGAGGAGAACAGCCAGCCGATCAATGAACTCGCCCTGAGTTGCGGAATCAGTTTCCCGCTCCTGGGAGATGTCAACCGCATCGATGTAGGATTTCAATATACCAATCGCGGCAAGTTGCAGGAAAACAGGCTGGCGGACGATAGTTTCCTGCTCATGTTCGGCTTCACCGGTTTTGACGTGATCAGCCGGGCCAGCGATCGCCGGGCGCCACGCGAAATCCCCGTCAAGGAAGACAGCGGCGCATGGTAGAAGGCAAACGAAGCCCGGCCCCGGAATCGCTGTTGGAACAGATCAAACGAGCCCGGGGACTGCATCTGGAAGAATTGCTGCAAGACATCACGATCCTGCCCGACGAAGCCCTGCTGGCCAATATCGGCCTGGCCACGGAACGTATCAGCCGCGCCCTGTTCCGCAACGAACCGCTGGTGATTTTTGGCCACGACGATCCGGACGGCGTCACCAGCACCTATATCCTCTACCAATTCCTCAATTCCTGCGGCTATCAGAAACACCGCTATTTCATCCCCAACCGCAACATCGAACCGCACGGCATTCAGGCGGGCCTGGTGGATTTCGTGCGCGAGGGCGGGTTTAAACTGGCGATCACGGTGGACAACGGCATTGCCAGCGCAGTCGGAGTGAGGCAGCTGGCTGAATTGGGCTGCGACACGATCATCGTCGACCACCATCTGATCCAGCCGGAACAGCTGCCCGAGGCCTTCGCCATCGTCAATCCCCAACTGCCATATTGCCAATATCCCTTCAAAGCGCTGGCCGGTGTCGGGGTGACGCTGATGCTGATCCGCTATCTGGGGCGCATTCTGGAACATCAGGTTCCATTGTCGTCCTATTTCTGGACCGCGGTCGGCTCGATCTCAGACAAGGTGCCCATGACTGGTCTCAACCGGATCGTGGTGCGGCAGGTGATCGAACATTGGGACGAATTGCAGGATCCCAGCGTGGAGTTTCTGCTGCGTAACCACAACCGGGTGGCCAACGCCATGGACATCTTTAACTTCATGCAGGCCACGGCACGCCTGCTGGCCAACGGTCGCGAGGAAAAAGGCCAGCATATGGCCTTGCGCTTCCTCTTGGAACGGGGCGACACCAAAGCCCAGCTGTTCCAGAACCTGGAGCAGCTGAAAAACCAATGGGAGTCCGAACTAAACCACATCTTTGGATTTTTAGACACCATCACAGCTGGTTTTATGGGCAACGCCTTCATCTATTTCGATGACGAAGGGGTGATTCCCTATGCCCTGTTGGGGACAGCCTGCACCTACATCCTGGGCAAACTGGGCATCCCCATCATCCTGCTCAAGGCGCACAACGGCGATATCGTCTGCGAGGGACGCTGCGGCGAGGGATTCAATATGGTGGAGGCCTTCCGGTATTGTAAAACACACCTGAAACAATACGGCGGGCATGTCAAGGCTGCGGGATTCACGCTGGAGCCGGCGAATTACGACGGCTTCCTGGAATGCTACAACGAATACCTGGCCAGCCAGCAAGCACTCTTGATCAAAGCTCATGAACCGGGTCCGGATGCAGTTCTGCCTCTTTCCACGCTGCATGAGACCAACTGGCGACAGCTGGAGCTATTGTTGCCTTTCGGCCAACAGAATCCGGAACCGCGACTGCTGATCCCGGAGACCAGCCTGGAAGAACTGCAGGCTGCGTTCAGCCTGGATTCAGCCTCTCTGGCCCTGCCTCCCAGCGGCAAAGTCGACGTCCACATCCATTGGAAAGCGCCCGCGACGCTTCGCGTGCTGGCCTTTGAGGAGAGCTCCCGCCAGGGCTGAACGGGTGCTTAATGCCACAGATTAAGGAAACCCTGCGTAAAAGCATCCACCTCAGCTCCCTGCTGATCCCACTGGGCTATCGCTATGTGTTGGACTACAACCGTAAACTGATGTTCTTCATTCTCCTGGTCGCCTTCCTGGTGATGCTGGTGGTGGAGTTTAACCGCTTTTGGCAACGCGGATTCCGCAAGACCTTCTGGTGGTTGTTTGGTTTGGTGCTGCGCAAACACGAACTGCGGGATTTCACCGGCGCCACCTATCTGCTGTTCGCGGCCATGCTCTGCGTGGCTTTCTTCGATAAGACCATAGCCTTCTGCGCCATGTCCTTCCTGTCTTTGGGCGACACCTTCGCCGCCATGGTGGGCATCAATTTCGGCCGGCGCAAGTTCAAGCGGGTCAACAAGTCTCTGGAAGGCTCCCTGGCCTGTTTTGCCGTCTGTTTCGTTTTTGGCCTGCTTTTTGCCGCCCAGTTGCATCCGATCGTGGTCTGCGTCGGCGCTTTGGCCGCCACTTTGGCCGAAATGAGCCAACTGCCCGTCGATGACAATGTGGAAATGCCGCTGGTTGCCGCCGTGGCCATGACCCTTACCCGCGTTTTTGTCTGACAGGAGCGCTATGTTGTTATCATTTATCATTCCGGTGCTCAACGAAGAGGATTCGCTCCGCCAGCTGACCGCGGAGATCATAGCACAGTGCGGACCTAACGAGTATGAGATCATCTTTGTCGATGACGGCAGCCGGGACCGCAGCTTTGCGGTGATGTCCGAACTGGCAGTTGCTAATCCGCATGTGAAGATCGTCAAGTTCCGGCGAAATTTTGGCAAAGCTGCCGCACTTCAGTATGGCTTCAACCTGGCTGGCGGCGATGTGCTGTTCACGCTGGACGCCGATCTGCAGGACAATCCGTCCGAAATACCCCGGTTTCTGGCCAAGTTGGAGGAAGGCTGGGATCTGGTGTCCGGTTGGAAGCAGAGGCGTCGCGATCCCTGGCACAAGGTGCTGCCGTCCCGCTTCTTCAACTGGGTGGCGGCACGCAGTTTTGGCGTCAAACTCAAGGATTTTAACTGCGGTTTCAAAGCCTACCGGCCGGAATTGGCAAAGGAACTGCGTCTCTACGGTGAAATGCACCGCTACATCCCCGCTTTGGCGCACGCGTTGGGTTACCGTATTGCCGAAATCCCCGTGGAGCACCGCCAACGGCCATATGGCCGCTCCAAATATGGCGCTGAACGGTTTTTACGCGGTTTCTTTGACCTGCTGACCGTCAAGATGGTCACCCAGTACAGCCACAGCCCGCTCTATCTCTTCGGCCGGGTCGGTTTGTGGTCCACCCTGGTGGGTGCCGCGATCACCGTCTATCTGAGTGTGCTCAAGATCTTTTTCCAACAGCCGCTGTCCAACCGGCCACTGTTGATCCTGGGTATTACCCTGATCTTGGGCGGCTTGCAGTTTATCTCTCTGGGCTTGATCTCGGAGTTGATCATTCACCGTTTCTCCGCCAGCCGCGAAAGCATGGTCTCGGTGGAGACCACCGTCAATCTGCCTGTTCCGGAGACCAAACTGCGGTGAATCCTGCGGAAAGGCTGTTTCTGGAGCGTTACATCACCAACCCGGGGCGCAATCTGTTGCGTTTCAGCTTTGTCTTTATGATCCTGGGCATTGTGTTGTCCGTGGGCATCCTCTCTGCAGCGCTGAACCTGTTTGAAGGTTATGAAAGAGCGCTCAAAGCCGTCCTGCTCGATTCCTTCCCCCATATCCGGATTCAGACCCGCTCCCAGGAGCCCCTGACCCACCAGCAGACCGAGAAGGCCCTGCGGCTGCTGCATCGTCAGAACCAGATCGCATCCGCCAACGCCAACCTGTCGTTCAACCTCATGGCTGCCAACGGAGACAGATCCCAGGGCGTTCTCTTGAGGGCTTTCGACCTGAATGATGCAGAGCCGCCTTCCTGGTCCAAATACGTGATCCGGGGCAAAATCACGCCCTCATCCGGCGAGGCAGTGGTTGGCCATTATCTTGCTCAGGAACTGGGCCTGGCCATCCATGACACCCTGCGCCTGATTTATCCGCAATTCGACCGCATCACCCCTCTGGGCATGTATCCCGGCCTGCATGAGTTTGAGATCTGCGGTCTCTATCGCTCCGGATATTATGAGTATGATCGCAGTTTGGTCATCACCAACGTCGCCGACGCGCAGGCTATTCTGGGCCTTGGCGCTGGCTACAGCGGCATCGAGATCAAACTCAAGCCCCAATATCTCGATCAATCGCAACCTCTGGCCTTGCGCTTCGATTATCTGCTGGGGACAGATCTGACTGCCGAACCCGTAGCCAACGTCACTCTCCTGCGCATTGTCCGGATGCAGAAATGGCTGATTTTCATCATCTTCAGTTTCCTGGTGCTGATCGCGGGCATCAACGTCATCAGTTGTGTCCTGGCTCAGATCTACGATAAGAAGAACGAAATTGCCGTCCTTAAAGCCTTGGGGACGGCACCCGTCACGCTCAGAAATATCCTGGGGCACCAACTGACCCTGGTCTGCCTGCTGTCCGTCATCCTGGGCCAGTTTGTCGGGTTGCTGCTCTCGTGGCTGGTGGTTAAACAAAACTTTTACCAGCTCAAGGGCGACGTCTATTTCATCGATCGGTTGGAACTTTACGTTTCACCAGTCAACCAACTGGTGATTTTTCTGGTCGCCGCGATCCTGGTCCTGTTCTGCGTCAGGCTGCCCCTGCGCCGTACGGACCGCATGCTGGTCATCGACCTGCTGCGCAATCCCTAAGGAGGACTCTGGTGCTTTGCCTGGCCGGCTACGATCTAACCAAGACCTACGCGGATAAAGACCAAAAAATCGAAGTCCTCAAAGGCGCGACCCTGGAGGTGGAAACAGGCAGTTTAATCTGCATCACTGGCAAGTCCGGCTGCGGCAAGAGCACACTGCTGCACATCCTGGGGTTGTTGGATGAACCAGATTCCGGCCGCGTCTGCATCGAAGGCGAGACTGTCTCTGCCAGGCATCCCCAGGCACATCGGATCCGTAATCAGGAAATCGGTTTCGTCTTTCAATTCCACTATTTGATTGATGATCTGAGTGCAGAGGAGAACGTGGCTCTGCCTGTGCTGATCGCCGGCGGGAACAGGAGCAAAGCCCTCAAGCGTGCTCATGAACTGCTCGGTCTCCTGGACATGACCGCCCGCGCCGGGCATTACCCCAACCAACTCAGCGGCGGCGAACAGCAACGCCTTGCTTTGGCCCGGGCTTTGGCCAACCACCCCAGAATCGTGCTGGCCGACGAACCGACCGGCAATCTCGATCCCCAGCACAGCCTCGAGGTTTGGGAACTGATACGCAAATTGAACCGGGACTTAAAGCAAAGCTTCGTGATCGTGACACACGAACCTGAACTGGCCCGGCAGAGCCATTGCAGCTACGAATTGAAGGACGGCATCCTGATCACGCAGCCATGAAGCGTTCGCGCAAGTTTCTGATCTTCATCCTGGTCCTGTTGGCCATTAATTCCCTCTTTTTCATCGCGTGGTATGGCCTGAATCTGGAGGACAAGGTCCGGGATCTGGTCGAGCGGGAAGCAGGCAAGGCACTCAAGGGAAGGATGCAGATCCGTGATTTCAGCATCAGCGACCAGCAGGTGTTTGCCGAAAAGATCAGTTTTGCCGCCGCGGATAGCTCTCTCAGTTTTGAGGTACGTAGCGCACGGATCCGATTCAACCTGCTCAAGTTCATCTTCTCCGGCTTCAAGATCCGCAACATCCTAAACCGCGTGGAGATAGACCGGGCGGATGTTTCGTACCATTATCACCACCGCCCCGGAATCAAGAAGCCACCACGGAAACTGGAAATCCCGGATCTGACGGCCTATTTCAACGAACTGCGGGTGAGTGATTCCAGCATCAAGATCGATCTGGCCCTACCGCTCAAGATCGGCGAGCCGGACACGCTTGTGGTGCAGGAAGCCTTGACTGGCATCAATATCAATGTGATCAACAGCGACATCAGCAACCTCAGCTGCAAGGCCAACAGCGCCAACAAAGGCAATCTCAAAGCCTGGGCCATCCTGGACCGGGGCAGGCTGGCCTCGGCCTCAGCCGAGATCAGCAACTATGTTCCCCAGTATGTTTATCATCCCCAGATCCAGGATTTCAGCACCGAACTGAACCTGGTTCTGGCTGCCGCGCAGCAGGAGCCGAACGGCAAAGTGAGCTTTGAAGCCAAGTCCATAATCTGGAATACCCAAGCTCTGCTTTTCAAGCGTTATCCACTGCAAATACCATATTTAACGATCCAAACCGATGGCCAGCGATTGAGCGCTGATCTGGCCCGCAGCTCCCTGGGCAGCAGTTCCGCGGCCGGCAGATTGGGCTTGAGCGGCTTGAACGGTAAGCCACGGGCGGAAGACGGACAAGTGGAACTTGATCTGGATCTGGGTATGTTCATCCCGGAACTCGAGGGCCGGATCGCCGCCAGCCTCAACGCCAGCGGCAGTCTGACAGACCCGCAACTGAGCCTGAATGCCAGTTCCCCGCGCGTCTCCTACAAGGAGTTCAGCGCCGAAAACCTGAATCTCTCAGCCGATTATAGCAATGATGAACTTAGTTTCTCACTGCCCGGAGCAAGATGGGATAACCAAACCGTAACCCTGGACGGTGTGGTCGATGTTCCGCAACGCCGGGCAACGGCGCAGCTGGTCACACAACCTGTCAGCCTCAGCCGTGACGAACTCAAGATCGATGCCGCCCTGACCTTGGAGCTGGGTCTGCACTCAGCGCTGCCGGAAGCCAAAGTCAACTTCGCCCGCCTGCATCTGGCCAAGGGTGATCTCGATCTGCCTGTCCTGGCGGGTTACATGAACCTTTTCCCGCTCATCACTGAAAAGCAGAAGAACTACTATGTGGATCTCGACCTGGATGACGGCAACGGCACCCGACTCAGCCTGATCGGCGACATTCTGGACCGCGATCTGCTCCTGGATGCTGAATTTGAGAATTTGGCGCCAGCAGAATTGTTTCCGGTCTCCTTGTTAAGTCAGATCAATCCTCTGCTCAGCGGTAAGATCTCGTCATTTATGGCCAAAGACAAATTGGTGGTTTCCTCGCAGCTGGATCTGCAGCTCAACGGCGCACTCAACTACCAGACCAGCCTCGAACTCAAGGGCTCTTATGATCTGACCGCCAAAGAGGGTACCGCCATCCTGGATGCCGGTCCCGGCTCCCTCAACGGACAGCCGCTGAAACTGGAACTCATCGCCCAATTACTGGACCGGGATGTCATCCTGCATTCTTTACGGCTCAATGACCAATTCAATCTGCAGGGCGATCTCGCTCTGGACGACTTGGCGGATTTTTCCTGCGAACTCAGTCTGCGTGATCTGAACAGCGCCCAACTCACCAGTTATTTTCCCTTCCTCAAACTGCCCCAGCTTAATGGCATCAACCTCGATGCCAGTTTCAACCGCGATGGAGACCGGTATCTGGATGCCAAATTCCGCCTGGAGGAGTTTCAGGTTTCCGGGATCCGGCCGCTGTCGCTCAACCTGGATCTGCGCGGCCCGCCTGAACAGATCGCTATCTCCGGCGGCATCGCCAACCAAGCGCGACGCCTGGTCGAGCTGAACGGCGCGCTCGACATCCCGGAAGGCGTGGACCTGCGCCTGAACGCGCAAGCCTATGACCTGCAAGCCGCGGATGTGATCGTCTCCAATCTTGCTTCAGGAGCAGCGGATGTAGACCTGTCCTTCGCCTTCACGGATATCTTGACCTCGGAGCGCGACATGAGCTTGCTGGGCCAGATTTCTTCGCCGGAATTCTCCATCCCGGACGTCTTGGATCTGAGCGACATCCTGATCCGCGTGGCCCAGACGGAGAATGCTCTCATCGTAGACACGCTGGCCGTCACCTCGCTCCAATACGGCAGCGTTCATGGATCCGGCGCTTTGGACTACAATCTGTTCACCAACAGCTTCTTGGAGGGCGAGCATCTGCTGGATCTGACTGTGGAGGCCAACATTTTCGACTGGCTGGCCGCCAACCTGGATCTGGTCAACGCCGCCAGCGGCAAGGCCAGACTCAACTGCAGCCTCAAGACATATGAAGACCAGTTGATGGTGCAAGCCGGCCGCCTGGACATTGCTGAGGGCCGCCTCGTGCTTAAAGACCAGCCGGAACCGGTCCGCGACATCAACATCCAGGCTGATTTCGCTGACAACCGCGTCCTGCTCCGAAACTTCAGCTGCCTCAGCGGTAATGGCCGGCTCACAGTCCAGAACAGCTTTGAGGAAGACGATTCCGAGCATCTCAAACTGGGCTTTCTGGATTGGGGAATCCTGTCGTTACGCATCGACCAGCCCGGAGCGTTGGTGCAAATCCCTCTGGTTACCACCTCGCGCAACCTCAGCAACGTGGTGCTGCAGGGCCAAAACAACGAATACGCCACCATCCGGGGTCCCCTCGACGACATGCGCATCTCGGCGGAAGTGCTGGTCTACAACGCCGAAGCCCTCTTCCCGCCCAATACCGACAATCTGCTCAGCCTGATCTACAGCTTCCGCAGCGCTTTGTCCAAACCGGACATCGCCCCGCCCGATCCCGTGCCCTTGCCCTTCAGGTTGGATCTCATGATCCGGATGATGGACAATATCCGCTACGCGACATACCCCACCAACTTCCGCATGCAGCCCGGCGGCTTTCTGCACATCGTGTATGACGGTCTCAATTGGCATGCCCGCGAAGCCAACTTCCTCTCCGAACAAGGAAGCATCGATTTCTTTGGCACCGTGTTCAACACCGAATCCCTGAACATCCGCATTATCGAGGACCAGGATCTGATCGATATCAAGGGCTCTTTCACCCGACGCGCCGCGGACGGCACCGTCATCACACTCTCGGTGAACACCGATCCCGACACAGCCAAACCCATCTTCGACCGCCTCACTTTTTCCCTTACCAGCGACAATCCGGAAGACCGCACTGTCAGTAACATCCTCTCCCGTCTGCGCTACAGTTCCAGTTCCGAAGAACTTTCCGCGACCCAGCGCGGCAGCCTGCTGCAGGACGAAGCGCTTAATCTGATCTCCGACAACCTCAACACCTCACTGATATCGCCTTTCCTCTATCCGCTGGAAAACACCATCCGCCGCTGGCTCAGACTCGACGATTTCAGCATCAACGCCGGTTTCATCCAGAATCTCTTCACCGAATACTCAAACAACCCCAGCCAACTGGCCGAATACACGAACATGGACCAGTTCATGAGCGACATTACTCAATTCAGCTCCTCGATCCTGCTCAACAATCTTTCCTTCTCCTTCAGCAAATACCTCGGACGCAGGTTCTTTCTCGATTACACCCTGACCCTGCAGGAAGCCACCGACCTGCAGAACAATACTCAGATCGTTGTATCACACGACACCTCTCTGCGTGTCTTCCTGCCCCTGCAGCTGCGCCTGGCTTATACCTTCATCTACGAGCCCCAGATCGACAAACTGAGCCATGAGCTGATGCTGCAGAGATCATTCCGTTTCTGGGGCCTGTAACAAATCCTTTGACAAAATCCGCCCTCTGGAAATAAATGAAAAAAACTATGGTTTAATCCCTGGAGGTTTATATGCCCGATCAAGGAAAGAATAAACCCGCGCCCGCCAAGCCGGCTCCGGCCAAACCAACGCCAGCGCCTCCGGCGCCCAAAGCTCCGAAAGCACCCAAACCGGTGAAAGTCAAGCATATCCCTGAGACCCCTGAGGTCACCCCCCGGCACAAAGTCGGTTTGGTCGAGCTGATCATGATCCTCCTTTTGGTCGCCGTGATCTTTATCTTTATTTTCGGCATGCAGCAAATGAAACGGGACAAGGAACAGGAACTTCTGGCCCGTCAGAAGTTTGAACAGATCCTGCCCCACTTCTCAGTGATCGCCGATTCCGCCAAAGCCTACCAAGCCCGCGACCCCTTCGCCGCCTGGCCGTTGACCATCGAGGAATTGAACCTGCCCCCCAATATCAACACCCCGGAATTCACTTTCTCCTTTATGGAAAATGGCGTTGTGATCGCCACCACCACCAAGGAATTCGGCAAGGAGGGGATCAAGATCAATTACGATATCCCCACATCCTCCTTCGTTATCGAGGATCCCGATCCCACCACCAAACCCATCGTAAAATATGAATGGACTGAGCAATAATCCGGCTTGTCGGAGATTCCACTTTCACAGCCCGTCTTTCCGGCGGGCTTTTTGTTTCGCCCACATTGGCGGTTCCTTTTAGCTCGCTGCCTGCCTGCCGGTGCGCCAGCTCTGAGTCCCCCGTATGCCTCTCCTGCACCTCAGGGGTATCGGACAGGAGGCATACAAGTGAGATCCGGCGGCCGCGCCAGCTGGCCGCAGGAAATGATCAACGAAATTTCTGCGGGTTTCGGCGCTTTTCTTGCATAATATAAGGAAGTTGAACCTAATCATAAGATTAACCTAAACAAAGATAGACCATCAAGGAGATGAGATGAAGAAGTGTTTCGTCATGCTCATGATCCTGGGACTGGCAGCCCTGTTAGCCGCCGCCCCGGGAACAATCAAACTGGGAAATGCTCCCAGCTCCGTGCGCCTGACGCGCAACGGCGATGACGGACTGAGCGTCCGCTATGAGATCGAGCGGTTGGATTGGCAAAGCGTCCAGACACCGCAAGGAACTTTTACCGAGCTATGGATACCTGATTATGCCGCGACGAACAAGACCGGCCTGCCCAAATTGCCCCTCATGCGCCAGATCATCAGCGTGCCCGAGGCCGCCCAGGTGCTGCCCGCGTTCACGCTGCAGCTGAAGAAAAGCTTCGGCCTGGCCGGGCAAGGCATCCATTATCCACTCAGCCCGCGTCAGGAATCTGTGTCCAAGAGTGCCGACCTGGGCACGCTGCCTTATGTGGTGGACCGTGATTTCTATAATCGCCAGGCTTGGACGGACGACGCTCCCATCAGCGTCACCGAGATCGGCTATATGCGCGGACACCGGCTTTTTGCAGTGGATTTCGTACCGGTGCGCTACAACCCCGGCCGCGGCGAGATCGAAGTGATCTACAGCGCCGAGATCGACATCCAGTTCATCGGTGCCGATCACGCCGCAACGCAGGATCTGCGAGCCCGCACCTATTCCCCGGCGTTCGAAGCGGCGCTGGAGCGCTATGTCCTCAATCCGCCATCGGAGAGGGTCTCTCTCAACCGTTATCCGATGAGCTACGTCATCATCACCCCGCCCAACTTCGTAAACGCGCTGCAGCCCTTTGTCAACTGGAAAAAACAGGAAGGCTTCAATGTGGTCCTGGCCACCACCACCGATACCGGGACCAGCGCCAGCGCCATCAAGACTTACCTGCAAAACATCTGGAATGCCGCCACCACGGAAAATCCCGCCCCCTCCTACCTGCTGATCGTGGGTGATGTGGCGCAGATACCCGCCAATTCCGGCACCACGGGCAGCCATGTGACCGATCTCACTTACGTGCGCCTGCAAGGGACGGACTTCGTCCCAGAGATGTATTTTGGCCGCTTCTCAGCCACCACCGAAGCCGAGGTCACCAATCAGGTCAACAAGACCCTGATGCATGAAATGTACACCATGCCCAACGACGCCTATCTGGGCGAGGTGGTGATGATCGCCGGCGTGGATAGCTATTATGCCCAGACCCACGCCAACGGCCAGATCAATTATGGTGTGAACAACTATTTCAATGCCGCGCACGGCATCACCTCCCACACCTATTTCTATCCCGCTTCCGGCTCTTCCGACGCGACCATCGTGGCTGACGTCTCCAACGGCGTGGGTTATGTGAACTACACCGCCCACGGCAGCGAAACCAGCTGGTCAGACCCCTCCTTTACCATACCCAACATCAACAGTTTGCAAAACACCAACGAATACTCCGTCGTGGTCGGCAATTGCTGTCTCACCAACGCCTTCAACACCGGCATCTGCTTTGGCGAGGCCTGGCTGCGCGCAGTCAACAAAGGCGCCATCAGCTACATCGGTGGCACCAACAGCACCTATTGGGATGAAGATTACTGGTGGGGTGTGGGCTACAAGCCACCCGTGGTCGGCACCGGTTCGCCCTTCATCGCCAACCGGACCGGCGCTTATGACGCCATGTTCCACGATCACAACGAGCCGTTTGCCGATTGGGCGACCAATGTCGGCGCTGCCACGTTCATGGGCAATATGGCTGTGGTGCAGTCTAACAGCACGCGCATCAATTACTACTGGGAAATCTACTCCATCATGGGCGACCCCAGCCTCATCCCCTATCTGGGAATTCCTGCCCAGAACAGCTTCCAACCCCCTGCCACCATTTTTCTGGGAACGGGCAGCATGGACATCGTAGCCGACCCCTACAGCTACGTGGCCATCTCCATGAATAACGAGCTGCACGGAGTCGGCCTGGCCGACGCCAGCGGCAACCTGACCCTTAACTATACTCCCTTCACTGAGCCCGGGACCGCTCAGCTGGTGCTCACTCGCTCCCTGCGGCGTCCGCTGATCGCCAATGTGCAGGTGGTGCCTAATGTCGGCCCTTATGTGACCGTGAGTCCTCTCACCGTGGTCGATCCCAACGCCAACGGCATTGCCGAAGCGGGCGAAACGATCAGTTTCAGCCTGAGTTTCAACAATGTCGGCATCCAGACCGCCACCAACCTCACGGCCACTTTGACCACCACTTGCGAGCATGTGAACATACTCAACGGCAGCATCACCCTGCCGGACATCCCCGCGGGCGGTACCTACAACGCCAACAGTATCTTCAGCCTGCAGATCAGCCCGGCCATCCCCGACCAGCTTAATGTGCCTCTGATGATCACTGTCTCCGATGGCAACAACCAATGGACCAGCGAGCGCAGCTTCACGGTCAACGCACCCAACCTGGAATTCGGCAGCGTCATCCTCTTCGACACCAACGGCAACGGCTTCCTCGAACCCGGTGAGAATGTCTCCGTGACCATTGATATAACCAATAACGGGCATATGTCCTCACCCAGCGGCACGCTCACGCTCGTGGAGAACGATCCCGAGGTGACAATCAACAACACCAGCTTCATGCTGCCGGAACTGGCAATCGGCATCAACATCCCGCTCAATTTCACCGTCACGCTCGGTGCAAACCTGCAAAGCGGGGATGTGGTGCCCATCGGAATGGCCATCACTTCAGGCATGCAGTATGTCAACCACACACTACTGCTGCCGATCGGGATCAACGGCGAAGGCTTTGAGACCGGTGATTTCTCCTCGTATCCCTGGCAAAACAACAGCGCCAGTCCCTGGACCATCCAAAGCGGCACCAACAACGCCTACGGCGGTAATTTCGGTGCCAAGTCCGGCCTGATCGGCAACAACGCCTCCACGGAACTTTCGTTGACCCTCGATGTCGGCGCTGCTGGCAACATCAGCTTCTGGCGCAAAGTCTCCTCCGAGACCAATTACGACTGGCTGCGCTTCAGCATCGACAACACGGAAATGGGCTCCTGGAGCGGAAACCAGGGTTGGGCTCAGTTCAGTTTTCCCGTCACAGCCGGCACGCACACATTCAAATGGACCTATACCAAGGACGTCTCCTACACCTCCGGCAGCGATTGCGCCTGGATCGACGACATCGTGTTCCCCATGTCCGGCAGCGGCGATATCGCCATGATCTACGTACCCCAGGAAGAATACAACTTCCTGAACGTGCAGGCCAACGACGTTCTCGCAGCCGAGCTGGTGATCCGGAATCTGGGCAACAGCCAGCTCAGCGGCATGATCTCTGTCCCGGCTTGTTTCACCCTGCTCTCCGGCGGCCTGGAACTTCCAGATGACTACAATTACCAGCTGCCCGCCGGTGCCAATGCCCTCTACACGCTCAGCTACACAGCCCCCAATCCGGCGGTGAATCTGGATCTGGAGATAATCATCACCTCCAATGACCCCGCCAATCCGGCTGTGGTCATCCCGGTCCATATCCAGACCTCCAGCTCCGGCGACGATCCCGGCCTCATTCCCTTGGTCACCGAGCTGGAAGGGAACTATCCCAACCCCTTCAACCCCGAGACCGCCATCCGCTTCGCCACCAAGTCAGCCGGTCCCGTGCGCCTCAGCATCTACAATCTGAAAGGACAGCTGGTGCGCGATTTGATCAGGCAGGATCTGCCGGCCGGATTCCACCGTGTGGTCTGGAACGGCCGCGACAACTCCGGCCGCGCTGTCTCCAGCGGTATTTATCTCTACCGCATGGAAACCCCCGGCTACGCTCAAACCTTGAAAATGATGCTTATGAAGTAAAACCTATTGCGAAGGCGATGCTTTGCCGGCGTCGCCTTTGCCCATTTTTCCCATGTTGCCCGAGAGAAAGTTTTGATTGACAGGATTATGCGAGTCGAAAATAATAACACAAACAGCAAGAATAATGAGCCCCGTTCCGGTCACAGACGATACGGAACGAAAAGTTTAGATAAACAAACCTGGAGGAATCCATGAAACGCTTGTTTCTGCTTCTCACCCTGCTTATGGCGCTGGCGATTACGCTAAACGCCGAACAGGTGACCGTCGGCAGCTATCAGAACGAGATCGTGCTGCAGGAAAGCACGCCCTCGCATATGGTGCTGCAACTCACCCTGGGACACTTTGAACGCGAGACCGTGCAGATCGCCGGCCGCGAATGGAATCTGATCAGCCTCAAGAAAGAAGGCCTCACCCTGGAGGCTGGATATCCGCAACTGCCGGTCCTGGCCGGCAGCGTCATCATCCCCCATGACGCGCGCATGGAACTCAGCCTGCTGGACAGTGAATATGTCGAACTCAAACTGCCGGTGGCCCCGTCCAAGGGCAATCTTACCCGGGATATCGATCCGGACAGCGTGCCCTTCAGCTTTGCCGGCTTCTACGCCGGGAACCAGCCCTGGCCTGAAGAGACCGCCTACCTCACCGAGCCATTCATCCTCAGGGACTATCGCGGTATCACCGTCCGTTTCCAGCCTTTCGTTTATTATCCGGACACCCAGATCCTGCGCGTATATACCAAGCTCAGACTCGCGCTGGACAGAGTCGGAACGGATCCCACCAATGCCCTCGCCAGCCCGAAGGATTCTTATGCCGCGGCTTTTCAACCGCTGTATGAGAACATGTTCCTGAATTTCGGCGAAGCCAAATACCCCTCCTTGGCCGAGGAAGGCCGAATCCTGGCTATCAAAAACAGCATGTTCGACACGGTCATGCAACCCTGGGTGGATTGGAAACGCCAGAACGGCTACACAGTCGACGTCGTCGACGTAAGCGTGGCCGGGCCGACTGCAACGCAGATCCAGGCCTATATTCAAAACCAGTACAATCTGAACAACGGCCTGATGTTCGTACAGATTTTCGGCGACGCGCCCCAGGTGCCAACCCTCACCTCCGGCGGCGGCGGGTCGGATCCATCGTTCGCGCTGCTGGCCGGCGGCGACAGCTATCCGGACATTTATGTCGGCCGTTTCTCCGCCCAAACCGTGGCTGAGATGGAGACCCAAATCACCCGCTCCGTCTATTACGAGCGGGATGTAATCAACGGCAGCACCTGGATCGAGCGCGGCATGGGCATCGCTTCCAACGAAGGCGGTGGTTCTCAGGGCGATATGGGCGAAAGCGACCAGGTGCACATGGAAAACATCCGCACCGACCTGCTCAATTACGGCTACGACAGCGTCGACCAGATGTACCAGTCGATGGGCGCCACGGCTGCCCAGGTCGGCGCCAATGTGAACCAGGGACGCGGCTTCATCAATTATTGCGGCCACGGCTCATCCACCACCTGGGTCACCACCGGCTTCAGCAATGCCAATGTCAATGCCCTGACCAACGATTTCATGCTGCCCTTCATCGTCAGCGTCGCCTGCGTCAACGGTAATTTCGTGAGCCAGACCTGCTTCGCGGAAGCCTGGCTGCGTTCGGTCAATGAGACCACCAACGCCCCCGCCGGCGCCATCGGCATGTATGCCAGCACCATCAACCAAGGCTGGAATCCGCCCATGCGCGGCCAGGACGAAGTGACCGACCTGCTGGTGGCCGAAGCCAAAACGACCATGGGCGGCCTGCTCTTCAACGGCTCCTCCAAAATGATCGAAGTCTACGGCACCAGCGGCATCAACGAATACAAATGCTGGACCATCTTCGGCGACGCCTCCCTGATGATCCGCAGCCAGGATCCCCAACCGATTTCAGCCAGCTATACCCCGGTGCTGTTCTTGGGCATGAGCAATTTCCCGGTGGAAACTGTCCCCGGAGCCCGGGTCACACTGTACGGCAACGGAACCTTGTATGCGACCGGCATCGCCGACGCCACCGGCAATATCACCCTGAATCTGCTCAATCCGCCGCTGCAGCCTATGGATCTGACACTGACCATCACCGCCCACAACCGGGTCGCTTTGGTCAACACCGTTCAGGTGCTGCCCGCCAGCGGACCCTACATCATCATGGCTGACATGGTGGTAACCGACGACAACAACAACCTCCCCGAGTTCGGTGAGACCGTCACCATCAATTTCTCACTGGACAACGTGGGCAATGACGCCGCCACCGGCATCTCGGCCACCCTGTCCACTGATGACCAGTATGTGACCATCCTCAATCCCACCATCTCCGTGCCCGACATTGCAGCCAACGGCAGCGGCCAGACCAACGGCGGCTTCAACCTCCAGATCGCCGCCAACGTCCCCGACCAACACGCCGCCGTCCTGCAGCTGGTGATCAGCGTCGGCACTGAAACCTTCAGCTACAACCGCAACCTGATCCTCAACGCCCCCGCCTTTAGCTGGGGCGGTATCCAGGTCGAGGACTATCTGGGCAACAACAACGGCCTGATCGATCCCGGCGAAAGCGTGACCATCACCATCCCCGTCACCAACAGCGGCCACGCCCAGGCCACCGACATCGTAGCTGCCATGGTCATCAACAACGCCATGCACGTGGGCGAGCCGGTGCAAACTTCCTTCACGGCTCTGCCGCCCGAAGGCACCTGTGAGATCGTCTATTTCGTGACCTTCAGCTCCCAGATCCCGGCCGGCTCCCAAGTCAATATCAGCACCATCCTCTTCACCGGACAATACAGCTCCGCCCATTCCTACACCGTCAGCCTGGGTATCGTGGCGGAAAACTTCGAGACCAATTTTGCCGGCTTCCCCTGGCAATTCTCAGGCGGCAACTGGATCATCAGCTCCGACAGCTACAACAGCTCCAATTGCGCCAAGTCCGCCACCATCACGCACAGCCAGACCACATCCATGTCCGTGTCCCTGATCAGCCAGGCCGCCGGATCCATCTCCTTCTGGAAAAAGGTCTCCAGCGAACAGAACTACGACTACCTGCGCTTCTACATCAACGGTGTGGTGCGCAATCAATGGTCCGGCACCGCCGATGTCTGGAGTCAGGTCAGCTATGATGTGCTGCCCGGCGCCAACGTCTTCACCTGGGAATACAGCAAGGACAGCATGGTCTCCGCCGGCAGCGACTGCGCCTGGATCGATGACATCATCTTCCCCTCCACGGGTGGAGTCAACGGCGCTCCGGTCATTGCCCTCGACGCGACCAGCCTGGATTTTGGATCCGTATCCGTGGGTAACACCGGCACCCAACCCTTCACCATCCACAACAACGGCGACGCCGTGTTGATCGGGACCGTGACCGTGGACGCGCCCTTCAGCGTTTACCAGGGCAACGGCACACCCAACAACATGATCTACATCGTAGTGCCCGCGCAGTCTTTCCTCACCTTCAACCTCGATTTCCAGCCCACCGCACTGACCGCATACGACGGCGACATGGTCATCAGCACCGACGACCCGGTCAATCCCCAACTCACCGTCGCCCTCACCGGCGTGGGCCAGCCCGTGGCCAATGACGACCTGATCCTGCCCGCGGTGACAGAATTGAAGGGCAATTACCCCAACCCCTTCAATCCCAGCACCACCATCGCCTACAGCCTCAAATCCAGCGAACCCGTGCAGATCGGTATCTACAACCTCAAGGGACAGCTGGTGCGCACCCTGGTCAGGGAAAGCAAGGCTGCCGGCAACCACGAGATCGTCTTCGACGGGTTGGACGACAACC
>CAYXEF010000015.1:11648-35723 GCA_964463825.1 uncultured Candidatus Cloacimonadota bacterium | reverse complement strand
CAAGGATAATCCTTGACAGACAAGGCCTCCCGCAGGATAAGGATAGATATGCAAAAATCCCGTCTCTACGCCTGCGAACTCAAGCGCCACAAGCAGATAGCACCGCCGCTCTGCTCTGTCTGTCCGCGCTTGCTCAAATGCCGGTCCTTCCACGCTTGGTACCGGTTGCATCGGGGCGAATACCTGGATTTTGTGCTCGACATCTGCCGAAAATTCCCTGATAAATACACTATGGAGGTATACTTCATGCCTGAAAAACAGACCTTCGTCCAAATCGTCGACCTGGACAGCGGCACGATCGACCGCATCGTCAACCTGAAAGAGATCGAAGCCCTGACCCCGGAAGAGAAGCTGGAGCTTTCCCGCAACAAGAATCTGTTCATCGTCACCCACCGATTGGAACCTATCGTGAAGGTGGAACTCAAGAAATCGGTCATCAGCGCTCCACTGCAGTTTGGCGCTTCGGCACCTGCGGTATCGCGGATGCAGGAGGAGCCCTCAAAACAGTCCCCCGGCGGCCCTGCCAAAGGTAAAAAGAAAAAGTAAGCCAACCGGTCCCAGTTAAAAAAAAACCTTTTCAGATTTGCGCGCCTGAATTTCATGTCCCTGCAAGTGAAAAAGGACAAGGCTGACCGATATTCTCCGATGCGGCCAGCCAAACCCTTGGCCAAGGAGCAGCAATGTTTACACTCGACGAAAAACACCTGGAGGCGGCCCAGGCTATCGCCGCCAAGCACCGCCGTAAGAAGCGCTGCGATCTCTGCTACGACCGCGGTTGGATCGGCACCACAGAGCAAAACCTGCTTGTGCTCTGCACCCACTGTGTGGATATGGACTCCGCCCTTGAGGAATGGAAAGCCTATGTCGCAGGGCATGAAGACCTGAAAGAGCATTTCAGCGAACTCTTCGAGGAGAAAAAGGTGGAGGAAGAGGCTTCCGACAGCGGTAAAATACCCGCACATGAACACAAAAAACTCAACCCCCACGCAAATCAGCCCTTCGTGCCAGGGCAGAAACGCATGGGCCGGGCCAAGAAAATCTGACCGGCCGACACCGTCAGACACGAGAACAGGAAAGGACAGCAGCGAACTGAATGCATAAACCGATCGACTTGAAAGAGAGCCCACGGCAACTGGAAAAGCGCGTCCGCAACTATTGGAAGCAGCATGGGCTGGCTCAGAAAAGCGTGGATTTCCGTGAAGGCGCGCCGCAATTCATTTTTTACGAAGGCCCGCCCACAGCCAACGGCAAACCGGGTATCCACCATGTCATGGCGCGCACGCTCAAGGATATCATTTGCCGCTACAAGACGATGTGTGGATATCAGGTCAAGCGCAAGGCTGGTTGGGATACCCACGGGCTGCCGGTGGAGATCGAGGTGGAGAAGCAACTTGGCCTCGAAGACAAGAAGGGCATCGAGCAGTACGGGGTTGAGAAGTTCTGCACGTCCTGTCGCAATTCTGTCTTTTCCTATGAGAAGCTGTGGCGCGAAATGACTGAACTGATGGGCTACTGGATCGATCTAGACCATCCCTACATCACGCTTGACAACAATTACATCGAGTCCGTCTGGTGGATCCTGAACGATTTCTTCCAGCGCGGCCTGATCTATAAGGCGCACAAGATCGTGCCCTATTGCCCCAGCTGCGGTACGCCCCTCTCCTCGCATGAGGTTGCGCAGGGCTACCGGGATGTGGAGGACCCCTCGGTCTTTGTCAAATTCCAGGCGCTGGACGAAGAGGACACTTGCTATCTGGCCTGGACGACCACGCCCTGGACCTTGATTTCCAATGTGGCGTTGGCCGTGCATCCCGACGAGATCTATGTCAAAGTGCGGCATCAGGAAGAGTTTTACATCCTGGCCAAGGCCCGTCTCGAAGTATTGGACGGAGACTACGAGATCGTGGACGAGTTTCCCGGCCGTGCTTTGGAACGACGCCCCTATCAACCGCTGTTCACCTTTGTCGAGGTGGACAAACCCGCCTGGTTTGTGGGTTTGGCGGAGTATGTGAGCATGGAGGACGGCACCGGGATCGTGCATACCGCACCGGCTTTCGGCCAGGACGACTACTCTCTGGGCCGCAAATACGACCTGCCCTTCATCCAACCGGTGGACGCAGAAGGTAAATTCAACCACCTGATCGAACCCTGGACCGGAATCTTCGTTAAAACCGCTGACAAAGACATCATCCGCTCGCTCAAGGAAAGCGGCAAGCTCTACCGCCGCGAACAGGTCAAACACAGTTATCCGCACTGCTGGCGCTGTGACAATCTACTCATTTACTACGCCCGCGACAGCTGGTATATCCGCACCACCAGCTTCCGCGAGCAATTACTCGAAAATAACCGCCGGATCAAGTGGTATCCGGCCTTTGTGGGTGAGAAGCGCTTCGGCGAATGGCTGGAAAACAATGTGGACTGGGCGCTATCCCGCGACCGTTTTTGGGGCACGCCTCTGAATATCTGGATCTGCCAGGACTGCGGACACAAGCGCTCCATCGGCTCGATCGCCGAACTACTTGAGCAGGGAAAAATGCGTGACGGCCAGCCGATGCCAGCCAGGATTGAACTTCACCGGCCTTATATCGATGAAGTTTTGCTGACCTGCGACGAGTGCGGCGGCCCCATGCAGCGCACGCCTGAGGTTATCGACTGCTGGTTCGACAGCGGCTCCATGCCCTTCGCCCAGTGGCATTATCCCTTTGAGAATGCCGGGTGCTTCGATGCTGAACTTTTTCCCGCCGACATCATCTCCGAAGGCATCGACCAAACCCGCGGCTGGTTCTACTCCATGCTGGCCATTTCCACCCTGTTGAAGGGGGTCTCCAGCTACAAGAGCTGTCTGGTCAACGACATGATCCTGGACAAGAACGGCCAGAAAATGAGCAAGTCCAAAGGCAACGCTGTCGATCCCATTCAATTGATGCACGATCACGGGGCCGATGCCATCCGCTGGTATTTGCTGGAGGTCAGCCCGCCCTGGGTGCCCACGCGTTTCGATGTGGACGGTGTCAGAGAGATCGCCGGCAAATTCATCGGCACACTTAAAAACGTGTATTCCTTCTATGCGACCTATGCCAATATCGATGGTTTTAAGGCCGAGCAGCAGGCTTCGGGCTGGAGGCCCAGCGCCGAGCTCGATCGCTGGATCGTTTCCCGGATGCACACACTGACCCAGGATGTGCGTGATTGGATGCAGGACTACGAACTTACCAAAGTGGTCCGCGCCATCCAGGACTTTGTCAGCGACGAAGTTTCCAACTGGTATGTGCGCCGCAGCCGCAGACGCTTTTGGGGCAACCAATTGACCCAGGACAAAGCTGACGCCTATCGCACATTGTATCTGGTGCTGCTGCAGCTTGCCAAACTGATCGCGCCTTTCGCCCCCTATCTGGCGGAAGAGCTGTTTCTGGGTCTCAATGGCGGCGAAAGCGTACATCTGCAGGATTATCCAGTATCTGAAACCGAATGCATCGATCCCGTTCTGGAACGGGAGATGCGGGTCATCATCGATCTGGTCGGCCTGGGCCGGGCCGCCCGTAACGCCTGCCAGATCAAGATCCGCCAACCCCTGTCCCGCATGTTTGTGCCTGCAAAATACCAAGCCATAGTCGAGCGGATGTCCGACCTCCTGCAGGAAGAAGTGAATATCCATGCGGTCAACTTTGTGGCCGAGGATGACGACTTGGTCCAGTATGAACTAAAACCCCAGTTCAAGGTCATGGGCCCCAAGCATGGCGGCAAGATGAAAGCCATCGCGGCCAAGCTGGCTGAGATCAAAGGCCAGGAAGTGCTGGCTACCTTCAACCGCGGGGGCAGCTACCACCTGGTCGAACTGGATGTTGACTTGTTGCCCGAGGATGTGGCGGTGCAGATCAAGCCGCGTGAAGGATATGTCTTTGAGTGCATGCAGGATCTCTTCGTGGCACTGGATACAGAACTCACGCCCGAGCTGCTGCAGGAGGGCTACGCCAGAGAGCTTGTCAACAAGATCCAGTTCACCCGCAAGGAAAAGGGATTTGACATCATGGACCGCATCGAGCTGGTATGGCACGCTGATGCCGAAATCGGCTCAGCAATTGCCCGGCACCGTGATTACATCCTCAGTGAGACCCTCTGCCAAAACCTGAGCGAAGTTTCCGCTCCGGACGGCCTGGAAGCCTTTGATATCAACGGCCGGCAAGTGTGGCTGGGAATCTCACGGCTGGGCTCATGAAAACCACCCAGGAGTTGTTCTGATGCATTATTGTACCAATTGCGGCAAAGAACTGCCCTCCGAGGGCAAGTTCTGCCCCCAGTGCGGGCATCGGGTCGAAGTTCAGGCTGCTCCAGAGCCGGTTCCACCCCAACCGGAGAGCCCTGAAGTGATCAGGAATCTGGACAGCGAGGGACCCTCTGACCCCACCTACCATCTGATGGATCCAGGCGACAGTTTTAACGGTTTCCGCATCATCCGCATGTTAAACAAGGATCCGGAAGGGATCAAGTACATCGCGGAGAAGGATGGCAGGCAGTATGTGCTCAAGCTGTTCTTCAAATACAAATTCTCCAATCTGGACACCCTGATCAACCTGCAAGCCCGCCTGCGGCGGCTCAACCAGCTCGACAACGTCCATACTGCCAGAGTCGTCGAGGTTAATCAAACCCATGATCCGGCCTATATGGCTGCCGAATATATCCAGGGCTGTTCACTGGCCCGGATCAAGACCGAGCAGCCAGACCGCCTCACGGAAGGATTTGTGCGCCACATCGCCCTGCAATTGGTCCAAACCGCCATGGCTGTGCGTCAGCAGGGTCTGACCCTGTTCAACCTCACGCTCAGCGGGATCATGGTCGACGCTGCGGACAGCATTACGGTGCTTTCCTCCGGCATCACTTATGGAGAGGTGGATCAGCGGGAGGAGATCTTCAATATCGGGGTGCTGCTGGCCCAACTGCTGTCCCAGAATGTCCTCTACAAGAGCGTCTACAACACCGAACGGTTGCGTGATATAAAGTTTCCTCATATTTCCGGTGCCACTGTCAGCATGAACAAACTTTTGGCTGATTGCCTTCACCGCAACATCCTGCAACGCCACACCTCTCTGGAATCCCTGCTCAGGAGTCTGAGATCCCTGCCCCCGGTGGAGCAGGATGAGATATATCAGCTCAAGGGACCGGAAATCACACTGGACACTATGCCGGAAACCCAGGTGCCACGGCCCAAGCCTCTCTTTGACTGGCGTTTCTACCTCCTGATCGGTGTCATCATAGCGTTACTGGTCTTTTTCTTCACGTATGCCCTGCCCAAGATCATCAAGCCGGGCAAGTCAGATGCCGCCGCAAGTTATATTCCCAACGGCAATCCCGATGACACCACCAAGGTGCTGAACGACCTCCGCCCAGGCCGCCAGAACAACAATGCCGAAGGCACTCTGCGCACTCCCGCGCAGCGCACCGATCCCCGCCGCCTGGGTCTGCCCGGAGAGATCGCCACCGACGTCGCGCCCAAGAAGCCAGTGCAGGCCGCATCGCCCATACCTTCAAACTTCGTCTGGGTGCCGGACGGTTCTTTTGGTTTCAACCGCCTCAAGGACAATCCCAACGACAATGTCTTCCAGGACGGTTTCTACATGAGCCGGCAAGAAGTTACCCAGGCCGACTGGAACAAATACATGATGCCCGCGGCGGTGAGCAGCGTGGGCGACCGGCTGCCGGTGGACAATGTGTCCTGGCTGAATGTCATCCGTTATTGCAATGCCCGCAGCGAAAAGGAAGGCTTGGAGCCAGCCTATCAGATCACCGGCAGTTCCGCTGCCTCTGTAAGTTGCAATTTTAACGCCAACGGCTATCGCCTGCCCACCGAAGCCGAGTGGGAAATGGCAGCCAAAGCCGGAGCACTCTACAATTACGCCGGTTCCGACGACCTCAACGACGTTGCCTGGTACCGCGACAACAGCGGCGGCCGCATCCGCAGCGGCGGCGGCAAACAGCCCAACGCCTACGGCCTCTATGATATGACCGGCAATGTGGGGGAATGGTGCTGGGACTGGTACAACGCCAATTATCCCACTGCGCTGGCCACCTTTATCAACCCCAAGGGGCCGGATTCCGGCACCCTCAAGGTCATCCGCGGCGGTAGCGTACGCAACGGCGAAGGCACCAACCTCGGCATCCTCTACCGTGAAAGGGGTGACCCCGGCAGGGCCTACAGCCTCGTTGGTTTCCGCCTCGTCCGCAAACGCTGATCCCTACTTGACCAGCGCCATCCTCCGCGTGAGGCTCTCTGCGCCGTTTTCCAGGCGGTAAAGATAGATCCCGCTGCCGACAGCACGGCCCGCGTCATCCAATCCGTTCCAGACCAGATGATGCTCACCGCTGCCAAAGTCTGAATCAGCCAAAGTGCGCACCAATTGTCCTTTTAGATTGTAGATCGCCAGTTTGACCCGCTGCGGTTGGCCAAGGCTGAAACTCATGGTCGTCTCGGGATTAAAGGGATTGGGGTAGTTCTGCTGTAAAACCAGCGGCGGTAGGGGCGGCAAACCCTCATCCTGGCTGGCTGTGGAGACGCCCGAAACGATCAGGATATTGTCCAGTGTCCAGCCCGGATCGGTCAATTCCACATGGATGGACTGATCGGTGAGACGGAAGCGCAGATAGATGTTTTGCCCGGCGTAATCGCCCAGCGGCACGTATTCCCGGTTAAAGTAGTCGAGCTGGCCGGATTTTTGCCAGATCACATTCCACACATCGCCGTCGTATGAAGCTTCCACGGAGACGAAGTCGTAACCATATTCGGTGTACACATGCGAGTCAAAGGTCAGCATGACCATTTCGGAGGCTGGGACATAGATCATTTGCTGCGGCATGATCCGGACGTCGGCGTTCATCTCGTAGAAGCCCCAGCCGCCCCAACTGTCAGTGATCGCCGAGCCTGACACAGCCAGCGAATCCTGCAGCACCCAGGGTCCCTGGATTGCCCAGCCGTCCGTCCCGCTCTCCCAGTTTTCGGCAAAAAGCACTGTGGCCGGGCTGAGTTGGAAGTTCTGCGCGCCCATTTCCGGCGCCAGCGAGATCGTCCCCACATAAGGAAAGTAGCCGTCCGCGCTGATCTCGACCCGATACTCGCCCTCGAAGCTGGCATAGGAAAAATCCCCGTATACATCGAGCTCGACCGGATCCGGATCGTAGATCTTGATTTTCGCGTACAGCGGTTCCGCGCCGGAGCGCACCGTTCCCGTCAGGGTGATCGCCTGCTTGGGCTGCAGCGTAAAATGACGCATCGTCCAGGAACCGTTGTTGACCATCACGTTGGGCACCACGCTGTCAAAATAGCCCCGCTTGCGGAGTTGGACGGTGTAAGAGCCCGTGGGCAGCGCTTTCCAGTAACGGCCGGTTGTGGGATTGGAAAGTCGTGGGCGGAACCAGGGGGCGTGGTGTTCCTGGATGATGATCTCAGCCTGCAGCGGCGCGTTGGTCACTGCGTCGCGGATATTGCCGGTGAGCATGGAGCTGGAGGGCACGGCCGAGGAATAGGGCAGGGCGCGGTTGAGGAGCCAGCGCACGCCGTTGTTGCAGCGGCTGATCGTGTCGATCATCAAAGGTTCCAGCGGCTGCAGATTGCTGGTGCCGCATTCGATCAGCAGTTGGAAAGCTCCGTATTGTTGATACATCCAGTCGTGAAAACAGCCTTTGCGGCTGAGGTTGGGCAAGCCCTGATAGGTGCCTGTGCCGGCTTCGTTCACGATCTGGCTGGCGACACCTGTGGCCAGCGTCTGGGCAAAATCCACGTCGGGGGAGGGGCGCACTTCCTTCCAGTTGAAGGAATAATATGCCTTTTCGCTCAGATTGCCCGTGCGCGAGGAATGCCAGCAGATGGAGTAGACGAAGGGATACTGCTCGCACAGGGCGGCGATGGCCTGGGTTTCGCTTTCGCTCATGGGCTCCGGGCCGCGGTAATAGTCCCATACCTCAAGTCCGCCAGGCTGCCACAGCGTGTCGCCGTGCACCCAGTTGAACCAGAAATTGCGGTTGGGGTCGACTCCGTCCAGGTCATAACCCACCAGCGGATTATAGTCGAAAATGTTGTTGTTGTTCATATCCCGTTTGTTCTTGCGGTAGGAGGTGTCCAGGTTTGAGGTGACCACATTGTGCCCCTCGGGAGTGATAGTGGGCACGAACCACACATCCAATTGGTTGATCCATTGCGAATAGGGCAACTGATACCGGTTGGCGAGGATCTCGGCAATATTGTCCATGGTGATCTGCACGCCCAAAACCTCCTCCGCGTGCACCTGGCCTACAAAGAGCAGGGCCGGCTCCTCCTCGTCCTGATTCACATTGTCCGTTATACGCATGGCATAGATCGGAATCTGGTCCTGTTGGCTGAGG
This sequence comes from uncultured Candidatus Cloacimonadota bacterium, assembly GCA_964463825.1. Classification (GTDB taxonomy): domain Bacteria; phylum Cloacimonadota; class Cloacimonadia; order Cloacimonadales; family Cloacimonadaceae; genus Syntrophosphaera. The sequence goes on along the minus strand of CAYXEF010000015.1, from coordinate 27,353 downwards.
CCGAGCTGGACCTTTTTTGCGATGTCCGGATGCTGGCTCTGATAGTCCGTAAGTAATTGCGATATTTCGGCATAAGTGTAATAACAGTCCGGCAGGATCCCGCCCTGCGCTGCCAGCGCGGCGAGGGCAAACAAGAGGACGATCATGAGCGGATAACGCATTTTTCTCACTCCATTGTGGTTTCTAAGGTCGTGTGTGATGCAATTTCCGCTCCAAAAACGTTCTTGATTTTTTCCCGTTCATCAATGGAATCCGGCGGCTCCCCGGTTATCATTACGGACTCACTGCGGACTCACTGCGGACTTTGTCCGTAATGAGTGCGCAATGATAGCGCAGTGATAACGGGAGCGGAGAGATGGAGAAAATGGTTGACAGGATGTAACGCCCGCAAAATATGCTATTTAAGGCAAAACTCGAAACCTGGAGGAGTCCCGTCATGCGCAACACCCTCTACCTGATCGATGGCACCGCGCTGCTCTATCGCTCACATTATGCCTTCATCGGCAAACCGCTGGTCAATTCACGCGGGGAGAACACCAGCGCCATTTTCGGCGTGGTGAATTCCTTCCTGCATATCCTGGAGCGCAAACAAGCCCAACACATCGTGGTCAGTTTCGACCGCAAGGCGCCCACCTTCCGTCATGAACTCAGCGAGGATTACAAAGCCAACCGTCCGCCGATGCCGGAGGATTTGGTCGCGCAGATCGAGCCGGTGCGGGAGTTTTTCCGCCTCATCGGATTGCCGGAGATCTCGCTGGACGGCTTCGAGGCGGACGACGTGCTGGCCACGCTGGCGGAGCGGTTCAAAGCGGAATTCGACATCGTGTTTGTGACCAGCGACAAGGATTATTCCCAGCTGGTGGAAGATGGAGTTTCGATCTTCGATCCTGCCAAGGATCTCAGTTACGACCGCGAGGCGGTATTTGCCAAGTTCGGCGTCTATCCGGAGCAGTTCGTGGATTACCTGGCCCTGGTCGGCGACGCCAGCGACAACATCCCTGGGGTCAAAGGCATCGGCCCCAAGGGCGCGGAGGCTTTGCTGCAGGACTTTGGCAGCCTGGCCGGGATCTATTCCCGGCTGGAGGAAGTGCCGTCCAAATACCGCGCCAAACTCGAAGCGGACCGGGACAGCGCCTTTCTCTCACAGCGTTTGGCCGCCATTATCCGCGACGTGCCACTCGCGCTGCCGACGCTCGATCAACTGCGCTTCGATGCGGCCAAACTGGCCCATGCCGCGGATTTTCTTGCCCACAACGAGATGCCCGTGCTCAAGCGCCGGATCGAGAACCGTTTTGCCGTCTTATCCGCAGCCGCTCCTATCATCGAACCGGAGGAACTGGTGCAGGCGGATATTTTTGCCTCAGAAGCCCCGTCGGAGAACGTTCCCGCCCGGCAGGAGTTTTCCGCCCTGCTTGCGGACCGGGACAAACTGACCCGCCTTCTGCGGGAAATTGCAGCCGCGGATTTGGTCAGCCTGGACACGGAAACGGACTCGCTGGAGCCCATGCAGGCTTCTCTGGTGGGAATTTCGCTCTGCCTCAAGGATGGCGAGGCCTGGTATCTGCCCCTGGCGCACAAAGGCTACGACAATCTGCCGCTGCAACCGACATTGGCAACGCTGAAGCAAGCCCTGACGGGCAAAACTATCATCGGCCACAACCTTAAATACGACCTCATCGTGCTCAGGCGTCACGGCTGGGTGCTGGAAAACCCGATCTGGGACACCATGCTGGCCGCCTACGTTCTGGATCCCGGTACCAATCAATATTCCCTGGACGCCTGTGCCCTGGCCGAACTCCGGCATGAGATGATCCCCATTTCCAGCGTGCTGGATAAGAAAGAACGCCCCAGCTTCGATTTCGTGGACGTCCGCGCCGCCTGTGACTATTCCGCGGAAGACGCCTGGGCGGCCTTCCGGCTTCAGCCCATCTATGCCAAACGCTTGGCCGATACAGGCTTGCGGAATCTCTATGAGCGCATCGAATTGCCCCTCATCCCCGTTCTCCAGCGCATGGAGGAAAACGGCGTAAGCATCGACGAAGCCAGGCTGGGCGAGATCTCCCGCAACATCAATCTCGAACTCAAAGCCCTGACGGACGAGATCTACACCTACGCCGGCTACGAGTTCAACCTCAATTCCACGCAGCAACTGGCCAAACTGCTCTTCGAGGAGAAAAAGATCCCCGCCGGCAAAAAGACCAAAAGCGGCTGGTCTACGGATAACAGCGTGCTGGAGGAACTGGCCGGGGATTACGAAATCGCGGACATACTGATCCAATACCGCATGCTGGCCAAACTCGAATCCACCTACGTGGGCGCGCTGCCCAAGCTGGTCAATCCAGATACCGGCCGCATCCACTCTTCCTTCAACCAGACCATTGCCTCCACGGGCCGCCTCTCGTCTTCCAACCCCAATTTACAGAATATCCCCATCCGCACCGATTTGGGCCGCTCCGTGCGCAAGGCCTTCATCGCCGCGGATCCGGAGTGGGCGATCATGTCGGCCGATTATTCCCAGATCGAGTTGCGCCTCTTGGCCCTGTTTTCGCGGGATGAAGCGTTGCTGGAGGCCTTCCGCAACGATCTGGACATCCACCGCCAGACCGCGGCCATCATCACGGGCAAAGCTCTGGAAGCGGTTACCAGCGAGGAACGGCGCCGCGCCAAGGTCATCAATTTCGGCCTCCTCTACGGTATGGGGCAAAAGAAGCTCTCGCGCGAGCTGGGCATCCCGCTGGAAAGCGCCAAAGAGATGATCAGGCACTACTTCGAACGTTTTCCCTCGATCAGCGCCTATATCAATGACAGCAAGGCCGAGGCGCGCCTGCACCGTTATTGCCAGACCATCTTCGGCCGCCGGCTCTATCTGCGCAACATCAACAGCGCCAATCAGGGCCTGCGCGCCGAAGCCGAACGCGTGGCGGTCAACATGCCCATCCAGGGCACCGCCGCCGACCTGATCAAGATCGCCATGATCGATATCCATGACCGCTGCAAGGACGATCCGCGCGTCCGCATGATCCTGCAGGTGCACGACGAACTGGTCTTTGAGGTCCGGCGCGATTATCTGCCCGAGGCAGAAAGCCTGGTCCGCAGTGCCATGGAAAACGCCCTGCCGGGGCAGTATCGCCAGGTGGTGGCCCTCAAAACGGAGATCGCGGCCGGAGACAACTGGTTCGAAGCGCACTGAAGCCTTAGCTTGTGTCCTAAAGAAATCTGTTGGAATGGAACAAATATTGCAAAATAAATCCGCAAGGGAGGATCAAGAAAATGAAAAACTACTTTCTTCTGCTCTTCTCGCTTTTCATTGCGGGCGCCCTGACTGCGCTGGAGCCCGAACTGGAGTATCCATCCCCTCGAGGCGGCTGGCAGCTCGTCCAGCGCAACGGATATCATTACAATCAGGGCTGGTATCCGAACTCGATCGTCCATTACAGTTACAACGCAAATGGACAGATTGTTCTAAAAACCAGGCAAAACTATCCCGACGGCGTCTGGGAGTTATCGAGCGCCCAGGATTACACTTATGATTCCGAGGGAAGGCTGCTCGAGACTGTCTATTACCATATCGGCGAGGGCCAATGGACGGGCTGGCTAAAGGAAAACAGCCTCTATAACGCAGCCGGTTCGCTGGAACAGGTTTATGCTTACATGCACGGTTCCCAGGGTTGGTATCTGGCCACCCAGCAGGCGAATGTCTACGAAAATGGTCTGCTGGCCAGCGAGACTATGTACTCATATTATTCCTGGGATGGGACTTTCACGGAATACGAGGTCAGGAGTTTTGCCTACGACACTGAGGGCCGGCTGGCGAAGAAAACCATACTGACCGTGTGGGAGCCGGGCAATATACAGGGCCTCAGAAACCTCTATAGTTATTTACCTGACGGGAGGCTGGCTGAGATACTGGATCAGAACCGGAGCTGGACCGGCAGCAATTACGAGTGGCTCGACGACAGGCGCCACATCTACACATACGACGCCAACGGCTTCCTGATCCAAAAACTGCAGCAATACAACAGCTCCAGCCAGGGCTGGCACGATACCAAACGTTATCTCTATACCAACGACTCCTACGGCAATTGCCTCCTCGAGGAATATCAGATGAATTCCACGGAGGGCTGGCAGGACTGGGATAAATGGACCAATGTCTATTCCTATACCGCCACTCAGGATGACGAGATTCCCGCAGCTAAACTGAGCCTGCGCTGCGCCCCCAATCCCTTTTTCCGAACCACTGAGGTCTCTTTTCAATCCAAGCACCCCGGCCCGGTGCAGCTGGCGGTTTACAACCTGAAAGGCCGGAAAGTCAGGATCCTGGCCGACGGCGAGTTCACCTGCGGCAGCCACATGCTGACATGGGACGGCAAAGATTCCCGGGGAGCGGATCTACCCGCCGGGATCTATCTGGTCAGGATGCAGATCCCCGGGCAGCCCGCAAGTGTGAACAAACTTACCCTCCTGAGGCAACAGACCACACCCGGAATCCGGTAAATCAGCCCGGGGCGTAGTTTCTACGCGTAATTCTTCCACTAACAGAAAAAGCCCACCTTGCTAGGTGGGCTTTTCTTTGTCTGGGTGGTATCGGAGATCTGATTAATACATTCCGCCCATACCGGGATTGGGCATGGGAGCGGGCGGTTCGGGCTCCTTGATGTCCGTCATGATGCACTCGGTGGTAAGCAGCAGTCCGGCGATGGACGCGGCGTTCTGCACGGCTGAGCGCACGACTTTGGCGGGATCGATGATGCCGGATTTGAGCAGGTCTTCGAACTTGCCGTTAGCGGCGTTGAAGCCCATGTTGATGTCTTTGTAGCCTTTGAGTTTTTCCACGATCACAGCCCCTTCCTCGCCGGCGTTAGCGGCTATCTGGTAGGCTGGTTTCTCCAGGGCTTTCATCATGATTTCCACGGCCATCTTTTCCTCGTGATCGAGGTCCTTGAGGTCTTTGAGGGCTTTGGCAGCCTGGATCAGAGTGACTCCGCCGCCGGGCACGATACCTTCCTCGACCGCGGCGCGGGTGGCGTGCAGGGCATCGTCCACGCGGGCTTTCTTTTCCTTCATTTCGGTCTCGGTGGCGGCGCCGATGCGGATCACGGCCACGCCGCTGGAAAGTTTGGCCAGGCGTTCCTGGAGTTTTTCCTTGTCATAGTCGGACGTGGTTTCCTCGATCTGGGCTTTGATCTGCTTGATGCGGCCCTTGATGGAGTCATCGGAGCCGGCGCCTTCGCGGATGGTGGTGTTTTCTTTTTCCACCAGGATCTTCTTGGCGCGGCCGAGGTCGCTCATGGTGGCGCTGTCCAGACGGCGTCCCATTTCTTCGCTGATCACGGTGGCGCCGGTGAGGATGGCAATGTCTTCCAGCATGGCTTTGCGGCGGTCGCCAAAGCCGGGAGCCTTGACCGCGACTACGTTCAGCACGCCGCGCAGTTTATTGACCACCAAGGTGGCCAGGGCTTCGCCTTCGATGTCTTCGGCGATGATGAGCAGGGGCTTGCCGTGCTGTGAGATCTCCTGCAGGATGGGCAGCAGGTCTTTGAGCACGCTGATTTTTTTGTCGTGCACGAGGATGAAGGGATCCTCCAGTTCGGCGATCATCTTGTCCGCGTTGGTCACGAAGTAGGGGGAAAGGTATCCGCGGTCGAACTGCATGCCTTCCACCTTCTCCAGTCCGGTGTCGATGGATTTGGCTTCTTCGATGTTGATGATACCTTCACGGCCCACGGAATCCATGGCGTCGGCGATCAGTTTGCCTATCTCGGGGTCGTTGTTGGCGGAAATCGCCGCGATCTGTGCGATCTCTTCGCTGCTCTTGATAGTCTTGGAATACTCGTGGATCTTGTCCACCACGACCTTGGTCGCTTTTTCCAAACCGCGTTTCAAATACATCGGATTGACGCCGGCGGTGACGTGCTTCAATCCTTCTTCAATGATGGATTGGGCGAGCAGGGTGGCGGTGGTGGTGCCGTCGCCGGCCACGTCGTGGGTCTTTTCCGCGACCTCTTTGCAGAGTTGGGCGCCCATGTTCTCAAATTCGCCTTCCAGCTCGATTTCCTTGGCGATGGTCACACCGTCGTTGGTGATCGTCGGCGAACCGAATTTCTTGTCCAATACCACATTTCTGCCGCGGGGACCCAGGGTCACCTTCACGGCGTCGGCAAGCTGATCCACACCTTTCTTAAGAGCGGTGCGGGCATCGTGTGCATACAGCATTTGTTTTGCCATCTTGAGTTTACCTCCATATTCCTTAGTCATAATCTGTTAAGTTAGCAGTCAAAACAAGTGAGTGCTAAATTTAAGATAACCCGATTTCTGTCAAGGACAAATTGAAATTTTGACATTGACAATTTGCTGGCCGAAAGCGCAGAGGTTTGGATAGAGAAGTCAGCAGTCAATGGAGATTGAGAAATCCGGCAGTCTGCACTGATATCGCAATACCAGATAATGACATTGCATTGTCACTCGCCCAACCGGCTCCGGCGCCTGGACAGTCCGATTCCCACTTAGTTCCCGTTCACTTCTCCCCGATCTGGCGGGAAGTGGATGGGAAGTAGACAAGAGGCGGACCAGTCATCCGCCACCGCCGATTGATCTGGCTGACGGCAAAGGGTACATGTACCGGCGCTAATATAATAAAGGATACGCATGAACAAAGAGATCGAGGATTTCCTCGGACAGTTGTTGCCGGAATTGGCGCGCCGCGGCATCGGCGTTGCCAGCCAGCGCGACCTTCTCCACGGGCTGCAGCTGCGCTTGCAGCGGGACGGCCAGTACGCCACCCTGAATCTCTACCATTCGGACAGAAAGGGGCTCAGCAAGGTGCTGTGTCCCGCGCCAAAGGCTAACGGGCGTTCAAATCAGGAGGATCAAGACCTACAGGAGGAATTGCGGATCCTCTGCGCCGCCGAGCCCGAATCCGCGCCGCAGTTTCATGCCTGGAAGCATTGGATCGGGTCCGACGAAAGCGGCAAGGGCGACTATTTCGGTTCTCTGGTGGTGGCGGCCTTTGCCGTGGACTCGCAGATCGCGCAGGAACTGGCCGGGCTGGGGGTGAAGGACAGTAAAAGTCTGTATGACAATCAGATCAAAGATATCGCCCACGAGATCTACTCCCGCTATCCGGACCGCATTGCCTGCGTGGTGATCAAACCCTTGAAATACAACGAGATAATAGCAGATATGCAGAGCCGGCAGAAAAATCTGAACGACCTCCTGGCCTGGCAGCACAGCCAGGCGATCCAGGAATTGCTTCTTCGTCATCCCGCCACACAGGGGATCTTGGTGGATCAGTTCAGCCGCGCGCAGAAGGTGCAGAAGCTATTGAAAAGCAAGGAAGTGGGCGTTCCGGTGGTGGAGCGTCCAGGAGCCGAGGCCGATCTCGGAGTGGCCGCGGCATCGGTCATCGCGCGCTACCAGTTCCTGCAGCTGCATGAGGCGATGAGCCGGCACTACCGGATGGAATTTCCTTTGGGAGCCAGTTCCCGGGTGCTGGAACCAGCCCGGGCTTTTGTTGAAAAATACGGCCTCAGGCGCTTGGCGGAAGTGGCGAAACTACACTTTGTGACCAGCCGCAAGGTGCAGCAGCAGGAAATATTCTCACTCTAGCTCTGGCCGTCAGCGTAGGATAGTTCGAAATAGTTCAGATATTTCCATTATCCTGGATCAGGCTTCTGCCTTGTGGCGAGAGAGCAGTTTGTCCATGTGGATGAACTGGTGCATGATCACGGCGATGATGGTGGCCGTGGGCAGGGGATCGGTGAAAAAGAACTGGATAAAATGCGGCGCGCGGGCATAGAGGCCCGGCAGGAATGCCGTGCTGAGACCGAAGAAGAGCGCGATCCCGATCACGAAGGTGCGGCGGATATCCCAACTTTCGCTGAACATTTCCTGCAATCCGGCGATGATCATAAAACAGCCGCAGTAGATGATCGCGGCACCCAACACGGGATCGGGGATCATGGAGAGCAGCAGAGCGAAACGGGGCAGGAAAGCCAGCAAGATGAAGAAAACGCCCGCCACCACGGACAACCAGCGGCTGACCACCTTGGTGGAGCCGGCCAGGCCGATGTTGCTGGAGGAAGTGTCCACCGCCATGCCGCCCAAAAGTCCCGAAACCACGGTGGAAATCCCATCAGCCATCATGCCCTCGCGCAGGGGCTTGAAATCAGGTTTTTCCAAGCCGGGCACCGAGATACGCTGAGCTGCCAGCAGATTGCCGAAAGTCTTCAGCGAGCCGCTGATGCCGATCACCACGAAGGGTATGATCATCGCGGCTTTGAACTTGATCTCCCAGAATCCGGAAAGCAAAGTCGGGAAAGCGAACAACGGCTTGCTCCCCAGCACAGCGGGGTTGATCCTGTATTCCGGAAGCAGCAAGGCGGTGACCACCCAGCCGATCAACATCCCGATCAGCAGGCAGTACATGCGAAGGATGCCCTTGCCCCAAACATTGCTGACCACCATCAGGAGCAAAGTGAACAGCCCCAGCAGGATATCCGCGTTGTTGATCACGTCTCCGCGGAAGGACAACCCGAAAATCGCCGCGACTGAGGCCTGGATCACGCTCACGCCCACCATGGCCACCACCAGACCCACCACATAGGTGGGGAAGATGTGTTTCAGCTTTTGGATCACCGGAGCCAAAGCCATTTCCACCACGCCGGCCAGAATGATCATGCCCCGCATCAGCGGTACTCCGCCGATCCAGGTGGCTGACAGAGTGAGGCTGAAATAAGATGGTCCGCAGAGATTGGGGCACAGGTATTTGGAACCGATGTAGGGGATGCCCGCGGACTGCAGGATGGAGCCGATCCCGCTGGCCAGCATGGACAAGGTAATCAGGGCAGTGCTGAATTCCGGGGAGGCGTTTAGCTGGCTGGCCAGCAGAATGGGAAAGCCGATCGAGATAAACATCAGCATCACGTGCTGGAAAGACAGCACCAAAAGATGCGGCAGCGGCGGTACTTCATTGACGGTATACTCATATTTGCGTGCCATTACAACTCCTCAGGGGGTTTGGGGCAGATCCGTGACCGCGCCCACATAAATGGTGTCCGTGTCCAGGCGGGTTCTGCGCAGATACAGTGTTTTCTTAACCAGATTGCGCTCATAGCGGTTCTTGGCCAGAAAGATCTGCCAGGCCCGGTCCTGGTCCCTCATTTGTTCCAAGGCGCGCTGGAAAGGTCTGTGGCCTGTTTCGTCCGTGCAGTCGAGCAGATTGGCTTGATAAAGGCTGTCGCCCAGCACGGGGGAGATCAGAATCGAGCCATCCGCTTTGAAGGCAAACACTTTCACCTCGCGGAAGTTGAAGGAGGATTCGTTTTCTGCGATCAGTGTCAGCGCGGAATCACCCTTGGCCTGGATCAGGTTCACAGCGCTGTCCACGGCGATGCGGGCGAATTCCCGTTCCTCGAGAGGATAGTTGATCCCGCCTCCTATGATCACATCGCGGCCATCGGGCAGGCGTAGCTGGAAATGGCAGGAGGATTTGGGAACGGGATAGAATTTGCCGGGCTCCCACCAGGTGTAATGCACCCACCCGTGGGGATTCTCCGGATTGACGACCGCTTCGAACACCAGCTCGAGAGTGCGTTTGCCGTCTTTGTCCCTGATTTCGCGCAGGTTGCGGTTTTCCAGTTCCGGCATGCCGGCGTGGAAGATGTTCACGCCTTGCAGGTCATACACGTAAAGGTAGTAATCGCTTTGTGTGCGATTCTCCTGCTTGTATTCTGCCAGGCCGGCCAGCCCTTCTTTCTGCATTTTCTGCGCCGCAGCGTGGACAAAGCGGACCAATCTGCGGGTGTCGTTGTACTTGTAGGCGGAAAGGTCGATCCCTTCCTCCCCGCTGCTGCAGGCCTGCAACATAAGCACCAGCAAAACCAAACCGAGGATAACATGCTTCATATCTCCTCCTGAGCGCTCAGATGTGAGTTTCAGTGTCCATGGGATGCAATCGCAAGTCCCGGAAGTCTGGTACGATATTTTGGCACCAAGACGGCGTCAAGTAATATTTTACGGATCTGCGGTTTGTCTGCGAAGTTCCCTGTTCCCGACATCAATAACACAGTGTAACCACCGAGCGTGACAAAGTGCTTGACGTGGAGGCTAGGCCAAAAAGCAATGCTAATGGTGCGTGCCGTGTAAAATAGCCCTGCGCGAAACTGCTCATGATCGCCTACCACCTGTTCCCACTGCGTTGTGACGCATGCGGATGGGGTTTTTACTGGGCCAAAACCCATGAGCCGAAGCCCCCAGGGAAATGCGCATAGCGTGGCTTCAAGCACCATACTAGTATGGCCGGGCTAAGTCTCGAGCATGACAGTGTATTGCAACATAAGGAGATAGACGTCTGTGCATAACAGCATAAACGACCAGGATGACAAGAAGGCCAGATTGATTGACTATATCAACTGGCAAGTCTTCGTGAGCCTGCTGATCCCATTGACTTCCACGCTGATCCTCGCTTACAACCTATACGAATCGCGGGATCTGCCCCAAATGACGGGCAACATCACTGTTCTTACAATCGCGGTCATCGGCATTATTACCCTACTAAACATATTCTTCACTTGGCTCACCTTTAGTGAAGTCACGCTGGGATTGTTGGGGCTGCTGATCGCCAATCTAATCGCCCTGGCGATCTGGTACAAATACTTTCCTTACCGCTATTGGGTGGGCCTGAATCTCAGCCCCATTATCTGGATGGTGTACCGGCTTTGGTATTGACGGAATCCAGACGTTGCGCACAATATCCAGCCCGAGACAATAAATAACTTGACATTGAAGCGGGTCTCTTTTATCTAGTCTCAATCTGATAATAGCAAACACAGGCAAAATCCTTGACCACACACAGGGTAATCAGGCATTTTGTAATATCAATACCGGAGTCAACACTCAATGACACGTACACCATCATCCGCAAGCCGGAGGCTGTCGTTATGATCAAAGAAGTCGGCCGGCTCAAACTTGACGAATTCAAACTCATGGACGCCCATGTGGACAAGATCTTCAAGAATCTGGACAGGGACAAAGAAGACTTGGCTGAGAAACAAATCTTCGAACTGGGCAATACCACAAACTACTTCGTGCGCGAGGAACTGGGCAAGCGTCTGGCACTTTACGAAGGATCCGGGCCGCTGTCCGCCATCTGCTCGCGCATGCTGGAGCACCGGCTCTACGGTATCCGGGCCACGGCGCTTTTCTACTTCTTTTACAAGCACCAATCCGATCCCGAAGTGATCGTTAAAACCCTGGACAAGACCTACGAGTCTGTGCCTTGGGAGAGTGAAACGATCTGTTTCGAGATGTGGAAAAAGAGCCCGGAGGTGATGAAGGAATACATGCCCCTCTGGGCGCAGTCGGACAACGAAAAGAAGCGCGCCATGTCCCTGCACGGCATGGAAAACATCGCTCCCAAAAACCCGCAGTATATCCTGACCTTCATCGGCAAGCTGCTGGAAGACGAGAGCGAGGAAGTGCAAAAAAAGATCAGCCACATCCTGACACAAGTTGGCCGCCAACGCCCGCTACAGACCTATTCCAACATCCGGCGCTGGCTGCTTGACGCCGACGAGAACCGCGTCAAGACCATATGGACCACCCTGCGTAAATTGGCCAGCATCTATACCCAACGCAATATGCGGGACAAATCACACGACTTTCTCAATGTCTCCCGCCGCGTCATCCAGGAGTGGAAAGCCGACTCCCATCCCAATGTAGTGCAAATGGGCAACCGTCTGGGTCAACTTCTCAAGAACGCATGATCCATGTGATCCTGGTGGAGCCGGTCTACGAGGGCAATGTTGGCGCCGTCGCTCGCATCATGCACAATTTCGGCTTTGCCAAACTGCGGATCGTAGGCAGCGTCCCCAAGAAGAACGATTTCTACCTGGCCATGCACTCAGAGCACTTGCTGGATGAGGCCACGCTCTATCCAACGCTGCGGGAGGCCGTGGGCGATCTGGACCGTGTGATCGCATTTTCCCGCCGTGTCGGCCGCAACAAGCCCGTCGACCTCGATCCACCCGCCATGGCGCGTTATTGCGCGCAAGTTCCAGATCTGGACTTGGGCCTGGTCTTTGGCCGCGAGACCTACGGGCTCACGGACGAAGAGGCCGAGCTCTGCCCCCTGCGCTGCCACATCGACGCCAATCCCCGCTTTCCCTCGCTCAATCTCGCTCAAGCCGTGGCCATCGCTCTTTGGGAGTTGCGACGCTTTTCGCTATACGGCGGCGCGGACGGCAAGATCAAGTCCGTTGGTGGAAATGAACTTGACAAAATCAAGGCTTACATGCTGGAGGTTATGCAGGCGACCGGTTTCTTCCGCGTACATGAGACCACAGACTGGGATGCCTTTTTATCCCGCCTGCTGGCTCAGCTGAATCCGACCCGGGCCATGGTCTGGCGCCTGCGGCAGATGTTTAACCGCTGGCAAGTGCTGGTGACCGGCAAGGGACTGGGATATGGCCGCGACGACGGCCAGCCGCCGGATTCAAACAAATCACACCCACAGAGGTTGAGAACATGACCACTCTTTTAGCCGCCACCCGGATGGATGAACGTCAGCTGGAGATCTTCAGCTTCTGCGAATCCTATTTCTTCGACCACGAGAACCCCCAATTGGCAGCCAAATACGCCCGTTACTTCACCGAAGGTTACGACGCCTTTGGCCTGGAGGAAGCCCAGCTCAAGGAACTCCGTCAGTTAATCTTCCAGAACTTCGAGCCGACGGTTCCGGAGCTGGCCTCCCTAGCCTACCATTTCTTCGCCACCGGCAAATACGAGTTTGGCTCGCTGGCCTTGATCCTGCTTAAGAAGCACAGGCCCCGCTACACCCGCCTCGTCTATGATGAAATCAAGCGCTGCCTGGATGATGTGGTGGAGAACTGGGCACACTCGGATCTCATTGCCACCAAACTGACTCCCGTGCTCCTGGAACTGGACATAGCCACCATGGAGGATTTTGCCAGCTGGCTCAGTTCTCCCAGCAAATGGACCCGCCGTGTGGCAGCGGTCACCATGCTTTACCAACGTACCCGCTTGTCGGCGCAGGAACTGCTGGACTTCATCCAACCTCTCATGTGCGACACCGAACGCGCCGTGCAGCAAGGCGTGGGATGGTTTCTGCGCGAACTGTGGAAACTTCATCCCCGCGAGGTGGAGGACTTCCTGTTTACGAACAAGGAAACCGCTCCTCGCCTGATTATTCAGTATGCCACCGAAAAGATGAACAAGGATAAGAAAAAGCGCTTCCGCCGCGCCATCACCAACCCGCGTAAACAACACCGGCCACAACACCCGAAATCCAAGCCCCCGCAGGAGGAAAACGGTGTATAAACTTGCCCTGTCAACACTGCTGCTGATTTTACCCCTGCTGGCTGCCGCCGCCGGACTGAACCTGACAGTCGATCTCTCCGGCTTCGATCCCGCTGCCACAGAACTCCCGGCTGGCTGGGGCAAACTCTCCGCCCCCGGTTATCCCCAGTTGCCCATCCGCACTATCAATATCGTGCTGCCACCCCGTGCTGCCGACCTACAATTCACTTATCAAATGACCGCACAGGAGCGCTTGGTTGGATCCGCACCTGTCACCAATCCTCCCTTTTACAACGAGGAGCGCCTGCTCGCCGCGCCAGATCGGCAATTGCGCCAGGAACAGGTCCAATATCTGGGTCTGCATCGCTGGGGCGATGTGCGTTACGCCTCGTTCAGAGTGTTGCCGGCAATTTGGACAGGTGTGGATTGGCAGTGCTGGCGTCAACTGGAGCTCAGCCTAGACTGGAGTATGACCCCAGACCTACTCCCAAACCATCTTCCTGATACCTACGTCCAGTTGTCTAAATCACCGTCAGGCCAAGCGTCCGGCTTCTTCGCCAACCCTGGGGATCTGAACAAGTACTATGCCCTGTCAAACTCAAAAAACTACGACTACCTGATCATTGGCACCCCCGAGCTCTATGCCGCAATCGCTCCTCTGGAGGCGTTCCGTCAGGGACAGGGCTTGATCACCGCCTTTGCCGATATCTCCGTTATCCTGGCTTCCAGCCCTGGCGCGAGCCCCGGTGAGAAGCTGCGCAACTACCTGGTGGACCAATATTCATCGCAATCCTTCACATATTTGCTTTTACTGGGCGATCACGACACTGTGCCCGTACTCTATGTAATTCCCGAGCCAGACGGTTATGAAACAATCCCCACCGATTTCTTTTACGGCGATCTGAGCAGCATCATCGACACTGACTCAGACGGCCGTTTGGGAGAATACTCACCCGGTTTTGGCCTCCAGGACTATCTCTGCGATTTCACTCCGGAGCTCTTTGTCGGCCGCATCTCCACCAACAGCGCCACCATCGCCTCGCAGATCGCCACGCGCACCGTGGCATACGAGCAGACTTCCGCTCCTTGGAAACGCAGTGCCCTGCTGCCAGCCGCCTATCTCAACTACAGCGGAGAGCCGGAAACGATGTATTTGCAGACCGACGGCGCTACCTTCATGGAATATGCCCGCGCCACCGTGCTCAGCGACTGGCAATGCACCACCATGTACGAGCAGACCGGCTATCTGCCTTCCTATCCTTCGGATCACCCCTTGGACTATGACGGCTTGAAAAACCTGCTCAGTACGCAAAGTTACGGTATCCTGAACTGGAGCGCACACGGCTCGGCAACCTCCTCTTCCCGAAAAGTCTGGATGAACGATGACAACCAGAACGGCCTGCCCGATTCCTGGGAAATGACCTGGATGAACATGGTCGGCCGCCAGAGCTTTGACAATCTGACCAATCAGGACGGACTCATCCTCTTCGCAGCTTCCTGCTACAACGGCATGATCGACTACGACCAGCAAAGCCTCGCGGAATACGCCCTGCAGAAGAAAGCCGTGGCCTCCATGGGCGCCACCCGCACCGGATGGTACAAACTCGGCTGGAGCAATCCCGGCTGGGGCGGGCTCAGTTCCTACAACCTGCACTGGCTGGAAAACTTCACCCGCAATTGGCAAACCTGCGGCGCCGCGCTCGCCTTTGCCAATCTCACGCACACCCAGTTTTATCTCTTCGGCGATCCCGTGGACGCCGGAGGCATCATCTGGCCGGAACTGCAGAATGTCTACGCCTATCTCTATTACGGAGATCCGGCCGTGGGCTATATTGGCCAGCAGAACTACACACAGGGCGAGATCCTGGTCTATGAGCCCTGGCACCATAATGGTTTGCCGGTCGTCAATGCCCTCAACCAAGTGGCACATTTCAATGTAGTCTATACCAATAAGCTGATCCCCGACTATGACTACATCAACCAGTTTGAAGCCGTCTTCTGCCTCTTCGGCTGGGGCGACACGGCCTATGTCCTGAATCCAGATTCGCTGGATTACAGCCTGCTCAATTCCTATTTGAATGCAGGCGGCAAACTCTATCTGGAGGGAGACGTGGGCTGGGATCCTGAGGATCCTTTCTGGGGCAAGTTCGGTACCCATGCCCCCTTGGATTTCTTTGCCTATATCGAAGGCCTGCAGACCACGCAGGAAGGCCATATTTACGCCTGGGACTATGACGATGAGGCCGACCCCTACACCCAGATCCTGGTGCCCTACGCAGCTGACGCCGAAGCTCTGATTACCACTTTCAACTCGCAACATCCGGATCATACGGTCGGGATCCTGCATGCCACCGATACCTATGCCACTTTGGCCTCTTCCTTCGCGTTGGC
>CAYXEF010000015.1:0-11548 GCA_964463825.1 uncultured Candidatus Cloacimonadota bacterium | reverse complement strand
CTGCGAGGCCAGAAGATCCGCGCCCTGCCGTCCGTAAAACTTGCTGCAGGCATGCAGGAATTGCGTTGGGACGGCCTGGACAGCCAAGGCCGCGCCGTTGCGCCCGGGATCTATTTCTGGCGCTTGCGCGGAGCCGGATCCGCCCACAGCGGCAAGATCCTGAAACTGGCTAAAAACTAGCTCATTTTTCCCGCGGACGACGCTGGTTTCTGGCTGCCCGGCAATTTGCCCACTTCCCGTCGAGTTCCCGCCAAGCCGGGGGGAAGTCGGGGAGTGGTGGACGGGAAGGTGATGTGACATGCGCCGGAGCGGTAAAACCGTGAAAACGCAGTGTAACAGTATATTCTACTAATATCTGCCATATAGGTTAACATCATCAAACACAGAGGAAGGTCACCCATGAGACTCTTTCGCCGACAAACATTTCTCGTTTTGCTCTTGTTGCTGCTGTGGGCGGCAACCGCCGCGGCGCTGCCGGATGCGTTCACCCGGGAGGGCGATCCCACGCTTTATGCCAAACTTCATAAACTGGCAGAGCAAAACCTGCGGCGGCTGGACTCCCCGCAGCGTAAGGCTTACAGAAGATTGCTCAGGGAACAGGACGACATCCTGATGTCCTATTTGCTGGCCTATGAGAGTGATGCCAACCTCGCCCAGGCTGAGCCTCAGGCCATACTCAGCAACTATCGCGAGATCGTGGACTATCTGGCGCGGTACGGGACTTCCCAGGCCACCGAATTCTTCCTTTCCTATGTGGCCGACCAGACCGTCTCCGACGAGCGGATCGAAGCCTACCGGGCGGCGCTCCTCGATGACGGGCTGCGCGAGATCCTGGAACATTCGACCGATGAATTGGAACTCTACCGCGCTGTTTCGCAATGGTGCGTGGGGCGGCTCAAGTTTCAACCCACCTCCGGGCGCGATCAATCGCCGCTGGACATCACGCAAAAAAGTATTCTCGGCCGTTGCGAGGAAATGCAGATACTCTTTGTGGCGGCTGCGCGGACAGTGGGTTTACCCGCCCGGCCTGCCAGTACGCCCTGGTGGCCGCACACGGACAATAACCACGCCTGGGCTGAAGTCTGGCTGGACGGCGCCTGGCACTACACCGGGGATATGGACGCGGCCTATTATCCCGATCAGACATGGTTCAGCGGTCTCATAGACAAAACGGTGCTGATCCTCGCTGATGGATCACTGCCTGCGGAGCATGACGAGGTGCTGGTTTCCGGCCGCTATGACTGCGTGATCAATTCCATCCGCAACTACGCCGGCGAACGGACCCGCCGCATCTCAGTTTCTACTGTGGACACGGAAGGCCAGCCCCTTGGCGGGGCCAGCCTGGGGATCCTGGTCTACAACTGGAACGCTCTGCGGCCGTTGGTCTATCTGGAAACGGACGCAGAGGGTAAATTCAGTTTCAGCGCGGGGCGCGGCGCATTCTACCTTTCCGCCTACAAGGACGGCAAACAGGCCTTGCAGTTGATCCCCTCCGGCGAAGTTCCGGAGCTGGATTTCTCTCTGATTCTGGCCGAAGGCCCTCTGCTGGATCAAAATGAGATGCTGCTTTATCCCTCCAATCCCTTCCAACCCAAGCAAGCGCCGGAAGTGTGGAATGAGGGAGTGCGCCTTGCCCGCCAGCACTGGAACGATCTGGACCGGTCCTATCAGGACTGTGGGGCCGAACTGGGCGATTCGCTGCTCTGCGCCTTTGCTTCAGCCTCACGCGGCAATTATCCCAATCTCAACGGCTTTCTGGAAAGAGTCCCTGATCTGAACCCGGAGTTTCTGGAATTTGTGCTTAGCACCGAGCCACAGTATTTGGATCCCAAGTTCCTGTGGCAGGCGGAAGATCGCCAATTGGAAGCGTTGTACCGGCATTACCAATTGATGCGGGAGCGTTTTTCACCGCAGGATCTGGCCAGCGTTATAGCCCCCACGGTCTTTTACGAGGAACTGTCCCAGCCGTACGAGAGCTCTGGCGGAGCCTGGGCCATGTATCCACGTTCCTTTGTCCAGAAGGGCGATACGCGTCTGATACGGCTGAACAGGGCGATGAACTGGCTCAAAAGGAAATACCGGATCGCCCCTGACAAAGCCCTGCAGGGCTTGCTGCCTTTGCATATCGCGGCGGGACGCAAACACCTCAACTCTGTCCAATACAGGATCATGGCGGTCCAACTGGCCCGCGCCAACGGCGTACCGGCTGAATTCACGCGCCAGCCGAACCTGATCTGGGTGCAATACGACAATGGGCAATGGGGCTATTACGACCTCAAACGCTGCGCTCCGGAAGCCGATGTGGATGACAGCCAGGCCTTTTGCAGCATCATGGTCTTAGCCTCAGACACAGGCGGAGCCCCGCTCTCCGGCTTGCAGTCCAACCTCAGCCTCTGCCGCTTTCAGAACGGCGCTTTTTATTGGCTGGATCAGGAGTTCCGCGAGACGGGGGCCGGGCGTTACACGATCAGCGTGCCCAAGGGCGAATACTACCTCAAGGCCGGATACCGGGTCTCCGACAGCCAGACAGCTTTTCAGATGCGGCACCTGGATGTTTGCGCGCAGGACAGCCTGAGCCTGGAACTCGCTCTGCGCGAGTATCCCCGCAAATGGGCAGCCGCCACTCCGGAATTGCTCGCAGTCCTGGAAAGCGTGGACACGGCTGCGTGGAACACGGTGCTGATCGGGCATCCGAACCAGGAAAACAGCATCCGCCTGGCCGAGAAACTGCGTGCGGCTGGCCAAGCCTTCCTCTGGCTGCATTCCGAGGTGGATTTGCCCTCTTCGGCTGATAACTTGGTCTACTCATCCCAATGGCGGGATTTGATGGCTGCCGATCCGCGCAACGCGCTGCGCACGGTCACTTTGGTTCGCCGTGAGGCTGGCTGGCAGTACTACGAAGGGCTGTGGGACAAACTGCCGGAGTAAGCCCGCGGTCTCAGTCCTGCAGCGTGGAATGAAACAACCGGGTCAATGCCCGGACATGCCGGGTCAGGATTTTGTCCCTGCGTGAAGCGGGGGGATGGATCACGCTGATGCCGTCGGAGTTGATGCCGCCGAGTTCCACCAGAAAAGCGTCCGTGCCCTGGAGGTGGAAAAAATAGTTCCGGGCATTGCCCACGCGCGATCCCGGCTGCGAGCCCACCTCGTAAGTGCCTTTTTGATAGTCCCGTTTCAGCTGAGAGGCATACAGCAGGGCAAGTTCGCGCAGGGCGGAGTGTTTTTGCCTCAAACCCAGTTCCCCATGCCGTAGAGCCGGCAAAAAGATCTTTTCGCTGTAGGCTCCGGAGGCTGAACTATGATAGAAAATGGCAAGGTCGAAGGCTTGTCTCTGTGCCAGGGCCAACACAGCCTGGATCTCGGGCTCGGAGGCCGGGGCGCTGCCTTTGTAGTTGGGATGCGTGGTTGGCAAATCCAGATCTGCGTCCCAAAACACGGGATAATTGCGGTTGAGATCCACACCGTCGGTGTGCAGATCCAATACTCCGTTCCCATCGGTGTCGCGGTTGTTCTTACGTTTGTTACGCAGCAACCCGGCTGACACCACGCGCCAGGCCTCCGGATTGACGGTGGGTACGATCCAAAACCGCCACTGGCGCAGGATTTCCCGGATCTGTTTATCCGATCCTGATCCGCGCAGCAGCGTTTCAGCCCAAGCCAACGATAACTCCAGCCCCAGCACCTCGTCGCCGTGATGTTGGCCGATGATCAGAGCTGCCCGCGAAGCCTCTTTTCGTCCGATCTCCAGCGCGTAGAGCGGCAGATTCTCCGTGCCGCTGAAACCGATCACATGCAGTTTTGCCAGTCCGGGGGTGATCTCCAGCAGTTTCTGCAGCCGCGCGAACAGCTCTGCCTGACGCAAATACCCGGCAGGCAGGGGATAGACGTTGCCCCGCGTGGACGCGCAGGACGCGCCGGCTGCGAGCAGCAGCAGGATTCCGGTTCCCAGGCTCAGGAGGCGCAACATGGATGCCAGCCTGCCACGAAGCGCGATTCCGTCAATGTTTTTACTCTCGCAGACGCTTCTCAAACCCCATCACAGCCCGCCCAGGCCGAAAATCCTTGACAGATTTGGCCTTGTCTGACAAGTGGAAACAAGATAGAGGAATAATCGCATATGTGTTCACACAACAAGCAGATAAGTGTAAAAGAAAGCAATGTAAAAAGAGATAAAGCATTTGCCCCGCGCAGATGCTTTTTTTTTATCGGGGGATTGTGTGACGACCGGTGAGATCATTCGTCTGGCCCTGGAGGAAGATCTTGGCAGCGGAGACATCACCACCCGCTATTTGGAATTGGAACCCGGCTCCCAGCAGGCGTTCCTGATTGCCAAGGCGTCAGGCATCCTGGCTGGTGTGGAAATCGCCCGGGAGGTGTTCCTGACTGTGGACAACAAACTTCGGATCACCCTCTACCGCAAGGACGGAGACAAAATCGGCCGGGGCAAGGAGATCATGCGTGTGGAGGGCAATCCGGCCAGCATCCTGCAAGCGGAGCGCACCGCCCTGAACTTTTTGCAACGCCTGTCCGGGATCGCCACTCTCACTCACACCATGGTGGCTGAGCTGGAGGGTACCCGTGCGCGCCTTTTGGACACACGCAAGACCACCCCGCTGCTGCGCGGCCTGGAAAAATACGCCGTCCGCGTGGGCGGCGGTTTCAACCACCGTTTCGGCCTCTTCGACATGATCATGCTCAAGGAGAACCACATCCGCGCCTGCGGAGGCATCTCAGAGGCCGTGCGACGTGTCAGACTGCACAACACCGCCCACAAGGTCGAGGTCGAGGTCACCAATATCCTGGAACTCGCCGAGGCCGTCGAAGCCGGAGTGGACCGTGTGATGCTCGACAATATGGACTTGGCCGAGATCCGGGCCTGTGTCCGCCGCTTCGGCCGCAAAGTGGAGCTGGAAGTGTCGGGAGGCGTGACAGCCGCCAATATCAAAAGAATCGCCGCCACCGGTGTCCACTACATCTCCAGCGGCGCCCTCACCCATTCTTATAAATCCCTGGACATCAGCCTCTTATTCAAGGAGTAAAGATGGAGGAACAACTTCGCACCCTGGCCAGCATGCAACGCCTGGACGACCAGATCGGCGCTCTCAAACGCCTGCAGCAGGAATTGCCAGCCCAACTCAACGAACTCATTGCCCGTGTCGACCAAGCCACCGCCAACCTGCTTGGCAGCGAAGGCGAACGGGCAGAATTGGCGAGGCAACTCCGCTCTCTGGAGAGTGACGGCAAGCAATTCAACGAACAGATCAAAAAGTACTCCACCCAACTCTCCGAGATTAAGACCAACAAAGAATATAAGGCCCTCAACAGCGAGATCGTCTATCTCAAGGATAAGATCTCCGAGTTGGAAAGCCAGGAATTGGGCTTGATGGATTCCGACGCCGAGCTGAAAAAGCGGGTGGAGGCGGACAAGGCCGAACTCGAAGCCGCCGAGCAGGCCAAACGCGCCCGGGAAGGCGAGTTGCGGGACAAGATCGCCTCTCTGGAAAGCGAGATCGAGACCATCCGCGCCGAACGCAACAAGCTCGCCCACACCCTGCCCCCAAACCTGGTGCGGCAATACGGCAACATGATCAAGAATAAAAACAACTGCGCTGTCGTCTACGCCCTCAACGGAGCCTGCGGCGGCTGCGGATTCGTGATCCGGCCACAGATCCAGATCGAACTCCAGATGCGCCGCAAAGTCAACTTCTGCGAAAGCTGCGGCCGCATCCTGATGGAGCGCTTCGCAGACATCTGAACCAGGATACTTGGCCGGTGCTGGCTTTGATAACATCGACCCTGCAGTTGTTTCAGACATGATTGCCAATGCCCACTTATTTTACGACCCGCGGACTCGCCCCTGACTGCCAGCTGCTCTGCTTCCCATATACTTCCCCTCCACTTCCCGCCCAACCAAGGAGAGGCCAAGCGGAAGTCGACGGGAGGCATAGCAGCTGGCAGCCGGCAAGGGCTGGGCGGGCAGAAACTTGCGGCACATCAGGTTATCACGCCCTCAAGCACAAGCTGTGAACCATGCGCAAGATCAGCTTTGGGTATAGCAGATGTGCGGCAAATTATTCCTTGACAGGATTCCAGTTACAGTAAACAAGGACATGCAACGGGTGCAATCCGTATTCAGCGTATAGAGTGTTTTATCAATGCAGCTTGGCGATATCCCGTCAGGCATTTTGTCTTCAAAGATTGAAACCCGGATGAGGCATCCCGATCCAGGGTCCTGTCCATCCGAAACTAGGTGATAACTAACCCTACAATAAACTGGGAAACAAGGAGAAACCTATGAAGCGACTATCATTACTGCTCGTGATGATAATCACAGTATGTCTGTCCTGGGCCACCATTGACGAGTATTACTCGTTCACTGCGACGACCGGGACTTACACCCCCATCACTGGAACCGATGCGGGCATATCGGGCGACGATTCGTTCACCGCGACGGCCATTCCTTTGGGATTCACATTCCCCTACGGAGATGCGACCATTTCGCAGGTCAAAATCTCCTCCAACGGCTGGGTCGATCTCGGCGGTACACAGACCGGCAGCAACCTGACCAATGCCCTGGCCTCAACGTCCTACCGCCCTGTGTTGGCGCCACTTTGGGACGACTGCAGCCTGAGCACCGGCAATTGCCAGTATTTGATGACCGGCACTGCCCCCAACCGCATGTTCACAATCCAGTATTCCGGCTTGCAATGGAATTATTTCGCGACAAATTCGTTCAACTTCCAGGTGCAGATTTATGAGAGTGGCGCGGTAAAATTCATTTACGGGCCTGCCACCGGCACGCCGTCCAGTGCTTCGGCCTCCATCGGCATCAACATGGCCCCCGGTGGTGCCGGCTGGTATTACAGCGTCACCCCCGGCCCCCCTGCCACGGTGTCTTCCACGGCCGAAAATACTACCATCAGCACCTATCCCGGCGATGGCACGGTTTATGAATTCAATCCCGTGGTCGCCGTTCCCAACGACCTGGCGGCCCTGTCATTAACCGGCAGCACCACTCCCACAGTGGGCATCGCCTCCACCTACACCATCACGGTCCGCAACCGCGGCTCAGTTCCGCAGAACACCTATCAGGTCAAACTCTACCGCGGCGCCGCCATCGAGATCGGCTCGGTCAACGGCACCACCATCCAGCCCGGCGAGATCCTGACTTTCACCATTCCCTGGACTCCCGCAGTCGCCGGACCCGACGTCCTCTATGGCAAGGTAATCCTGACCGGAGACCAGAATCCCACCAACGACCAGACGCCAAACCTGCCAGTGGCTGTCCAGCCCGCCGGCGTCCAGGCCGTTACCATCGGCGACGGCAGCCAGCTGGCCCGTGTACCGATGGACTTCTATTGGAAGAACTCCCTTCATGAATGCCTGTTCATGTCCGATGAATTGGGCTTCGTGAGCGGAACCATCACTTCCCTGGCCTTCTACAACAACTTCACGACCAACCTGCCCAACGGCGCCACCAAGATCTGGCTGGGCTCCACCACCCAACAGGACCTGAGCGGCGGCTGGATCCCCTCCACGCAGCTGACCCTGGTCTTTGATGGCGTGGTGCAATATCCCGCCGGCGCCAACACCATCACCATCCCTCTGCAGACGCCCTATATGCACACCCCGGGCAATTTGGTGATGATGGTCAACCGTCCCATGGATGCGGTTTATTACTCCTCCATGGACAACTTCCAAGCCCAGACCATCGGCACCAACCGTGCCCTCAACATCTATAGCGACAGCACGACCTACGACCCAGCCGCTCCGCCCACCGGAGCCACGCTGTCCGGCCAATTCCCCAAGACCACGATCTTCTACACCGGTCAGGCTATCGTCAACGACATGGGCGCGCTTTCCATCACTGGCAACACCACGCCCAGCGTCGGCTCCCCCACCGATTATGTGATCACGGTCAAAAACAACGGCACCGCGGTCCAGACCAACTACACGGTGAAACTGATGAAGGAAGGGAACGTCGAGCTCGGCTCCGTCGCCGGTACTACGATCAACTCCCTGCAAACCCTGCAGTTCTCAATTCCCTGGACCCCCACCGCCACCGGCCCCACTTACCTCTATGGCAAGGTCGAACTGGCCGGCGACGAGATTGCCACGAACAACCAGACCGCCAACTATCCAGTCGTCGTCCA
This sequence comes from uncultured Candidatus Cloacimonadota bacterium, assembly GCA_964463825.1. Classification (GTDB taxonomy): domain Bacteria; phylum Cloacimonadota; class Cloacimonadia; order Cloacimonadales; family Cloacimonadaceae; genus Syntrophosphaera. The sequence continues at coordinate 3,395 of CAYXEF010000015.1, read as the reverse complement.
GGCTCAGGGCGTCGTTGCCGTGACCGTGGGTCAGGGCGGCAGCACTGGCCGCATGCCGGTGGATATGTTCTATATGAACTCGCTGTTTGAGACGGTCTATCTCTCCAACGAACTGAACATTGGTGGCTTGCTGACCGGCATCCAGTTCTACAACAACTTCTCCACCAACCTGCCGAACATGCCGACCAACATCTGGGTGGGCGAAACCACTCAGACAGACCTGGCCGCGGGCTGGATTTCCTCCACGCAGCTGACCCAGGTCTACAACAGCACGGTCAACTATCCGAGCGGTCAGAACAACATCCTCATCACCCTGAACCCGCCCTACGCCTATGGCGGCGGCAACCTGGTGGTGATGGTGCAGCGTCCGATGGACACTCAATACTATTCCTCCGCGGACCTGTTCGTGACCCAGACCGGCACCATTGCTTCACGCACCCGCAACGCCTATGCGGACGGCACGCCCTTCGATCCGGCGAATCCTCCCGCGGCGACTCCGCAGGCCATGTTCCCCAAGACCACCTTCATGTTCATCACCGACGGCTTGGGCGCGGTCAACGGCACCGTGTATGAAGGAACCACACCTCTCTCCGGCGCCACGGTCACCGTGGCCGGTACGCCTTTGACCTACACCACCACCGCCACCGGCACCTACAACTTCCCGTATGTGGCCGAGGGCCTGCAACAGGTCAGCGCCACCAAACACGGTTACAACGTAGTCACCCACCCCGTGACCGTGATCGAAGACCAGACTGTAACCCAGGACTTCACGCTTACCCAGCTGCCGCAGGTCCAGGTGACCGGCCGCATCGTGGGTAGCGACCAGCCCACCGTTGGCATCGCCGGCGCGACCCTCGCACTCAGCGGTTATGAGCCCTATAGCGCCACCACCAATGCCAGCGGCATCTTCACCATCCCCAACGTTTATGCCAGCCAGACCTACCAGTACGTCGCCACCGCCACCGGATACCAGCAGGCGACAGGTCAGGTAGTCGTCGGCACTACCAACGTGAATATGGGCGACATCGTGGTCAACGAAATGGCCTATCCGCCCTACGGAGTCGTGGCGGCGGAAACACCTGATTTCACTCAGTGCACCGTCACCTGGCAACCGCCCAACCCCAATGCCGTCGGCATCACCGAAGGCTTTGAAGGAACGGCTTTCCCGCCCACCGACTGGACCCAGATCATCACCAACACCGGCCCCGCCGGCACCACCGGCGTTTACCCCACCTGGTGCCAGGTCGGGACCGTTGCCCTGACTCCTGCTGTGCCCCCGCATGGTGGAGACTGGCAGGCAGCGATGTGGTGGGATTACAACCATCAGGACGAATGGCTCATCACTCCGCAATTCACCTGCCCGCCCAACGCCACCGTCAATTTCTGGAGCTACGTCTTTTTCGGCAGCACCAATGGCGACCACTACTACGTCAAGGTTTCCACGGATAACGGCGTTACCTGGACTCCGCTTTGGGATGCCAGCACCCTGACCGGCGGCTGGAATTACTATGCCACTCCGATCAACGTCAGCCTCAGCGCCTATGCCGGCCAGCCGATCAAGATCGCCTGGCACGCGGATGATCCGCCTTCCAACGACGGCATGTGGTATGTCTGGTTCATCGATGATGTCGTGATCGGCACCCCGACCCAGATGATCAGCTTCCCAGCCAGCGAGCTTACCACCCGCAGCGCCGCCAACGCAGGCTTCCGGGTATCCGGCACTGTAGTGCCCGGACTACCGGCCAGCCGCGCCATGGTGGACAACCCCAGGCTGCAGGAACCCTCCCTCATGGTCAGCATGCCCACCAATCCCGAACGCGTGCTCCTGGGATACCGGGTCTACCGCCTGCTTGCTGCCAACCAGGGCAACGAATCCCTGTGGACTCAGCTTACCCCCACCAATATCACAGCCACCACCTATACGGACGCCGCCTGGGGTCCGCTGCCTTCCGGCGTCTATAAATTCGCCGTCAAGGCAGTCTACACCAACAACGTCATGTCCAATGCCGCCTTCTCCAACGAGATCCACAAAGGCATGATGGGCGTCCTGACCGGCACCGTGACCGAATTCGGCACCAACATCCCGGTCGCAGGAGCCACCATCACTGCCGGCGATTACAGCGGCACCTCCAACGCCCAGGGCGTTTACAACTTCAGCGTCTATGCCGGCACCTACAACGTCACCTGCGCCAAGACCGGTTATCAAACCGCCACGCAAAACGGCGTGGTCATCGTCGGCCTGCAAACCACGACGCAGAACTTCGTGCTGACCGAGATCACCCTGCCGCCCGGAGCTGTCCAGGCTGTGGAAGCCAACGCCAGCACGGTCAACATCACCTGGATGGAACCCGGCACGGCCGGCGGCGAATGGATCGGCTACGACAACGGCGAGAACGATGACAGCATCGGCACCGGCGGCGCGGCGGAGTTTGACGTCGCAGTGCGCTTCCAGGCCGCTGACTTGACCGATTACATCGGCATGAGCCTGCACGCCGTGAAGTGCTTCCCCGCCCAGGCAGCCACCTTTGCGGTGCGTGTCTGGACCGGCGGCAGCGCCATGAATTCCGGCACCCAGGTGGTCCACCAGCCCTTCACTGCCACTCTGGGCGAATGGAACACCATCGTACTCGCCAATCCGGTTGCCATCACCGGCGCCGAGGAACTGTGGTTCGGTTACAATGTAGTAGCCACGAGCGGCTATCCTGCCGGTTGCGATGCCGGTCCCGCCGTGGTCGGCTTCGGCGACCTGATCTTCTTCCAGGGTACCTGGCACAGCATGGCCACCGACTACGCCCTCAACTACAACTGGAATCTGCAGGGCTATGTCGGCTACTCAGCTCCCACAGCGGTTGTGGATCTGACCCCCTACGAGATCCGTTCCGCCTATCCCGGCCAGTACGAAATCAACGACCGTGTGCTTAACGGTTACAAGGTCTGGCGTCTGCTGCAGGGACAGGAAAGCAACGAGACCGCCTGGAGCCAGCTCACTCCCGACACCATCACCGCCACCGCCTGGCAGGATACCGGTTGGGGCACCGTGCCCGACGGCACCTACAAATGGGCCGTCAAAGCCATCTACACCGGCGGCGCCCAATCCATCGCGGCCTTCTCCAACGCCCTGCCCAAGGTGACCCAAATCGGCACCATCGCCGGCATCGTGCGTAATATGCAGAACGCCCCGATCAGCGGCGCCACCGTCACCTGCGGCACTGTGACCGCCACCACCAACACCAGCGGCGCCTACAGCATGCAGGTCGTCGCCGGGACCTGGAATGTGACCGCCAGCCACCCGAACTACGCCTCCGTCACCCAATCCGGCGTGATCGTGGTGACCGGACAGACCACCACCGTGAACTTCCAGCTGCCCGCCAGCACGACCCTGCTCTCCGACGGCT
>CAYXEF010000014.1:34558-37024 GCA_964463825.1 uncultured Candidatus Cloacimonadota bacterium | reverse complement strand
ATCCCATAAGATCATGGCGTCAACACCGAATCTTGTTGTATGACATAGATATAATAACTGCGAAATCTTGTCTCGCCCACCCATATTTTCAGTTTAGGATGATACGGACCTGCCTCCCTATCCTGCCATACTTGAGCCACATACTCTTCAGCAACGATGAGACAGACCGAATGGCCGAAATCCGGCTATGAAACAGCGACTCGCAATAACGAACGGAATGTTTACACGGAAACCCAGAATCCCGATCATTGCCGGAGCTTCGCAGAGTTCTTGGCATACGGAGAACAAGACAAATCTTGACATAAATCCACTTGCGCAGAGAGAGGTAGCAAACATAAGGAAGGATGATGATAGCTGAGCATGAACGTGCCATTGTCCTGGTCAGTGGCGGTATGGACAGTTTGGTGACTGCGGCTGTGGCCAATCGCGACTGCCGGGAGATCAATCTGCTGCATATCAGTTACGGTCAGCGGACCCAGGAACGCGAGTTGGAGAGTTTTAATGCCTTGTGCGGGCATCTCCGGCCCCGGCGCAGCATGGTGCTGGATTGGCCCTGGCTGGCTGAGATCGGCGGTTCCGCCCTGACCGATCTCTCTCTGATCGTGCCTGAAGAGGAGCCCAAAGACCACATCCCCGCCACTTATGTCCCTTTCCGTAATGGCATTTTTTTAGGCGCAGCCGTGGCTTGGGCGGAGGTGATCGGCGCGGGAGCCATCTATATTGGAGCCGTGGAAGAGGACAGCAGTGGATATCCGGATTGCCGGTCCGTATTCTTCTCAGCATATCAGTCGGCGGTCGCAACCGGCACGCGGAATGAGTTTCCGATAAGTATCGTTACGCCGGTGCTGCATTTGAGCAAAGCGGAGATTGTTCGGCTGGGTCGAGAATTGAAGGTGCCGTTCGAACTTTCCTGGAGCTGCTACGTGCACAATGAGATCGCCTGCGGCGTCTGCGCCAGTTGCCGCTTGCGCTTGCGGGCTTTTGCCGAAGCTGGCCTGAGCGATCCCATCCGCTATAGGTATTAATAATAGAGGGAGCATGAATCGCAACATACTGATCATCCTCACCGGTGGAACCATTTCCATGAAAGCCAAAGGCTCGCTGGGCATCGTGCCGAGCTCCGAATTGGCCGAGATCCTGCGTGAGTTTCCCCAATTGGAAAGCGTCGCCAAGATCGAGGTGCTTGACCACCTGAATCTGCCCAGTCCCTACATAACCCCGGAGATCATGCTGGATCTGGCGAAACTAATCGACCTTAAGATCATCGATTACGACGGCGTTGTGATCACACACGGCACGGACACGCTGGAAGAGACTGCATTCCTCTGCGATCTGGTATTGACGACGCGCAAACCGGTGGTGTTCACAGCCGCCATGCGCAGCGGTAGCGACATCGGACTGGACGGACCACGCAATATCATTGGCGCGGTGAGGGTTGCCAGCCATCATGACTCCGTCGACAAAGGCGTGTTGGTGGTGATGAACGACGAGATCCACACGGCTCGGGACGTCGTCAAATCTGACACCGGCAAGGTGGACGCCTTCCGTTCCGTGGGTTACGGCCCACTGGGCAGCGTGGATCCGGACGCCATCGTCTATCACCGCAGCGCTCTGTTTCGCGAATGCGTGTGGACGGACAGGATCGATACCCGCATCGACCTGATCAAAGCGGTCTCCGGTATGGATGGCCGGTATATCCGGGCTTCTGTTGACAGCGGAGCCCGGGCGATCGTAATCGAGGCTTTCGGCCGGGGTAATGTACCGAAATCTCTATTGCCGGACATCCAGGCCGCTCTGGAGCGAGGTGTGTTGGTAGTTATCAGTTCGCGTACCTATACCGGCAGAGTGCTCTCCGAATACGGCTATGAAGGCGGTGGCAAGTATCTGTCCGAACTCGGCTGCATCCTGGCCGGCGACCTCAAGGGCGTGAAAGTGCGGCTCAAATTGATGGCGTTGTTTGGCAAGTATCAGGATGCGGATGTGGTAAAACGCTTCTTCCAGCAGGGACGGAACTGAGAACAATGGCAGAGAGCGCGACGCGGATCGCCCTGTTGGGACCCGCCCCGCCTTTTCGCGGCGGCATCACTCAATTTGCCCTGATGCTCGCACTGGAATACCAGCGCCAAGGTAAAGAAATCAGGATGTTCAGCTTCCATCGCCAATACCCACAGCTGCTATTCCCAGGAGCCAAACAGACCACTGAGTTCTCCACCTTGCCGGAGATTCCGGTCGAAAGGCTGTTTACGCCTTATCAGCCCCTGACTTGGAATAAAGGGGTGCGCGGAATTCAAGCCTGGAAGCCGGATATCGTCATCGTTTCCTATTTTTTACCTTGGTTCGCACCGTCCTACACCTGGATCTGCCAGAGGCTGAGGGGAGCCCGGCTTATCTGCCTGGCGCATAACGTCGATTTTCACGAACACTGGCCAGGAGCTGATTTTCTCAGCAAAATGCTGTTCGACCGCT
>CAYXEF010000014.1:22520-34458 GCA_964463825.1 uncultured Candidatus Cloacimonadota bacterium | reverse complement strand
ATCCCTGACTTGCGATTGATCATCGCCGGAGAAGTCTATGGCAGTGCGCGCAGGTATCTTGAATTGATCCGCAAGCTGGATCTGACGGACTCGGTGGAACTACATTTCCGCTATATCGCCGAAGCGGAGGTCGCCGGTTTCTTCAGGCGCTGCCAGGCCTGCGTACTCCCCTACACCACCGCCACGCAAAGTGGCGTCATCGCCACTGCGTATAGTTTCAATAAGCCGGTGATCGCTTCCCGGGTCGGCGGTTTGGGCGAATACGTCAGCGAGGGCAAGACAGGTCTCCTGGTCGAGCCCAATTCCCCCGAAGCCTTGGCCGGAGCGATCATTCTGCTGTTCGAGCAAGGTTTGGACAGAAAGATGAGCGTCAATATACCCGCTTATAAAGAACGATTTTCCTGGTCCCGGCTGGCGAAACTGATCCTGGACTCCTGATGCGCCTGCTGCTGATCACGTACTACTTTCCTCCCTGCGGTGGGGCGGCCGTACAACGCTGGCTGAAATGGCTGCCGGATCTTGTGGAGAACGGTTTTAAAGTCACCGTACTGACCACCCGGGATGGCGACTACCCCGTTCTTGACGCCAGCTTGGCGGCGATAGTGCCGCCCTCCGTCCAGGTGCTGCGGGCACGCGCGCCCCGCTGGGGCAAACTCTGGAGCCTCCTGTCAAGGAAAAATGAGCCTCTCCCGCATGGCAATCTGGCCGCGACAGCAAGTTTCGGTTGGTGGGGTAAACTACTGGTCTGGTTGCGGGTAAACTTGGTCGTCCCAGATCTAAGGCGTGTTTGGAATCCTAATGCTTATAAGGCGGCAGTGGCATATCTAAGATCGAACCCGGTGGATGCGGTTGTCACGACCGGACCGCCACATTCCACGCATCTGATCGGACTCAAGCTCAAGCGCCGCTTCCGGTTCTCCTGGGTGGCTGATTGGCGCGATCCCTGGACCACTATCTATTATCTGCGCCTCAACCCTCCTGCGCCCTGGAGTCTGCGCTGGCAGAAACATCTGGAAAGGAGGGTAGCACAGACCTCGGATTTAAACATCGTGGTTTCCGAGCATCTGGCAAATCAATTGCCGACGCGCAACAACAGCGTCATTTACAACGGCTACGACGCCAGGTGTTGGGAATTCCTGCGATGCGAAAAAAGCCTATCGCGTCAACCAGAGGGCCTGCAGCTGAAGTACGTGGGCAGCATCACCGAAGGGCAAGATCTGACCCAGCTGGCCAAGATCATTGCCTTGGCCATGAAGGATCAGAAGTTTTGTTTGAAACTCGTGGGCACTGCACTTAACTCACATCAGAGAGATCTGCTGGAACACAAACTGCACGACAGGTATCGCTGTACCGATTTCGTCCCACATCAGCAAGCGCTACGGGAAATGGCGACGGCTCAGGTGTTGCTGCTTCTGATCAACTATTATCCGGGCTTTGAGGGTATGCTGACCACCAAACTATTCGAGTATCTGGCCAGCGGCAGACCCATTCTTTGCCTGGGACCGCACGGGAGCGAGGCAGAGCGCTTGATCAATATGTATCAGGCTGGAGCCTGTTTTGACTCCAGCGAAACGGATGCAGCTGCCGCGTATCTAAGAGATTTGCACCAAGTCTGGCAACAGAGTCGTTTACCCCGGCAAGAGCGAGATTTGTCAACCTTAAGTTCTCACAACCAGGCATTTAAACTGATTGAGCAGCTGCGCGGACTAAAAAAGGGTTGACAAAAAAGGGGCTGATATATCTTGGCTACAAATGATTAACGTAACAAGAGGATAAAATGCCCCAGCACAAATCACCGCTCAAACGCATGAAGACCGATGCCAAGCGCCAAGCCCGCAACAACTATGTCAAACGCACACTGCGCACTTTGGACAAACAACTGCGCACCGACCTGCCTCAAGAAGATAAGCAGGCGTTGTTGGACAAGATCTACTCCCAATTGGACAAAGCTGCCAAGAAAGGAGTGATTCACAAGCGCACAGCCTCGCGCCGCAAAGCCAGAGTGGCAGCCTTTGTCAATAAATGCCAGTCTCAGGAATAAAACCTATCGCCATTTGCAGCACTGCCTGGCTGGACTGCTGGCTTTGCCGCAGGAGATGAATTCTGAGCCGGACGCATTTGCTGATGCATCCCTACTTTTAACATACTGATGAAGAAGAAACGCAGCTTCATTGTCCGCCTCCTGCGCTTTCTGTTCTTTGCCCATCTCTATTTCTGGGCTGTCATCGCGGTTTTCTGTTTGCTCTACAGTTACCTCAATCCGCCAGTCACCCCCCTGATACTACAACGCTACCTGATCCGTGGATACGATTGGCATAAACGTGAGTACGCTGCCCTCGAAAGGATACCGCCCCGCACGGTTAATATGGTGATCGCGCTGGAAGATGGTAACTACTACAAACACTTCGGTTTCGAGTGGAGGATGATTAAAGAGGCCTGGAGGCGCAACAACCGGGCTGGCGAGATCCGCATGGGAGCAAGCACGATCAGCAATCAGGTCGCGCGCACGATCTTTCTCACCACTGACCGCAATTATCTGCGCAAATATCTGGAAGTGCAGGTGACCCTGATCATGGAACTCGTGATGACTAAAAAGCGGATGCTGGAATTGTATCTCAACTATGTGGAATGGGGCAAGGGCATCTATGGCATCCAGACTGCCTCGTTACATTACTTTGGCACAGGCTGTGCCAATCTTGACCGGCAACGCTCCATGCAACTGGTATCAGTATTGACAAATCCATTGGATTTCACACCTCATAACTATTACCGCTCGGCCTCCGCCAATCAGCGTTATTGGACGCTGAACCGCTATTACTGACGGGTGAACGCTTGGACGAGAGATTCCTCTATCATATCTGGGATGCGGGACATCTGCTCACACCGCTTAAAACGGTCAGCGGACAAGATCTGCAAGTCAGTTATCAGGGGCAATTCAATACCGACCGGGGTCCGGATTTTCACAATGCGATCATCAGCCTGAACGGAGAAATCCAACAGGGAGACGTGGAGATACATATCAATGGATATGACTGGATCGCACACGAACATCACGATGATCCCCACTACAACAAGGTAATCCTGCATGTGGTAATGAATGCTGGCAATCAGATACGCACAATCAAGGAAAACGGCGAAACGGTCGAGATCCTAGAACTTAAGGATCAATTGAGCGATGAGATCCGCAAACTGCTAAAAGAAGCCACATTCACACCAGATGCAAACCCTGCCGACTACTGCGACCTGCTTTCGGCGATCGACAACGACACATTGGTCAGCACTCTTACTGCCTGGGGCTTGCGCAGATTCCGCAACAAAGTACGCCGTTTCAACGCAGCGCTTCTGATGAGCGGCTTTGACCAGGTGCTCTACGAAGGAATCATGGAAGCGCTGGGTTACGAAAAAAACAAGCAGAACATGCTCAGTTTGGCTCAGGCTCTGCCGCTCCAGCAGATCCGGGACTGGCAGTCGGATGGCCTGACCGCGCTGCAGCTGGTGGCCATCCTCACTTGCGCCAGCGGTTTATTGGATAAATGCCCCCGTCAGTTGGATGGCGCAGTTTATCATCTGATCCACAGCAACTACGAAGAGCAGATTTTTTACGCGCAGAAACTGCCTATCGAATGGCGCTTGTTCCGTATCCGTCCTGGCAGCCATCCACTTTTTCGGCTCTTCGCACTGGCTGGCCTGCTGCACCGGACAAGACATCAGGGCTTGCTGCAGCTGCTGCTGAATGAAACCACGTTCAACGATACCGACTCCCAAGCAGCCTTCAGATCCTTCATGCAGGCTTTCCGTGGTTCGCCTTTGCCTGGCGCGGAAAAACTTCCCAAGCCGGGCAGAAGCCTGATCGCCACCATCTATATTAACATCTTCTTACCCATCAGTCATATGTATTACGACAAACATGCGGACTCTGAGTCTCAAAAGCGAATTCTGCAATACTATGCCGAGTTCCCCGCCCTGCAGGAAAACCACATCACGCGATACATGAGCAGGTATCTCAGCGCTTCACACAATCAGATGGTGAACCGCAGATCTGTTTTGCAGCAAGGCCTGATCGAGTTGTTTCACCGCTATTGCCACTATCACCTCTGCACTGAGTGCGCAGCAGCCCGGGTGTGAAGGATGCCCGAACTGATGTCTCCAGACAAAGGATCATATATGCGTATGCCAATATGCCTGCTTATGGGCCTGTTATTGACCTTGGGTACTTACGCCTGCTGGAACAAAGAGAAGGATAAACTGCCCGACCGCCGGAACAAAGTCAGTATGTACGCCAACATACCCTCCTTCAAGGTGATGTTTCTGGCACTGGACAAGATCGGGGAACAGGACATCCATAATCCTGGTCCGATTCTGCCCGAAGTTACCAGACAAGACACCATGCGACTGGCTTTCCTTTGGGGAGCGTTGACCGCCGAAGCGCAGATCGCCATTCGGGCGCGTGATGCAGCGTGGTTGAACGCCGACATCGAACGCCTGAACCAGCTGGCCCCAGACTTAGGGCTAACACATATTGCCGCCAAGTTAAATTCCGGAGCAAGGGCTCTGTTGTCCCAAACCGACTGGGATGGCTTGCAAACCATGTTTTACAATCTGCAGGGAGCTGTCGAACAACACTGGCTGGATCACCATTTCTACGAGATCTACACACTGGTGACTCTGGGACAATGGACGCAAGGTAGCAACCAACTCGGGATGTTGATAGAACGGGATTACACTACAGAGAAATCCAGACTCCTGCTGCAAAGGGAGGCATGGATGAATCTGACAGGGAACTTGTCATTGTTTACCAACCAGAGGTTCCTGACTTCACCAGTTTACAAACCAACACTGGCCCGGGTTAAGGAAATAAGCACTTTAATGGATATGAACGCACAGGGCGTCTTCAGCGAAGAACAGGTCCGGCAGATCGTTGAGGCGACTGATGCGGTCAAGGCGGCCATTTTTAGTTCCACTATCTCTAAGGAGCAGTTATGAAGTTTGGTTTAAACATTATTTGGGTGGCCCTGCTGGCTATCTTTGCGAGCGCATTGCCGGCTCAAAGCGAGACTTTTAAAGCATTAGACACCCCTTGGGACGACGGCTCGGCCGTGACACTTATGTGGAGGCTAACGCAACGGCGTGACTCGCTGAGCCTGCAAAAAACCGATTCCTTGGGCATCTACCAAGAATTTGCCACTTCAGCTGCGGCGATCGGAGAATACAAGGATACAGGTTTGACACCGGACACCAAGTACAAGTATCGTCTGGTGGCCTTCAGCCCGGACCGCTCCGACAGCGTCAGTTTTCTGGCCGAGACCATGACTCGCCAGCAGTGGTTCGCGATGAATAAGCTCTCGCTGCTCATTTTGTTGACATTGATCTGCGGAGCCATACTTTTCTATATCTTCCACGCTCGCCGGGGAAAAGACCTGTTCATCCGGCGGATAAGCGGTTTGGACAGCATGGAGGAGGCAATCGGGCGTGCCACTGAAAAGGGGAAACCCATACTGTTTGTACCCGGGATCAGCGATCTGGGCGACATCCAGACCATCGCCTCGCTTAACATCCTCAATCATCTGGCCTACAAATCAGCCCAGTATGGGACAGAACTGTTGGTACCCTGCCGCTTTTCCATGGTCTTATCAGCGGCCCGGGAAACGGTGAAAGAGGCCTATCTCAAAGCCGGCAAGCCAGACACCTACCGTGAACAGAATATTTTCTACGTCACGGACGACCAGTTTGGATATGTGGCCGGAGTTGACGGCATAATGCTCCGCGAGCAGCCGGCAGCGAATTTTTTCCTCGGTGCCTTCTGGGCGGAATCGCTGATCCTGACCGAAACCGGCTTTGGCACTGGCGCGATCCAGACAGCGGGAACGGGACAGCCACATCAGATACCCTTCTTTGTGGTGACTTGCGATTATACCCTGATCGGAGAAGAGCTTTACGCCGCTTCGGCTTATCTCTCGCGTGATCCGCAGCAGTTGGGAAGCCTAAAGGGACACGATTTCGGCAAACTGCTGGTCATTATCCTGGTCCTGGCGGGAATTGCGGCTGAGATCGCTGGATGGGGCTGGTTCAAACAATTCATCACGGGAGGTAGCTGAACATGAAGAGCAATCTGCCTTTGATTCTGGCCTTCGTATCCGGGCTGCTGATCATCGTGGCCGCTTTCATACCTCACAAACCTTTTGGTATGCTGGAGGAGACACTCACCAACTGGTTCATGATCATCTCCAGCTTCGCTATCCTTCTGGGCCAGTTCAGTTTGATCCAGGTCAACGCCAACCGGGTGGCACAACGATCGCCCAATTGGCAATACTATCTGGCAGGGCTGATCAGCTTCGCTGTGATGGTGAGTATGGGCTTGCTCTGGGGTATGGAAAAGACGCCCGGCCTCCTGGGCCAGGGTGAGAGCGTGGCAGCCAACCTGGGCTCCAAACCCTTCGATTATATCTTTGAGAACATCTATATACCATTATCGGCAACGATGTTTTCTCTGCTGGCTTTTTATATTGCCTCGGCGGCCTATCGTGCCTTCATCATCCGTACCTTTGAAAGCAATCTGCTGATGATCACAGCTGTGATCGTGATGCTGGGACGCACCAGTTTCGCCACGGCTCTCACCAGCTGGATCCCGCAAAGCCTGAGTTTTCTGCGCCTGCCGCAATTGACGGACTTTATAATGCAGTATCCCAACACGGCGGCCCAGCGTGCGATCCTGATCAGCGCGGCGCTAGGCGTGGTAGGAGCATCACTACGCATTATTCTGGGGATTGAGAGATCATATCTGGGAGGTGGTAAATGAAGGCGGCGGACCGCATCTTAATCGAGCGCCGGATCGTGTTTCTGGTGCTTGCTCTGGCCGTAGTGCTGCCACTGATCTTTCCCTTGGGTTTGAAGACAATAGGGACGCCGTTGACTAAAAAAGCCTATGACCTTGTTGACAGCACACCGGCGGGTTCGGTGGTTATCGTTTCATTCGATTACGATCCTTCCACAGTCACGGAGTTACAGCCTATGGCACAGGCCATCATCGAACACGCCTGGTCCAAAGGCCACAAGGTGATCGCCACCGCCATGTGGCCCCAGGGCTCGCAGATGGCGGACATGGCTTTCGAGGATGTGCAAAACAAATTGGGCAGCAAGGTGTACGGCGAAGATTTCGTCAATCTGGGCTACAAAGTCGGCGGCATGGTCATCATCCAGGGTATGGGACGCAATTTCCGGACTGTATTTCCCAAGGACACCTCAGGCCTGGACTATGACGAGATTCCGCTGTTGGCAACGATCAAATCTCTACGTGACATCCGTTACGTGGTCTCGCTCTCAGCCGGGGATCCCGGGCTCAAAGACTGGATCCTGACCGCCCACGACAAATTCGGCGTAGCTGTGGCCGGCGGAACCACCGCTGTCAGCGCCCCTGGCTTTTTACCCTATGTCAATGACCAGCAACAGCTCTATGGCCTGATGGGCGGGCTCAAAGCCGCCGCGGAATATGAACTTCTCATGGGTTACGAAGGTTCCGCGAGCCTTAACATGAATCCTCAATCCGTAGCCCATGTACTGATCCTGGTGCTGATCGCAATCGGCAATGTCCGGGCCTGGCGCAAACGCAAGTCAGCGCGGAACAGAGAGGAGGCAAGCAATGCCTGAACTGATGAGAATCCTGGGTATTTGGCTGGGAGCCTATTTCACTCTCAGCATATTCAGTTTCCTGTATAAGGACAATCCCTTCTACAAACTGGCGGAGCAGATCTTCGTTGGTCTCTCAGCCGGCTACTGGCTGATTTACACCATCTACAACATTCTGGTGCCCAATCTCTTCAACCTGCTGATCACGGACTTCGCGAACAACTGGATACTGCTCGTACCAATGTTTCTTGGCATCATGATGCTGCTACGGGTGATACCTTCAGCGCAATGGCTGAGCCGCTATCCCATCGCGCTGATGGTGGGAACCACTGCCGCCATCTACATGCTGCTGGCCTTCAAGTCTGATTTCATGTCCCAAATCGCCGCCACCATGATCAATCCCTTCAAGTTCAGTTCCGGCGTGGACGTGGCTGGCAGTATCCTGCTCATTGTGGGCGTGCTCTGCGGAGTCTATTTCTTCTATTTCAGCAAGAAGCAGGAGGGCGTCTTCGCCATTCCTTCCAAGATCGGAATCTGGTTTCTGATGGTAAGTTTCGGAGCATCTTTCGGTTACACTGTGATGGCCCGCATTTCACTGCTGATCGGCAGGCTGGATTTCCTGCTACGGGACTGGCTGCACATCATCAAGTAAGCGCCAAAGGAGAACCTTATGCTGCAACTACATCATCGCTTCATCCAAACCGCCAAACAACACTCCGGACGCATGGCCGTCCATGATAAAGCCACAGACAAAGACTACAGCTACGGACGCATGCTGATCGCTTCACTTATTCTGAAAGAGCACGTCGGAAAAATCAAGGGCCGCTATATAGGAATCTTGCTCCCCACCTCCATGGGTTGCATGCTGGGCATCTTGTCTACCTTGATGAATGGCAAAATCCCGGTGATGATCAACTACTCCACCGGCGCGATCGACAACTGCCTCTACGCCCGCGAGAAATGCTCTTTCAAGACCATCCTGACCAGCAGAAAACTGCTGGAAAAACTCAACCTTGCACCTATCGATCACATGATCTTCGTGGAGGATATACTCGCCAAGGTTACCATCGTTTCCAAACTAAAGGCTGCGGCGCTCTCCAAACTGCCCTTCCCATTGCTGAAGAATATGGTGCACAGCGGTCCCCTCGAAGAGATCAGCGTAATCCTGTTCACCAGCGGCAGTGAAAAGGAACCTAAAGCAGTCCAGCTTTCGCACCGCAACATCCTGCACAACATCGATGCCATTCCCCAACTTGTCACTTTGGATCACAACGACGTATTTATTTGCATGCTGCCGCTTTTCCATGTCTTTGGCCTGACCACCAATTTCTGGTTGCCCGCATTGCTGGGAGCGACCATGGTGACTTATCCCAATCCATTGGAGTACAAGACGATCAGCGAGTTGGTACGGCAGTATAAGGTCACCTTCATGACCGCAACTCCAACCTTTTTCTACGGCTATTTACAGAAATCCCAACCCGGAGACTTCACGAGCATCCGACTCGCCATTGCAGGCGCTGACAAACTGCCGGACAAGGTCTACGAGGGCTTCCTGAAAAAGCACAACATCTCAATCTTCGAAGGTTACGGCACCACAGAAACCTCTCCAGTCATCTCCACCAATTACCCCGGCCACCACAAACCCGGGAGCATCGGCAAGCCGATTCCGGGAGTCTATGTCCGTGTCCAGGACATCAACACTGACAAGGTTTTGGGGCCCAACCAGGAAGGCAAGATTCTGGTCAAAGGTGACATGGTGATGGAAGGCTATCTCGGCGATATCGAGGAAACCAGCCTGCGCATCCGCAATGGCTGGTATGATACCGGCGATATCGGCGTGATCGATGACGATGGCTATCTTTGGCACCGCGGCAGGCTCAAACGCTTCGTCAAAGTTGGCGGAGAAATGGTGTCTTTGGTCAAGGTGGAGGATGTGCTTTCTCATCTGCTGCCGGAGGATGTGATCTGCTGCGTGGTCGATGTGCCCAATCCCACCAAGGGCGCAGACGTCGTGGCAGCCGTCGCCAATGGCAATTTTGACATGCACAAGGTGCTCAAGCAATTGAAGAAAGAACTGCCCTCAATTGCCGTACCGCGCCAATTCTACGTAATCGAGGATATCCCCATGATGGCCAGCGGCAAGGTCAATTTCCGCGCCGTGGAAAAGATCTGCCGCGATCTAAGCACCAAGGAAGACAAGGATTAATAACCTGTTCCTGGGTCCTGAACTGCTGCGCGGTTCGCAGGAACTGCGCTGGTTGCTGGAACGCGTCCAACTGGTCGCGGAGCAGATCAACCTCAGCGGCTGGGCTGAGGCCAATGCCGGCAATCTTTCCATCGATGTAACACAGTTGCTGCCTCCGGTCATGCAAACAGGGACCGTCTGGTATCTGGTGACGCGTAGCGGCAGCCGCTACCGCGATCTGGCCCGCGCGCCACAGGATGAGCTTGTCCTGATCAGCATCCGGGACCATGAGGAAAAATGCTGGCCCGAAGGAGCCAGACCCACATCAGAATGGAACAGCCACCTGCAGCTGCAGCAGAGATTCCGAGCCGCCGATCGACCAGAACGCGTGATATTGCACGCCCATCCCGCCAGCCTGATCTTACTCAGTCAAACAGATGTGGCAGCCACTCCAGAAAGCCTCCATGCCTCTTTGAGTCAGGCTTTGCCGGAGTTTGACCTCTATCTTCCGCTAGGAATCGCCATCGCCAACGCCGCTCCTCCCGGCTCATTGGATCTGGCGCAAGCAAGTCTGCAAGCCCTCGACCGGCAACAAGCCCTCTTGTGGCCTGGACATGGGTTACTCACTTTCGCACCCGATCCCGACTCCGCCCTGGATCTAATGCAAGTGGCGGATAAAGCTACCCGCCTGCTGCTGGATAAGTATTTACTCACACACAGCTGGTCCTGAGAGGAATAATGCCCGATCGCACCCATTACTATCCCCCCTTTCTGTTGCTCGCTGTTTTGGCTTTCGGCTGCATGTGCGTCCAGCTTCGCGCCGTGTCTTTCAGCGACGAACTGCTGGCCCGGGCCAACGGCGGCAATGCCGAAGCCCAATATCAGCTGGGGATCTGCTACCAGGACGGACTCGGCATCGACTCAGATAAAGCAGCAGCGGCGCGATGGTATCGCCAGGCCGCGGAACAAGGCCATTCAGGCGCACAGAACAACCTCGGCTATTGCTATTTTCTGGGTGAAGGCGTGGACCAAGATCATAAAGAGGCGGTACGCTGGTTTCTGTTGGCAGCCAACCAGGGACTCAGCTCCGCTCAATACAGCCTCGCGCTCTGCTATCAGAACGGCACCGGCGCTCCCAAGCTATTTAAGGAAGCCTACAAATGGATGGCGATGGCCGCTGAGAATGGTCATGCTCGAGCACAGTTCCAGATTGGTGTGTGGATCTTCCTCGGCCAGGGTGTGGAACAAGACGTCAAGGAAGGTCTCAAATGGATCCGCCTCGCCGCCAACAAGGATCTGCCTGCGGCGATCAATTATCTGGCCGATTGTTATCTTAAAGGCGAAGGAGTAGAGGCCAATCCGGCATCCGCGGCCAACTGGTGGAAACGCGGTGCCAGTTTGGGCGACGCGGAAGCCCAGTTCAGGCTCGGCCAATGCTACACCGAGGGATTGGGCGTCAAAACCAGCCTCTCTGAAGCCGAAAAGTATTTTACCCTGGCTGCCGGCCAGAATCATGCTCCGGCAGCCTATGCGCTTTATCTATTGCAGCGAGACGCTGAAGCTGAACTGAACTCAACATCGCCGGCTTTGCACTGGCTGCGCCAGGCAGCCGACCTCGGGCAGCCGGAGGCACAATTTGAACTAGCGAAGTTGTTTGCTGCGGGACAGGTCCTGCCCCAGGATCACATTCAGGCCGCCGATTGGTTCCACCGGGCCGCAGTGCAGGGGAATCCGACAGCTCAGTATGAACTGGGGATCTGCTACGCCTTTGGCAAGGGGGTGCCCGAAAACGCCACCGAATCATTGTTCTGGCTTTCGCTGGCAGTCAGCGGCGGCGACCCCGACGCGTCCCGCGCCCGCGATCTGGTGGCCAGCGAACTCTCCGCCGCGGAATTGGAAAGCGTTTTGAGCCGCATCGAAGCCTGGTTGCAGCAACTCCCCCAACGTTGACTGTTCCCATATTACGCTGTCCCTTTGCTTCATTGTCCGGCATTCAAATCATAACGACGCTCCGCCCTGGAGCCAGGCCCGAATAAAACCCACCGACTTCCCTCCTAGTTCCCGTCAGTTGGGCGGGAACTCGAAGGGTTGTGGACGTGAAGTAGACTTGCAGGGCTCAAGGGGGGAATG
>CAYXEF010000014.1:5158-22420 GCA_964463825.1 uncultured Candidatus Cloacimonadota bacterium | reverse complement strand
GAAAGCAGCGAGGTGCGCGGCTGCATGGTGATCAAGCCCTGGGGCTACGCGATCTGGGAAAACATCCAGCACGCCTTGGACGAGATGTTCCGCGACACTGGACACCGCAATGCCTATTTCCCGATCTTCATCCCCAAGAGCTACTTCGAGAAAGAAGCGGAGCACGTGGAAGGCTTTGCCAAGGAATGCGCGGTGGTCACCCACAGCCGTCTGGAAAACGACGGCCAGGGTGGTCTGCGCCTGGCGGGCGAACTCACCGAGCCCTACATCGTGCGTCCCACTTCCGAGACCATCATTGGCGCTTCTTTTGCCCGCTGGGTCAATTCCTACCGCGATCTGCCGCTGCTCATCAACCAATGGGCGAATATCGTGCGCTGGGAGATGCGCACCCGGCTCTTTCTGCGCACCACGGAATTTCTCTGGCAGGAAGGGCACACCGTGCATGAAAGCCGGGAAGAGGCCATGGAAGAGACCTTGAAGATGCTAGACGTGTATGCCAGATTTGCCGAAGACTGGTTAGCCATCCCCGTGATCAAGGGCGAGAAAACTGAAGGGGAGAAGTTCCCGGGTGCCGTGAACACCTATTGCATCGAAGCAATGATGCAGGATCAAAAAGCGTTGCAATCCGGAACCTCGCATTTCCTGGGGCAAAATTTCGCCCAGGCATCGGGAATCCGCTTCCAGAACCGCGCAGGTGAATTCCAATACGCCTGGACGACCTCCTGGGGCGTTTCCACACGGTTGATCGGGGCTTTGATAATGGCACACAGCGATGATAACGGGCTGGTCCTGCCGCCCAAGATCGCGCCGTCACATATCGCCATCATCCCCATCTATCGCGATGAAGAGGAACGCTCCTCTGTGCTCAGCCTGGCTCGCAGCCTGGAAGACGCCTTCCGTCACAGGGAGTTTGACGGTGTGCGGGTCTATACGGAAATAGACGACCGCGACCTCACTTCCAGCGAGCGCAACTGGCATTGGATCAAGAAAGGAATTCCGCTGCGCATCGAGATCGGACCGCGCGATGTGGCCTCCAACACTGTGATGGTCGCGCGGCGTGATCGGACTCCGCGTGACAAACAAGCTGTGCCTGTGCCGGAAGTGGTCGATTACGCCCTGCAGACTTTGTCCGCGATACAGAGCGAGATCCTGGAGCGAGCCCGCAATTTCCGGCAGGATAACACACGCCAAATCGACGATAATCAAGATTTTTACGCCTGGTTCACACCACAAAACGCGGAACAACCGGAAATCCACGGCGGCTTCGCTCTCTCCCACTGGTGCGGGGATACAGCCTGCGAGGAACGGATCAAGGACAACCTCAAAGTTACGATCCGCTGCATACCTTTCGACGCAGTTCAGGAACAGGGTGCCTGCATCTGCTGCGGCAAAGTCTCCGAGCGCCGGGTGATATTTGCCAAAAGTTACTAAACATCCCATGCCCCGCAGCGCCATCATCAGCATCGGAAACGAAATTCTGCTGGGCAAGACTCTCAATACCAACCTGGCCTGGCTGGCCGGCGAACTGGCTCTTCTGGGCATGCCTGTAGATTACGCACTAACTGTCAAAGATGACTCTGCCGCGATCCACAAGGCCTTGGAGCAGTGCTGGAGCGAATACGACATCGTGATCACGACCGGCGGCCTGGGACCCACCGATGACGACATCACCAAGCGCTCGATCGCGGAGTTCTTTGAAACCGACCTGGTCTTCGATCCTGTGGTCTGGGAAGACGTGCAAGCGCGATTCGCAATCCGCCAGTTACCCACACCCGACATCAACCGCAATCAGGCTCTGCTACCACGGGGTTTCACTGCCCTGCGCAACGAGCGTGGCACTGCCCCCGGGTTGTTTTTTACAGCTGGGAAAAAGTGCTTTCTGGCCTTTGCCGGGGTGCCGCTGGAAATGCAATTTGTTTTCGAAACCCAGGCCAGAGATCTACTCCGGGAGCGTTACGGAACCGACAACGCAATAGTGCAAACCACACTGCACACATTCGGGATCTCAGAATCGGCACTGGCGGAACTGCTGTCCGGATTCCGTATCCCGGATAATGTCAACCTTGCCTGGCTGCCCCAAACCGGCAGAGTGGATCTCCGCTTGTATGGAAGCGACCCCGATGCCGTTGCCGGTGCCGTAGTCGACTGCCTGCCATGGATTCGCGACTTCTATTGGGGACAAGACGAAGATACCCCTGTCAGCGTTCTGTCCGCCTGGCTTAAACAGCGCGGTGAGACAATATCCGTAGCGGAATCCTGTACGGGGGGGCTGGTACAAAAGATGATAACTGATCTTACAGGATCCTCGGAGATCTTCTCAGGCGGTGTGGTGGCCTATTCCAACGCTCTTAAAACCACATTGCTGAGGGTGCACGCCGAGACGCTCGAGCGTTACGGCGCGGTTAGCCAGGAATGCGCGCGGGAAATGGCGCAGGGAATAAAAGACTTGACAGATTCCTCGGTGGCGATTTCTGTAACCGGCGTCGCTGGTCCGGACGGAGGAACAGAACTCAAACCGGTCGGTACCGTTTGTTTTGGCTTTTCATTTTTAAACGAAGTGACCGGGTTGACGCAAAGATTCTCAGGCGACCGGGCGGGGATTCGCCATAAAGCCGCGGAATTTGCCATCCTGCACTTGATGAAACTATTGCAAGGAATCTGATTTGAACATCCTGATCATTGGCGGAGGCGCCAGAGAACACGCTCTGGCCGCCACCTTCGCCAAAGAAGACGCGACTATCTGGGTGGCGCCGGGAAATGCGGGAATAGCCAAGGAGTTCCAATGCCTGCCCCTGAGTGGAAACTCCGATATCCTGAACTGGTGCCGCGAGCACAGGCCCGATCTGGTGGTCGTGGGTCCGGAACAGCCTCTGGCCGAGGGGCTTGCCGACCTGCTCGATGCAGCTGGCATAGCCTGCCTAGGCCCTTCCCAGGCTGCAGCCCGGATCGAGAGCAGTAAAGTCTTTGCCAAAGAACTTATGGCAGGTCTTGGCATTCCAACCGCAGCCTACAACACTTTCCCAAATCCGGAGCAGGCTTTACAATGGCTCCTTTTCAATAACGGGTTTCCGGTCGTGATCAAAGCTGACCCTCTGGCCGCCGGCAGAGGCGTGTTTGTAGTCCATGACGAAGAGCAGGCCAGAAACGCGATGCAGAGCATCACAACCCAATTGGGCAAAGAGTGTCCTGTCTTGGTGGAGGAGTATCTGCAGGGTTGGGAAGTGTCCCTTTTCGCCATCACAGATGGTCTAGCTTTCTGCACCACGCCATTCGTTCAGGATTACAAGCAGCTTGGGGACGGCGACACAGGCCCCAACACCGGCGGCATGGGCGCTGTTTGCCCCATTTGGGAAGCTGAAGTCCACCGTGAGCGGATATCGCAAGAGATCATCGGGCCGGTGCTGAAAGCCTTGCGCGATCAGGGTTGTCCCTTCCGGGGCTTCCTCTATTGCGGATTGATGATCACGCCCCGGGGTCCCAAAGTATTGGAATTCAATTGCCGCTTGGGCGATCCCGAGGCACAGGTGTTGCTGCCTCTGCTGACCACGCCCTTGACCACGATCTGCGCAGCTGTCTTGCAGGGTGGAGTTGAAGATTTGAAGATCGAGTGGAATCAGCAGCACAGTGTGTGCGTGGTTCTGGCCTCGCACGGTTATCCGGGCAACTATGCGGTCGGGCACCCGATTCAGGTCGGCGATGATGTGAGCAGCAGAGTTTTTTATGGCGGAGTGGCGCAACATAACGGCCAGTTGTCGACACAAGGGGGACGTGTACTATCATTGGTATCTTTGGCGACAGATCTTCCAACTGCACGCTGGCAAGTATACTCGGATACAGCTTTGATCAATTTTGAAGGCAAGACAATGCGCAAAGACATAGGCCTGCGCGCAAACCAAACGTGAAGGCGGACTTAAATGAGACCCTACATAATAACAATGTTGTTCCTCCTGCCGTCGCTGATGCTACAGGCGGCAGTGACCGTGATCAATCAGTCTCCAGATGAAATCCTGCTGGAATTCACACTCCCGGATTACGAACTCGACCACCAACTGATCAACGGCAACACCTGGCACCGGATTGTATCAGACGAGGGTATGGTCCATGCCGAAGAGGGCTTTCCCGAGGTCAGGATGTTCAGTGAAGCAGTCGCCATACCCATCGACGGCAGCGCCACAGCGCAGATTGTGGACGTCAGCAACACTGTCCTGAAAAACATCAATCTCAAGCCAGTGTACAAGATGGTCGTGGACAAGGAAGAGGTCGATTACATCTTCTACCAGGATCCCTATGTCTACCGCAGCGCTCAGCCGTATCCCCTGAGCATAGTTGAGATGGGGGAATCAGCCTTTGTCGGAGATCGTAATTTCTTTCCCCTGCGCATTTTCCCCTTCCAATACAAGGCAGCCAGCAAAGAACTGGTGGCCAATACCCGCATTGTGATCAGGGTGCTCATCCAGGGCAGCAAAAGCCCCAGCCCGGATTGGCAACTCAGCGAGAACACGATTGATCAGGTCTCAGATACTTTCTTCATCAACAATGCCACCTCCAAAGCATGGCGTTTACCCAAGAACCGTGCGACCTACGAAGCACCAAAAAACGGGACCACATTGGTCAATGAAATACAGCTGGTGGTCGATCAGGAAGGCATCTACAAGATAAGCTATTCCATGCTGGATGACCTGATCTCCACTATGACCGACTCCCTGGGAGTGGATATGGCCTGGGAGTTGAATAATGTCGATCCGCGTTATCTGGAACTCCGGGATGAGTATGGCGCAATCCCTATTCACTTCCCCGGAGAATCGGACGGACATTTCAATCAGCAAGACTACTTCGAATTTTTTGGCGACAGGCATGCCGGCGATAGCGGTTACATGGACGACTATACGGCCGAAAATGTGTACTCGCTCTATCTGAAAGGCAGTCTTGGGGCCAGAATGGCAGTAGAGAACGGTGGCTTGGTGGTATCCAACCCAGCTCAATATATCGTGCCGGATGCTTATGAACACACAGTCCACTTTGAGCAACAACTAATCTCCGATAAACTGGGCAACAGCTGGAGCTCCATCAATCCGAACTTCTACCGCGAAGATGTTTGGTTTTGGCGCAAAATCAGCGCACCCAACCTGGACATCATACCTTTCGAACTGCAGTATCCCAAAGACAGTATCATCCGAGCCGCCAGTGTCAAGGCCAGCCTTTATGGCCTGACTTATGCGCAAAGCGTGCCCCCGGGCCAATATGACCACGAGGCCACAGTACGCATCAACTCTGCGATGATCAACACTCAGAGCTGGAATGGCCAAACTGAGAAGATCTTCTACAATCAGAATCCAGTATCCAACTCATTTCTGAGGCACGGCACAAATCAGCTATACATCAGCCTCTCCGGTAACACTGTCTCCGGAGACCGTGAACAGGTGCTGTTCGATTACATGGAGCTGACCTACTGGCGGGAGTATCGCACCAGCGAAGACAAGATCAGGTTCTCCAAACCCTCCAACCGGCCTGCTGGTCTCTACCAGTTTGAAGTCACAGGCTTCAATGACAGTAATATATCAGTGTACAAAATCGGCTCCAGCATTTTTAACAACTGCCAGATAGAGCCCTTCAATCTGGATGGCGTCGCTCCCTGGACCGTTACCCTGCAAGACAGTGTGGCCTCCAATGCTACTCTTTACTATGCAGTAACCGATGCGCAGAAATTGAGCCCCAAGGAACTGAGGCTGAATCTGCCATCGGATCTCAAAAATCCCAGTAATCAGGCCAATGTTATCATGGTTGGAAGACGCGATTTCATCTGGTCGGAAGGAGCTGATATCTTGGTCAGCAATTGGGAGGCAGCCAACTATATAGTGGCCAGAGTTGATTATCAGGATATCTTTGATGAATTCAACCATGGAATCAGATCTGCAGAGTCGCTGAAAGAGTTCTTCGCCTATGCCTATAATAACTGGGGATCGCCGCAATTGACGCATGTGTTGCTTTTGGGGGAAGGGGTCGACGATGAGCGCGATTTCAGCCCCGCGCGACAGTATGCCCTGGTACCGGTAAAAAAGACCTGGACCAACACCCATGGCGCGACCGCCAGCGATGGCTGGTATGCCACGATCGTGGGCACAGATCTGGTGCCGGATATTGCCGTATCCCGCATCAATGCCTGGAAACCGGAACAAGTGCTGGATTATGCCAACAAGGCTTATGATTATCGCTATAATCCTCTGCATTCAAGACTTTGGAGCAGCCACGTGACCATTACTTCCGGCGGCAAGATCACAGATCCAGATGATATCTTTGCCGTACAATCAGAACGTCTGCGCCGTAAAAACATCCCGCAGGATTACCGCGCCACCAGAGTTTATACTTCGACCCAAACAGTAAGCCAGGAGTATTTTGGCGGTACTTTCAACCTGAAGGATGCCATCAACTCCGGCACTCAGTATCTTCACTTTCTTGGCCATGGCGGCGGCCGCATTTGGGCTGACTATAACCTGTTCAACTTCAATGATGTGGCAACCTTGAACAACCAAGTGTACCCGATTGTCCTGAGCTTGGCCTGTTACGCTTCCTCCTTCGACACCAACGGCATTGCCAGCATCAGCGAAGCCTTGGTGATGCAGCCTAACAAGGGAGCCATAGCCACTTTTGGTTTTAGCGGTTTGGGCTATATGTACCAGGATGAGATCTGGGGATTGGCTTTTACCGAGGCTGTCTTCAAGCACGATTTCCCGACCTTGGGTGAAGCCTATCAGTTTGCCCTGACCAGGTTCTATTCGACCAATGCCTCGCCCACAACCGCCTATGCTCTCATCAATGCTGCAGCCTATTTGGGCGATCCCTTGATCAAGATCCCAAAACCGACCAATGGCATTTCGGTAAGCGCTGACAGTCATGTCCTTGCTCCGGGAGACACTCTTTTCGTGAATGCACAGTTTCCTCCCGAAGTGTTGGCAGCCCGTCTCTACATTATGAACCGGGATGAAGTGGTCAAGAACATTCCCTTTGATCTGCCAGTGATCAATGGAAATTTCAACGCGACCTACGTAGTCCCGGCTGATGTCAATCCCCCTTATCAAAGAACCATTTATGTGGCCGGGTATTCCACCGGTGGCGAATATGTTGGCAGATCTGTCTTCGCCGTGGGCCGGGCGGCTTTGGCACATCACGCAACGCTGCCGGCACAACCAGCCTGGAAGGATTCGGTAGCTTTTATCGGCAGGATCTTCAGCAACGAGGACATCCTGACCGTCAATTGCAAGGTACGTGTAGATAGCATTGGAACCAACAGCACCTGGTTGACGTTGCCCATGCAAAGCTATCCTGAAATCGCCGATGCCTATATCACCACAGGTAGAATTCCGCCGCAGACCACCGGCGAGGAAATCGCCTGTAAATATGTAATCAGCACTGCCAGTGGCACTTATGAATCCATGCTCAGCTATTATGTTACCAGCGGGCCTGATCTGATACTCCGCGATATCCAGCTGGATACATCAACTGAAGGTCACTACATCAAGGTGCTGGTTAGCAACAACGGTAATGCGGCTTCAATCACAACCGACCTCAGGCTCTATATCCGGCCCGCAGGTGGAGCCCAGTATCTCTTTTCCACACAGAATCTGATGCCCCTGGCCGTAAATGAGGAACGCTGGGAAAGCATTCCCCTGGCCGGCCTCAATCCCGGCAATCTGACCTTCGAAGTGAAGGTGAACTCGACCTTCGCCTTTCCTGAATGGCAGAACTCTCCGAACTTCGGCAATACGATATCTCTGATCTCCAGCTACAACTTCCATACTGTTGGCAGTCAGGGCGCAACGTTCAACAGCCTGGATGGAAACCTGAGCTGCGAAATCCCAGCCGGATTTGTCCCAAATGGAGATGAAGCGTTGTTCTACATCGATTCCAGAGGTGCGTTGACGGCCAATGACCAGCCCGATATCTCTGAGATCAAACTGCGCAGCTTCGACACCTTGGCCTCATCCGTGTCATCAAATGCGTATGAGATCCGGACTCTGAATTCAGATCTGGCTGATTCCACGGACACCCTGATCAATAACAGGAAATTGAAGCTGACCTTTTTCTACAGCGTCAATGATGACGACACGCAAAGCTTGGAAGCCGAAAATTCCTACAGGATCTATCGCTGGGATGCCACCGGCAGCAAGTGGATCCATCAGGGAGGCAACATAGCTACTGCCGATGACAAGGTCGTGTTTGAGGTCAGCCGGCAAGGCATCTATACCATATACCGCAACCGCGACCGGATCCGTCCATCCATAGATGTCAACGTACAGGATCAGGAGTTCACCGTTGGCGGCTACATCTCGGGTAAAGGCACCATCTCGGTGCTGATGAGCGATGCCAACGGCATTGACGTGTTTGACAACACGATCCGGCTTTATTTAAACGGAAATCAGATCCCGGACACCGATTTCGTATCCTCGATCAATATCACCAACGTCAACCGCATCCCGATCAAGTATCAACTCGATCTTACAAAAGGCAACTATGCCATGGTGATCGACTGCAAGGATGTCAACGGCAATTTCAACACCCGCGAGATCCAGTTCACAGTCAACGAGAAATTCGATGTGATCAATGTGGCCAACTATCCCAATCCCATTCTGGGCCGCTGCGAGGATCCCAAGAATGACGGCCGGACCCGCTTCACCTATGTCCTGACGGATGACGCAGATGATGTCCAGATCAAGGTTTACACGGTTTCCGGCCGGCTGGTGAAGACCTTTGACAACCTGCCACGGGGAGTGGGATATCATGAGTATCCCCGTACCTTGTATGGCTGGGACTGCAAGGACGATCACGATTTCTTCCTGGCAAATGGAGTATATTTCTACAAGATCATTGCCAGCAAGGGCAGCAAACGCATCGAAAAAACGATGAAAATGGCTATTTTGAAGTAGAGGTGACGATGAAGAAATCACTTATTACATTTATCCTGGCCGCGGCAGTACTGATCCCGATAGCCGCAGGACGCTACGCCGGAGACTTTATGATGATCGGGGCCGGTACCCGGCCTCTGGGCATGGGGGGAGCCTTTGCCGCCTTGGCCGATGACGGATCCGCCATTTATTGGAATCCCGCAGGTATCGCTCAAATCAGGAAATCAGAAGTCGGATTCATGCATGCGTTTCTCTATGGCAACCTGGCTTCCTACGACAACATCAGCTACTGCCAGCCTTTGCCCAATGGAGTGACCATCGGCCTGAATGTCACACGCCTGACGGTTTCAGACATACCGGTCTTTGAGGAATCCTACCTGATCGGCACCAATGTGGACCAACGCATCAACAACAGCGCTTATCAACTCACCGGAGACGCCGACGGCAGATTCACCAGCACAGACGACCTCTACCAGTTTGCCTTTGCCAAGCATCAGCACTTCGACCTGAATATGGGCTGGTTGTTTTTTGCCGTACCCCTGGACGTCTATCTGGGCGGAAACGTCAAGTTTGTCCGCCGCATCGTCATGGACAGTCAGGGCGACGGCATCGGCCTGGATTTCGGCTTCAAACTGAAGACCGATATGGGTATCCTCTTTGATTGGGACGAGCTGGGATACCTCGATTTTGGCATGAATTTCCAGGATATCTCCGGTACTGACATAGGTTGGGACACCGACACCAAGCATGTGGACCAGGTCCTCTACAACACCAAACTGGGCGTTGCCGTCACGCAACCGATCCCGGTGCTGGATTCGGAGCTTACATTGGCCTACGACTATGACTATGTATATGACGGCAGCAGTCACTATGGCGCTCAATGGTCATACAAGGATCTGGGCAGCCTGAGAGCGGGATATTACGATAACAACCTGTCGTTTGGCGCTTCAGTGAATGTATATGGTGTGGGCATCGATTACGCCCTGATGACTAATCCGGTGGGGATCACCAACCGGGTCGGCCTGAGAGTAAACTTTTAAGGGAGAATATGATGTTAAAGAGTATCCTGGTCTCCCTCCTGTTTTGCACAATGCTCCTGATCGCTGCCTGCGCCGGAAGAGACGAGAATGAAAAAGACACCACTCCCCCAGAACCGCCGACCCTGGTCCGGCATCTGGGCGACACCGGCGATCCGCAAATCATCTATCAAGGTCAGCTGATCCAGCTGAACGATGAAAACAACGGCATCGACACCGTCCCGGACGGTGATTGGATCAGGGTGGCCTGGAATCCTTTCATCGATACCGATCTTAGCCATGTCAAGATCTATCGCTATGACGAATTTCACCCCGACCCGGCTCAGATAGATTCCATCCCATACACGGCTTCCTATTATCTGGACACCGATCCTCAACTCACGGAACGTGTCTGGTATTCGTATTTCATAGATCTGGTGGACTCCTCCGGAAACTCGGCTCGTTCGGACACGGTGTCCCTTGGACTGCTAAGCAAAAGCATCCTGCTCGAACCTGCCAATAATCAGACCATCGCTCCTTTGGGGGCAGAATTTCAATGGAACCGCAGCGGCTATGCTTCGAAGTTTCGCTTCATGCTCTTTGACGAAAACTATAACTATGTGTGGCACTACGACTTGGTAACCGCATTGGAAGTCGACCCCCTTTCTGTGACAATACCCGTTAACCTGGCAAACCAATACTCAGGACAGAGTTTGCGCTGGAGGGTGGATTCCTTCGATGATTGGGACGATGATCTGCAGATGTACAAATTCGGTTCCGAGTCCCATGAGCGTGTTGTCTACATACAATAATATCAAGCAGATACGATGCAGCTATATCGGTCGCTTGGAGAACAAGCTCTGTTGTTGAAGCAAAGAAAAAAACCTGATATTATCCAGGTTGTCGATCGTTGTCGCACACTAACTATCAACCCGCTGGCCCCTTGCCCGCCTCCCGTACACTTCCCGTGCGTTGAACGGGAGGCATACGGGAAGTACACTGGAACCAGGCAAGCTGGAAATCTGAGGGCAGTCAGATTTGGGCATCAGATCCGAAGCTGCTGTAATGATCTGGCGCTATGTTATATCTTGGCAATGAGTTATAGATTTCTCTTGACGAAATTCAATGTTTACAAAAGATAACTAAAACCCTAAGAAATGAGGCTATGGTGAAGAAGTTACTGCTTTCAATACTGCTTATATATGTGGCCCTGACACTTTTTGCCCAGACCAGCAACACGGTCACGACATCGAGCAGCATCTCCGCCTACTCCTATGAAGGAAACAGGAGTGGCGTGGAAAAACTCAAAATGAATGTCTATATTTTGGGCCGGGTCAACAAGCCCGGATTGTATCTTGTGCCTGACGACACGGATTTTCTTACACTCCTGGCCCTGGCCGGAGGACCCAATGAGGACGCCAAGTTGACCAAGATCCGGATCGTGCGCCCGGTCAACACCTCCCTGGATAATTACTCCGAAGCCAAAATCATCTGGCTGAATCTCAAGAAATATATGGAAACAGCGGATAACAAGTATCTTGCCACCAACACCATCACGGCCAGGGAAATCGATGATCAAACCGGCCTGGAGAAAGAAACGACCGTCTATGATCTGCGTCTGCAGCCCGGGGACACGATCGTGATCTCGGGAACCATATTCTACGCCTTCAGCAAGGTGGCCGACTTCCTGTCCAAGGCAGCCATTGCCCTCAGCGTTTATAACCTCGTAACCAATATAAAATAGGTGATGAAGATGGAGCAACCCTACACCAATCAGTCCCAACCCCTGCAACCGGACGAGATTAAGCTCTCCGACTACTTACGCATCATCCTGCAATATAGATATCTGATCGTTTTGATCTTCGTTCTGGCGCTGGCTATTACCATCATCTACACGTATCGGCAACCCCGGATCTATTCGGCTTCGGCACGGGTCCTGATGGAAAACCAGAATACCGGAGCCGATATTCTGGCCCTCACGTCCCAGGGCAGCGGCAAGAACTATATTAACAACCAGATCGAGCAGATCAGAAGCAAATCGATCATGGCGGCCGCTTGGGAGGTAATGAAAAAGAATCCTGATTGGGAGGCTTACCCGATCAGCAACTCCGATAACCCTTCCGGGCGCTTGGGATCTGTAAAAGTGGAATCGAAGAGGGATACAGACATCCTCACTCTCTCATTCGAATCCACCAACCCCGGCGAGGCCATGGCAGCCGTCAATTCGATCGCCGATGCGGTACAGCAGCAAAACACTCAGCTGGCGCGTCTGGAATTCACCACGATCCGCGAATTCCTCGGTGAACAACTGGACTTGATCTCACGCCGCCTGCAGATCTCGGAGGACGACCTGCGCGCCTTTAAAAACGAGAACAAACTGGTGGAACTGTCCGAAACGACCAAGAAATGGATCGAGCAGTCCGCCGATATTGAATCGCAGTATGAATCTGCCCTGACCGAACAGGCTGTCAAAGCCAGGACCCTCAATATCTACCGCAAACAGCTGCAGGACCAGGATTCGTTGCTTACCCAGGTGGAAACCGTACTGCAGGCCCCCTACATCGAGGAATTGCGCAAACAGATCACCAACACGCAGGCCATGATCGCAAGGTTGCGCACCAACGAAAACTATCAGGAAAACCATCCCCAGATGAAGCAACTCCAGGAAGAACTGGCCAAAACCAAGGCCACCCTGGACACCGAGATCCGCAAATTCATCAATATCTCGCTGAGCAAGGATCCCCTCTCCACCCGCAACGAACTGATCAATAAGATTGTCCAGGCCAATGTGGAACTGGAAATGGCCCGCACCCTCGTCAATGGCCTTGAGCAAACCAAATCCATCTACGACGACCGGATCATTACCCTGCCCGACAAGGAACTGGAGCTGGCCCGCCTGATGCGGAGCATGAATCTGGATGAAAAGATCTATGGCATCATGATGGAAAAATATGAAGATGCACGGATCGCCGAACAGGCCAAGATCGGCAACATCAGAGTGCTGGATTATGCGGACAAGCCCACCACACCCATTAAGCCACGCGTTTCCATGAATATGCTGGTGGGTATCATCCTGGGTTTGGGCTTGGGCATTGCCGCCGCCTTTTTGGTCCATTCTCTGGACACCAAGCTGCGTACCTTGGAAGACATGGAAAACTATGTCCGCCTGCCTATCTTTGGCACCATCCCCCTCATCCAGGAATCCGAATCCCGCATCATGGAGTTCAACAACCTCATCGAGCAAGCCGAGGGCGAAAACAAGGAACAACTCAGCAAATCCCTGCATTATGTGATGATGCAGCTGGTCTCGCACTATGCGCCAAAATCGCCCATCGCCGAGTCCTATCGCACCTTGCGTACAAACGTGTTGGCCAAGAAACCTGTGGGCAGCACCACCCTGTTGGTGACCTCCTCCGGCCCCAAGGAAGGAAAATCCACCACTGTAGTTAATATGGCCATCACACTCTCGCAAATGAACAGCAAGGTCCTCCTGATCGACATGGACATGCGACGTCCCATGATCCACAACAAGTTTGGCGTGGAGAAAGAGAACGGGCTCAGCGACTACCTCATCGACTCGGATGTCAAACTCGAGCAGGTGGTTAAAAACTCCGGCATCCCCAATCTGGATGTGATTACCAGCGGATTCGTGCCTCCCAATCCTGCTGAGTTGATCTCCTCAACCCGCACCGACAAGCTGCTGGAAGACGTCAAAGCCAAATACGACTACATCCTGTTCGATACCCCGCCCATCATCGCGGTCACAGACGCCCTGATCCTGACCAAGAAAGTGGATCTGACACTGATCGTCGTCCGCTGCGGCTTCACCGAGAAAGGCATCGTCAAGCGCACCAAGGAGTTGATGGATAACATCAATGCCTCGATCGACGGTATCATCGTCAACGGCATCTACGTTCAGAAATACTACAGCAAACAGAACTACTACTACTATTACTACTATTATTATTATTACTATGGGGAAGATGTGCCGAACAAGCAGAAGAAAAATGCAGCTCGCTTCCTACGCAAAAATAAACCTGTTTCTTGAGATCCTGGCCAAGCGCCCGGACGGCCATCATCAGATTGAGACACTGCTTTGCAGTGTCTCAGTTTGTGATACCCTCAAATATGCTTTGACAAAAAAGCCGGGGCTAAAATTGTGGTCGAACTTGCCTGAAATGGCTGCAGCGGACAACTTGATCCTCCGGATTGCCAACTACTTGGCAGACAAGTACAAACCTGACCAAGGCGTGGAGATCTTTCTGGATAAGAAAATTCCCGTAGCGGCCGGATTGGGTGGTGGCAGCAGCAATGCTGCCAATGCGCTGATTGCCCTGAACAGTTTGTGGGACTTGAACTTGACCCAGTCAGAACTGGAGTCTGTCGCCGCCGGTTTTGGCAGCGATATCTGCTTTTTTCTGACTGGTGGCACAGCTTGGGCCACGGAGCGGGGCGAGCAAATCGAGCCGCGGGACGATCTGGAGATCAGCAACATCCTGCTGGTTAACCCCGGCATAGGAATTTCCAGCTCCCGGGCCTATCAGCTGAGCCCCATCCCTTCAAGCGGGCAACAACGGCACTTCCGGCAGCCCAATTGGCATAAATGCCTGTTCAACCGCTTGGAGGCTGCTGTAAGACTTGAGTATCCGGTGGTGGACCAGTTGCTGACAGATTTATACGAACAGGGAGCAACCGCCGCCTTGATGAGCGGCAGCGGACCTACCTGTTTCGGCATCTTTGACGATGCCGGCAAGATGAGCTCATGCCAAGGACACTTTGAACGACAAGGGTTTTGGACCCAGATAACAAGAACTATTACGAGGAAAGAGTACCAGGATGTTTTCAAAACTTAAACTGATCTCCGGTAATGCCAATCGCGCCCTGGCCGAGGAAGTGGCGCGTCATACGGGCGTCCCGTTGGCAGACATCGATCTGTTTAAGTTCTCCAACGACGAATCCTTCGTCAAGATCAATGACAACGTCCGCGGCGCCGATGTTTTCATTATCCAGCCCACCTGCCGGCCGGTCAATGACAGCCTGTTTGACCTGCTGATCATGATCGACGCGCTCAAACGGGCCTCAGCCCAGCGCATCAACTGTGTCATCCCCTACTACGCATACGCACGCTCAGATAAGAAAGACCAGCCCCGGGTCCCCATCACCGCCAAGCTGGTGGCCGACCTGTTGACCGTGGCGGGAGCCAACCGCATTATTACGGTGGATCTGCACGCAGAACAGATTCAGGGATTTTTCAACATTCCCGTGGACCATCTGTTCTCCATTCCCACGTTTGCCAGGTTTTTCAAAAGTATGGAGATCGAGGATCCCGTGGTCGTATCTCCGGATTCAGGCGGGGCCAACCGGGCAAGGGCGCTGGCCAAACGCCTGGATTGCAGCCTGGCCATCGGCGACAAACGCCGAAGCGGCAATGACGACCAAACTGAACTGCTTAACATCATCGGCGATGTCTGCGGCAAATCCGCGATCCTTTTCGATGACATCATCGACACCGGCGGCAGCCTGGTCAAGGTGGCCCGTGTTCTGGAACAGCAGGATGTTAAACGCATTTACGCGGCCAGCACGCATGGTGTACTGTCGGGACACGCCGTTCAAAACATCCAGGATTCACCGATTGAGAAACTGTTCGTCACCAACACCATCCCTCTGTCCGAGGAAGCGGCGGCCTGCGCCAAGATAGTCCAGCTCTCCATCGCGGAAATGCTGGCCATAGCGATTAAGAAAATACACATAGAAGAATCTCTCAGTATTCTGTTCAGATAGGATCGGAGAGTGGAGGAATACAATGACATTTAACCTCGATGCCCAGAAACGGACCACAGGAAAGAAGAGCGATCTTACTGCCCTGCGCGCCAAGGGTATGATCCCCGCAGTCCTTTACGGAAGAAACATGGATACCCTGACCATCGCAGTGAGCAAGGGTGAATTTCAGCAGTGCTACAAGAAGAGCTTCAAAGAAATGTCCTTCTACGAGATCAACCTTGAAGGAAAGAAGTTCCATACCATCCTCAAGGACAAGCTGGTCCACCCCGTTTCCCGCAACATCCTGCACATCGACTTTATGGTCATTCAGGATACGGCAACCATGGATTTCGATATCCCCGTCAATTTCGTGGGTGAAGCTATCGGTACCAAAGAAGGCGGATTCCTGGATGTGATCCAGAGAACGGTCAAGATCAAATGCCGGGCCAAAGACGTGCCTCAGGAGATCCAACTTGACGTTTCCAACCTGCATGTGGGCGAATCGCTCCATGTGCGGGATCTGCCCCAGGGAAAATGGCATTTTGAGGATCACACGGATGTCACTCTGGTGGTCGTGCACCCCAAGAAACATGAGGAAGCCAAGCCCGAAGCTCCGGCTCCTGAGGTTGCAGAAGAAAAGCCCCAGGCATGAAGCTGGTGATCGGGCTGGGAAACATCGGCCCAGAATATGAGCAATCGCGCCACAACGCCGGTTTTCTCTGTTTACGGCAATGGTCCAACGATCATCGCCTGCGATTCAAGAAATCCAAGTTGTTTGCCTATGCCCAGATCCCGGGTGCCTGCCTGATTATGCCTGCCACCTATATGAACCGTTCCGGATTGGCGTTGGCGGAAGCGCTCCGCCGCTGGTCAGCGGATGATGTAATGGTCGTGCAGGATGACATTGAACTGCCACTGGGCCAATTGCGCCTTCGCAACGGTGGCGGTGATGGCGGACACAATGGCGTCAGATCGCTGCTATCAGTTCTGCCGCCCGACAAACTGAAACGCCTGCGAATCGGCATCGGCCGCGGTGACGGTGATCCCCGAAATTATGTGCTGGACACTTTCAATGAGGCTGAACTTGCAGCCTTGCAACCAGTTCTGGATCAGGCCGCCAGCTTTGTCGACACTTTTATCCAGGATGGCTTTACCGCCGTTCTGAACGCATACAGTATATGGAAGAAATCCTGTTCCGGCGACAGCAGTCCCGGAAACATAAGTCCAAAGGAGAAACCACATGATCAAGAGTTATGAACTCATGCTCGTCATCACGCCCAAACTCGGCGAGGACGAGGCCAACCAACTCAATGACAGCATCTTGTCCCTGGTCAAAGACCAGCAGGGAGAAATCGTCAAGATCGATCCCTGGGGCAAACGCCTGCTCGCTTATCCCATCAACAAGCTGCAGGAAGGCTACTATTTCGTGGACTATTTCAAACTGGAGTCCACAGCGCTCAAGAATGTCAAACGCCAGATCAACCTCAACGAGCAGGTGATCAGGCACATGTTTATCGCCAAAGAAGATTAGGAGGAATCATGGCAGATCTTAAATTGCCCCGTCTGAACAAAGCCTTCATCGCCGG
>CAYXEF010000014.1:0-5058 GCA_964463825.1 uncultured Candidatus Cloacimonadota bacterium | reverse complement strand
ATCAACCGCAAGGCGTTTGAGATCATCGCCGAGTTCATTCAGACCCTGGAATGGAAACCCAAGGCGGAAGGTGAATCCGCCGGCGAAGAAGTACCCCTGCCGGATGACAGAACCCAGCCTGCGGCCCCCACAACCACTGACGATGTGCCGTTTTAAGCAGGAGATAACATGAACTTCACAGACAGAAAAAAGAAATTCAGCCGCAAAAAATACTGCCGCTTCTGCGCCAATCCAGAAATCGTGATTGACTACAAGAACCTCGATCCCCTGCGCCAATATATCTCCGATGTCGGCAAGATCGATCCCGCCCGGGTGACCGGAACCTGTTCCAAACACCAGCGCAAACTCACCAGCGAGATCAAACGGGCCCGTCAAATGGCCCTGCTGCCCTACGTCATAGAATAGTGAACCTGATCGCCTTGCTCCTGGGCGCTGTGGCCATCTTCAGCCCTGTGATCGGGCTGATCCTGATGCTGATGTATTGCAGCCTGAGCTTGCGCAATAATAGTCTGGAACCGCTCAGGATCCTGGGGCTCGTTGTGGCGGCTCCGATCCTGTTCGCAGCCGTATATCGCACTCAGCCAGGCAGCCTTCTGGTGGCTTCCGACGCTTTGGGAGGTGCCAGCCTCGCGGCTTTGGTCTTCCTGTTTTCATTGCGCAGAAGCTCGCGGCCTGTGGCGGCACTGGCCAATTCGGCCCTGGTGATTGTCGCTTACGGCTTGCTGCGGCATCTGGCCTTCGGCGCATATCTGGAGCAAACACATGAACAGGCTATGAACCAGTTGGCGACCGGTTTTCCACAGCTCTGGCAAGCGGCTCAGACGCAGGAATCGCTCACACTGATGCGCTATCTGATCCCCGCGGGCTGGATGCTGCCACAGCTGGCGGCTTTGTTGGCCGGAACCCTGCTCTTCCTGCATTTGGGTGGAGTCCGGCTCAGCTGGCCCAAACTGTCGTTTCCCACCTACTACAATCTGGCGCTTCTGGCCATCCTGCCCCTGTATCTGTTTCCGCAGCTACGGCTGCTTTTTGTCAATGCCTTGCTAGCTCTGTGCGTTCTGCCGCTGGTCCAGGGCATCGGGGTGATATCTCATTTCCTGTCGCGCCATGCCTCAAACATCCTGGCCATGGTGTTGGCAATAATCCTGATCGTCCTCAACCTGGTCCTGGTCACGCTGCTCGGTTTTGCCGACATCTGGCTGGACTTCAGGAAACTAAAAAACAAAGGAACACTCGCATGAAAGTCATTTTACTGAGCAATATAGACAACCTGGGCAAGAAAGGAGAAATCCTCAATGTCAAACGCGGTTATGCCAGAAACTACCTGATCCCCCGCAATTTGGCTCTCTACGCCACGCCCATCAACATGAAGAAACTCGGCTCCATCCAGGCCAAGGCCATGGAGGAAGAAGAACGCCTGCTGGCCGAGCTGAAAAAACTGGACGCCAGATTGAGAGGCACGACCCTGTCCTTCATCCGCAAGGTCGATGAAAACGACCATATGTTCGGTTCTGTGTCTGAGGCCGATATCGTAGCGGCTTTGGCTGAATACAATATTACTCTGCACAAATCACTGCTGCTCATGGACAAACACATCAAGGTCCTGGGCGAATCACGTGTGCAGGTGCGCCTGCATCGGGACATTGTCTCCGAACTGAGGATCATGGTCGAAAAAGAAGGCAAGCCAGCTTCTGAGGATCCAGGCCTGAAACCTGAGCCAGAGGTCGAGATTTCAGCCCCGGAAGAAACTGACACCGAAGTATAAGGGGAGTCACCCATGAAAAACATCCTGTTCTATGGTTCGAGGATCCTGGCCGCCGTTGTGCTGATTGGCCTGCTCTCCATGATCGGAGTGGGCAATCCCAAGGCGTTGCCCCTGTTTATCCTCTTTTTCCTGACCGTGTTTGCCGTGGTTTTTTTACTCAACCGGCAAGCCCAGCAAAGCCAGCGGAGCGCCAAATCCAATCCCCGGCTGATGCAGATCCTGCAGATCATCGGTCTCGTCGTGTTCATCGCTGTTTTTTCTTTGCTGGGCTTGAACCACGGCATTGTCGGTTATCTGATCTGGGTCGTGGTTATCGCCCTGGTCTGTGGGCTGATCTATTCTCTGACCCGCAAACGGCAACGCCATAGCGAACTGGTTTCGTCCAATCCGCTGCTCGCTCGTTGGGGTGGCATCGTGTCCGCTATTCTGGCCGTGCTTTTACCAGTATTGCTACTCCGTTTTGGCGGCTTCATCCCGGTCGCGAATGGTAAAAGCCTGATCACCATTGCGTTAGCGCTGGTGGGAGTACTTGCGTACATCGCTCTGGTCGCCCTGATCCTGTTTCTGATCAACAAGTGGGGCGCCAAGTCTCAGAACCGCGTCCTGGGCTATCTGTTACTGCTTTTCACCGCTTGTGTGCCCGGGGTCGTGATGCTGTTGGTGAACAAGGAATCCTATTCCTTTGCCGGCATCTACATGACAGCGCTGTTAACCGCCATTCTGACTTATTTCGCGCTGGACAGGACAAACAAACTGTCCTGACAGAGGATGTTCCGCGTGGCTGTATTCACCGCGCTTTCCCACCGGCAACGGCAGCTGATCGAGAAGATCGCGGGGGACAGGTATCAACCCTTCGTCAGACTCTATCAGGCCTGGCCCGGCATCGTCGGCGAATTGCTGGCTTCGCGCTCGCATCCGTTCCGTTTTGCCCACCAGATTCTCTACATCGCCGTCCAAAACAACGCCTGGCTGCAGGAACTCTATCTGCGCAAGACAGACATTCTGCGACAATGCCGGGCTGCCATATCCACCGAGATCAAGGATCTGATCTTCTTCATCCACCGTTGAACATGAAATCCGTACTGATCGCCCCCTCTGTCCTGGCTGCCGATTTCGGCCAGCTCGCCGCGGAGCTTGATGCCCTCCAGAGCGCGGATCTGCTGCACTTGGATGTCATGGACGGCCATTATGTGCCCAACCTCAGTTTCGGTTATCCCCTCATCGAGCGGATCCGCAAGCTGAGCAAGCTGCCGCTGGACGCGCATCTTATGGTGACCAATCCGGCGGATTATGTGGATCGTCTGGCGGATTTGGGCGTCGATTGGATCAGTTTTCACCAAGAGTGTGATTTCCATAGCCACCGCCTGGTACAACGCATCCGGGAACGCGGACTCAAGGCCGGAATCGCGCTCAATCCCGCCACTCCCCTATCCACGCTGGAGGAGATCCTACCGGAGCTGGATTATGTGCTGTTGATGAGCGTCAATCCCGGCTATTCTGGACAAAAGTTCATCCCGGCCGTGTTGGACAAGGTCGCGCGGCTGCGGGCTGAGATAGAACGCCGCCAATTGCAGACCCTGATCGAGGTCGACGGCGGCGTCAACGCGATCCTGGCCCCGGAATTGCGCTCCCGCGGCGCCGATATTCTGGTCTCCGCTTCCTATATATTCGAACAAGCCGACCACGCCCGGGCGATCGAAAAACTCAGGCACTAGGGCAGATCGATCCTTAGGAATCGGTGACCCAGTTCTGAACCCAGTCCGACTCAAGGTTATCGGGTGACTGCCGGTTCATCGAAACCGGTGTCTGGCCAGCCCGCTTCCTGCCCACTTCCTCGTGAATTTCCGCATGTTTGGCGGGAAGTCGGCAGAAAGCCAACCAAAACTCGGCGAAACAGCCATCAGCAGGAATTACCTGCGTTTGGGCTTCAATCTTGCATCACATATTGTAACTCAAGAAATAGGAAAAAATAAATGTTTAGCAGCCTATCCGAAAAACTGGACAAGGTCTTCCGCAACCTGCGCGGCAAAGGCTATCTGACCGAGCAGAACATCAAGGACGCCTTGCGCGAGATCCGCATGGCATTGCTGGAAGCCGACGTCAACTTCCGTATCGTGAAGAACTTCATCGTGGAAGTGGAGAAGCGCTGCCTCGGGGCTGAAGTGATGAAATCCCTCACGCCCGGCCAGCAGGTGGTTAAGATCGTCTACGATCAGTTGGTGGCGCTGATGGACACCGAGGGCTTCGAACTCAAGACCTACAACAACAAACTGACCAAAATCATGCTGGTCGGCCTGCAGGGCTCCGGCAAGACCACCGCCTGCGCCAAACTCGCCCTTCACTACCGCAAAAAGGGCATCAAGCCCATGCTGGTTGCCTGTGATGTCTACCGTCCCGCTGCCGTCGACCAACTTCAGATTCTGGGCCGCCAGATCGACATCCCCGTGATCACCGCCGACACCAAA
The DNA here is from genome assembly GCA_964463825.1 of uncultured Candidatus Cloacimonadota bacterium. GTDB lineage: Bacteria > Cloacimonadota > Cloacimonadia > Cloacimonadales > Cloacimonadaceae > Syntrophosphaera. The sequence goes on along the minus strand of CAYXEF010000014.1, from coordinate 828 downwards.
GATGTGCATCAGATCGCTGACACCGCTCTGCGTCAGGCCCAGAAGGATCTGATCAGCCTGCTGGTCTTCGACACCGCCGGTCGCCTGCATATCGACGAAGCCATGATGGATGAGGTGGCGAAACTCAAAGACCAGATCCGGCCGGACTACATCCTCTTTGTGGCTGATTCCACGACCGGACAGGACGCCGTGACCGTGGCCCGCGAGTTCTATGATAAACTGGCCTTCGATGCTGTGATCCTGACCAAGTTGGACGGCGACGCCCGCGGCGGCGCTGCTCTCTCCATCAAGGCCGTCACCGAACGGCCTGTGGCTTTTGTGGGAGTGGGTGAGAAACTGGGCGACCTCGAGGTTTTCTATCCGGACCGCATGGCCTCCCGCATCCTCGGCATGGGCGATGTGCTTACTCTTATCGAAAAGGCAGAGGACGCTGCCGACGCCAGGGAAAGTGAGAAACTGGCCAGGAAGATGCTCAAGAACCAGTTCACCCTCAACGACTTTCTCAAACAACTGCAGAGCATCAAGAAGATGGGCTCCCTGGAATCCATCATCCGCATGATTCCCGGCCTGGGACACAAACTCCCGGCCGACCTCAAGATCGACGACAACGCCCTCAAGCATGTTGAAGCCATTATCCAATCCATGACGGACCGCGAACGCGAACGACCGGATATCCTTAACGGCAGCCGCCGCCTGCGTATCGCCAAAGGCTGCGGGCGCACCGTAACCGAAGTGAATCGCTTGCTGCGCCAGTTTGAGGACATGAAGAAGATGATGAAGAAGTTCTCCACACCCCAAGGAATGAAGGACCTCGAACAACTGATGCAA
>CAYXEF010000013.1:33136-37549 GCA_964463825.1 uncultured Candidatus Cloacimonadota bacterium | reverse complement strand
AGGGCTTGGGGCCAAGCCTGCCGGGGACTTTGGCAATCGGTTTGCTGCGGGTCAGAAAGGGGTTAGGCTTGGTCTGGGAGCAATTCCCGCACCCAAAGCGGCACCATGATCTCGTGGTGGCCGATGAAGTAATAGCCCTGTCCGCCCGTGGCCACAGGGCGGCGGACCACGTTTTCGCGGCAGCGGTAATGCAGGTTCATGTCGAAGACGGCGGTGCTGAAATTGTGCGGTTGGCCATAAATGTTGCGGGCCACGGTCAGGGCTTTGAGAAAGACCTCGGGCAGGAGCACGGCCGAGCCGAGGTTGACGTACACGCCGCCGTTGTGTAGCTGGCGCAGTTGCTCGCAGAGGATGCGGAAGTCGCGCAGGCTGCAGTCGCCGATCGCCTTGCCGTCCGCGCAGGGGGTTTGGTGCGTGATGTCGGTGCCCAGGGCGATGTGCGCGGTGACGGGAATGTTGTGCTTATAAGCCATGGCCAGCAGCGAGATTTGCGCGTTGGGGGCCTGTTCCAAAATGTGTTTGCCCAGGGCTTCGCCGTAGCCGAGCTCGGCGTCGCAGGCTTGGGTGATCACGGAATTGATACCATACGTGGTTTCATAGACCATGCCGAAACTGCCATCGGCGAGGCCGGCGCTGACATCCTCCGAGGTCTTGCCGAAAAAGGCCAGTTCGTAATCATGAATGGCAACGGCGCCGTTGATGGCGAAGCAGGTCACCGCCCCGGCCTCCACGAGTTGGATTAAAAGCGGCGTCAGGCCACACTTGATCACGTGTCCGCCGAGGCCGATGATCAGGGCTTTGCGGCTTGCGACGGCGGCGCGGCAACGGGCTACGAACTCCTTGAATTCGGCTCCCTTGAGGATGTCCGGCAGACTGTCCACCAGCGATTCCGCGGGCTTGGCCATAGCAGCCGTTTCCATCCTGCTGTGCCGCTCCTGGACGGACTTGACCTGGATCTGAAAGAGGTCGATCTCCTGATATCTGCTCATGGTTTCACCTTCAGGTAGCGTTCTTCCTCGCTGAACACGCAGCCGCAGTATTTCTGGCGGTAGAGCTCCGCCTCCTTGGCCAGGCGTCGGCCTTCGTCCCAAAGCGGGCGCCAGTCGCGGTAAAAGAAACCGATTCCGTGTTTGGCGGCGGCCTCTTCCGCGAGTTCGCGGAGCAGTTCGTGCTTTTGGTATTTGCTGTAGAGCAGCGTGGTGGAAAAGGCGTCGCAGCCCAGTGCCGCGGCGGCTTTGGCGGCTGCCTCCAGGCGGATGCTGTAGCAATGCCGGCAACGCTGATCCAGATCGCCAGCCACGGCCCGGACGAAGTCCCGCAGGCCGTAGGCGTCCTGCACGATGAGTCCGAAACCCTCGCGGGAAGCGAACTCGCGCAGGCTCTGCAGGCGCTGGCGATACTCCGTGACAGGATGGATGGTGGGATTGAACCACCAGGCGGTGAAGCTGATCCCTTCATCCTTCAATTGCCGCGCCGGCGCGATCAGGCAGGGCGCGCAACAGGTATGCAACAACAGCCGCTCAGGAGCGGACATAGTGCTCCATCTGCTCCGGCAGTTCCAGCGAAATCTCCACCAGGCCGGCGATCTCGCCGTCTTTGAACCAGGGTTGCTGGCAGATGAGTTTCTGCACGCCGTTTTTTTCGATGGTGTAGATGTGGTTGTGGCCGTTGGCGAGCATGGACTTGATGAGCTCCACGGAGCGCGGTTTGTGGCAGGCGTAGAGGCTGGTGCCGATGAGCTTGGCGCCGCCGTCGGCAGCGAAGGTGGCGCAGGCTTTGTCGTTCATGTCGATGATGACGCCGTCCTTGTCGCAGACTGTGATCGCGGCCGGGAACTGTTTGATCCAGGCGTGGATTTCGGGCATCAGAATTCCTTGAGCAGGTTGGCGGCCACGATGCCGCGCTGAATCTGGTTGGTGCCTTCGTAAATCTGCAGGATTTTGGCGTCGCGCATCATCTTTTCCACCGGGTATTCCTTCATGTAACCATAGCCGCCGAGGATCTGCACGGCGTCCGTGGTGACCTTCATCGCCACGTCGGAAGCGAAATACTTGCACATGGCGGATTCCTTGGCATAGTTCTTTTCACCGCTGTCCACCATGCGGGCGGTCATCATGACCAGGGCGCGGGCGGCCTCGATCTCGGTGGCCATGTCGGCCAGCATGAACTGCACGGCTTGGAAGGAGGAGATAGACTTGCCGAATTGCTGGCGTTCCTTGGCGTATTTTATGGCCGCTTCGAAAGCGCCGCGCGCGATTCCGACGGCTTGGGCGGCGACCATGGGCCGGGATTTGTCAAACACCTTCATCGCCGTGATGAAGCCCGTGCCTTCGCGGCCCAGGAGATTGGCAGCCGGAACCGCGCAATCTTCGAAGATCAGTTCCCGCGTGGCGGAAGCCCGGATGCCCATCTTGTTCTCTTTCTTGCCGAAACTGAAGCCGGGCGTGCCCTTCTCCACGATGAAGGCGGAGGCGCCACGGGCGCCCTTGGTCTTGTCGGTCATGGCAAAAACCGTGTAGATGCCGGCTTCGCCGCCGTTGGTGATCCATTGTTTGGTTCCGTTGAGGATGTAGTTGTCGCCGTCCTTGCGGGCGGTGGTTTCGATCGCTCCGGCGTCCGATCCGGCGTTGGCCTCGGTCAGCGCGAAGGCCGCCAATTGTTCTCCCGCGGCGATCTGGGGCAGGTATTTCTGTTTCTGTTCCTCAGAGCCGGCGATCAGGATGGGATACATGCCCAGGCCGGTGGCGCCGAAAGCCAGCGCGATACCGGCATCCACGGCGCAGAGTTCTTCCGTGACCACCGCCAGATCCATGACCTTGCCGCTGATGCCGCCGTATTCCTCCGGCACCAGGATGGCAAAAAGGTCGCTCTGGCGCATGATTTCCACGATGTCCCAGGGGAAAATTCCCTCTTCGTCATACTTTTCGCTTAAGGGGCGCATCTTCTCCTCGGCGATGCGGCGGGCGATGTCCCGCATTTCGATCTGGTCTTCGCTCAGAAAGTAGTTCATATCCTAACTCCTTGCAAACATCAAAATTAAAGTGTTAGGTCAGTATTTGCGTCTGGCGGCCTGAGTCAAGCAAAATCTCAGGCGTCCAGAATGAGCAGTTTGCCGGTCTGCGTTTGCTGTCCCTGCACGATCCGGTAAAGATACAGGCCGGGTTTAAGACCTGGCAGCGTGATCAGTTCCCCGTCGCGAAGGCCGGAAAACGTCTTCAGGCGTTGTCCACGCAGGTTGTAAAGTTGAAACTGGACCGGATCAGGGGCTGCGGAGTTGAAGCGCAGGCAGCCATTTCGGGGCAGGGGATTGGGATACAGCCGCAGGGCTGGCGCGGCCTGGGTTTCCGAAGGGCTGGCGGTCTCGCTGACCCACATGGCGATGTCCGTACTGGACAGACCCACAGTGTAAGTTCCCAGGGGGGTAAAACTGTGGTCGTACGCACGGACGACGGAGTAACCGCTCCAGTTTTGTTCCAACAAGGCGATGCGGTCAGAACTGCCGGCGATGGCGAAGGCGCTGTAGTTTAACGGATTGGCGGCTGTGTGCTGGAGTTCGAAGCTGTCGGCGTCGTAGCTGTAGAGACCGGTTCCCATGCTTTCGCCGACGTAGGCTGTGCCTCCGGGTGAGATCCACAGCGAGCCGGGACGGCCGCCGATATCCAGTCTTTGTGCCAATGTCAGCGAGTTCAGGTCAATTATGTCCACCTTGCCCGTGATATCCGTCCAGTTGCCGGTACAGGAAACGTGCAAATGAGAACCGCGGACGACGGCGTATTGCGGATTTGTCCACACGGGGATGGTTGTGACGACCGAGAACAAGGCCAGGTCGATCACCGTGACTGAGCTGTTGGCGTAGCCTGAGCTGTAGCCACCGGTATTGCAGACATAGAGCCGGTTTCCGCCCGCAGCCAGTCCTTCCGGAGCTGTGCCCACTTCCAGTGATCCGACCACGGCACCGGAAGTTAGGCTGATCTTGTAGACTCTGTTGGTGAACAGCCCGCTCACATAGAGGAACTCCCCTGCTTTGAGCACGTCCCAGGGATTGCAGGAAGCCGCCACCGGAATGTAACGCACCAGGGAGCCGTCGTCCCGGTTCAGCACCTGCACGGCGTTGTCGCCGGAACAAGCCACGTAGATGTGATCGGCGTCCAGATCCATGAGATTGGGCGTCAGGCCCAGTTGGGCGAAAGTGTTGTTGATCGCTCCGCTCTCCAAGTCGATGCGCGAGAGCGTGCGCGAGGCGGAATTGACCACATAGAGTTCGATCCCGCTGGCAAGCACTGGCACCAAGGCCAGTATCACACCCAGAATGCCTGTTAAGAACTGTCGCATGGAGTTCACCTTTCCTTATAACTTTCGGAGCAGGGATGAACTACTTGCCCGGCCGGCCACATAATCCGTATGGCAAAACCG
>CAYXEF010000013.1:25596-33036 GCA_964463825.1 uncultured Candidatus Cloacimonadota bacterium | reverse complement strand
AGCTGCATTTTTACTGACAATTACATCCGCCTTTACCTGTATTCCCTGGCTTCCTGCGTAGTCTACAACAGCGTGTTCAATGGCGCCAGCAATCACATCTACTGCGCCCAGAACCAGACCACGGCCGCCTTGTACAACTGCGTGTTCCTGAACAGCGGCACCGGCAACCAGTATCTCGCTGGAGCCACAACTGAGACCGCCAGCCTGGTCTTCATCAACTGCATCATGGAGACCATGACCGGGATCATGGCCAATTTCACCTATCAGTATAACATCTTTGAAGGCAGCTCCGCCAACATCACGGGCCCCGGCAACCAGCAGAACGTCAACCTGGCCACCGTCGTGGTGGACATCAACGGCGGAAACTACCATCTGGTGACCGGATCGCCCGCTATCGGCGCCGGGCTTAACGGCGTTGATATCGGTATCTATGGCGGGACCACGCCCTTCGACGATCTCTGGTACCTGACCTTCCTGGCCAACATCACCGATTTCGACTGCCCGCCCATCGTGGACCAGAGCGGCAACCTGCAACTTCACATCGAAGCCCAGTGCGGGAACTGATGTTCCGCCGCGATAACCGACGGGAGGTAAGATGAAACACACAGTGTTAACAGCCGTCTGCTTGCTCCTGATCGGTACCGGAGTACTGATTTCCGGCACTGTCGCCGAAATCGAATACTACTACGATGCCGATCCCGGCTATGGAAACGGCACCCCGATCTACAGCCGCAACACGGTGGACATCAATCAACTGATCAACACCGACGCCCTCGCGGACGGTTTCCACCGTATCTACGTGCGCGCCAAAAACCAAGACGGGCTCTGGGGCCTGCCACAAAACCGCACGTTCTACATTCCGCTCCCGGTCCAGGTCACGCCGCCGGCCTATGGAACCGTTTCCCGGATCGAGTATTACTTCGATGCGGATCCGGGCCTGGGACAGGGCACGCCGCTCTATACCAGAAACACGGTGAGCCTGGACGAACTGGTCTCCACAGCCGTGCTGGAGGACGGTTTCCACCGCCTCTACGTGCGCGCCAAAAACGCCGCCGGCCAGTGGGGCATGCCGCAAAAAACCACCTTCTTCATTCCCTTTCCTTCGTCAGGTCCACCGCCCCCATACGGTACCGTCGCCCGGATCGAATACTACTTCGATACCGATCCGGGACAAGGCCTGGGCACGCAGATCTATGCCCGCAACGCCGTGGACATCAACCAATTGATCGCCACAACCAGCCTCGAGCCGGGCTTTCATCGGATCTTCGTGCGGGCGAAAAGCGCATCCGGCCAGTGGGGCATGCCGCAAAGGTACACCTTCTACATTCCCTTGTCCATAGAACCCACCGGACCATACAAAAACATCACCCACATAGAGTACTTTGTGGACAGCGATCCCGGCTTCGGCAACGGCACTGTGGTCACCGTGCCGCCCGGATCGAATCTGAACATCGACATTCCCATAGACATGAGCAATGTGGAACACGGCAACCGCACGCTCTATCTGCGCGCCAAAACCAGCAGCGGCGCCTGGGGTTTCCCCGCCAAAGCGCTGTTTTCCGACGGCGTGCCCGCGTATCTGACCCTAAACATCGTGGAGGGAAACCTCATCATCACTTGGGAGGACCTCTACACGATCGATACGTATCAGGTCTATTCCGCGCCGGAACCGCAGGCTCCCTACGTGCTGGAGACCGGCGGCAGCTTCGGCCCCAGCGATTGGACCGGCCCGTTGCCCACCGATCCCAAGCGTTTCTACCGTGTCACCTCCATCTATGACGAACCATGAGGTCGCAGATCCAGCCTGGTTATAAAAAAGCAACTGCGACTCTGCACAGATACCCCGGAGATACCACTCCGGGGTTTTGTTATACGCTGGGTGAAAGCTCAGCCTGAGATTCGCCGCCCCCACCTTCCAATGCAGGTCGGGCGCTGAGGCATGCGGGTGCGAGTGATCGATCGGAGCAGCTTGTCCAGTTAGTTTTTCGTTCTGATCAGAGGCATTCCTTCCAGTTGGGGGTTGTTCAGATTTACCGGGTATCTGGAAGCCCGGACCGCATTGGGGAATTCCGCGGTCACCCGGAAGAAACCACGCGGTTCAGGTCCCGGGTATGGATAGTAGCTCAGAGCCCAGCCATCTTCCAGCCAGTACCATGGTTCATCGTAAGGCATGATGGGTCCGAAGGGCAGGAAATAGATATTGTAGCCTGAGGCGCCTTCATACTCGTCCCAGGTGAGGGTAGGGATCCCTCCCGTCAGATTCATGGCCAGGTTTCGCACCGCGCCGGAGATCTCCACTCCGATGCGCCAGGAGCCGGGATTGCTCAGCCGGTAAAATTGCCCGCCCACTTTGGCGAAGGTGGTGCCGTAGTCATAACGGTGGTCGAAGACGAGGTAGTTGCCAGGCGCGAAATCCTCAAAAGAGACTACAAAATACGGTGAATTGATTTGTATCCCGATGCTGGCGAGGTCGAACACCTCGATGTTCTGCGCGGCCAGAGATGTGACATATGGCCCGCCGGGGATCAGGTCCGTCAGGGTGCTCCAGTCGGTGCCGTCCCAGCCGTAGATATGCAGGTTGGCGGTGGCCGCCAAGTAGGAACAGATGTCCACTGCCAAGATCTGCAAAGGAATGCCGGTGTCCCAGAAGGGGTTATCGAAGAGCACCGCCGCCCCAAACGAAGAGGAATAACCCAGAAAAACAGTCCCGCCCTGGTCGTAGCGCAACCAGACGGGATCCTGGACACTGAATTCGCACACTTCCGACCAGCCATCGTTTTCAAAGATATCGTCAGCCGAGATGTAGTAAGACACTGTCGTGCCCAGTGCCTGAGCGGGGATGGCGGCCGACCACTCCGGCGGGGTTCCGGGCACCATCGCGACGGGATCTTCCCAGCTGGCGCCGCCGTCGAGTGAATAGAGCAGCTCCGCGCCGCTGACCGGGTTGTTCCAGAAAGGATCGTCCGTGATTTCGGCGGATACTATGTAGTCGCCGTATTCATCCGACAGGGGGGTGTCGAGCAGGGGCAGGTGCGAGATCACGGGCGGCAGATCATCCGCGGGCAGCTCGGCGATGCGGACATCGTCGATGTACCAGGCATCGGCGTTATAGCCTTGGTAACGGAAGGCGAAGTAAACTGTCATGCCGGCATAACGAACCAAGTCCACGGCGACTTGCGACCACTGTGCCTGGGCGTCATCCTGCGACCAAAGTTCTTCCCATCCGGGAGCTGCGGGATCGGGCGTGGTGTTGGCTATCATGCCATTGTATGCAAGCCGTTCCGGCAGAAGATTGAAGGTCCAGAAGGAGAGGAAGTAGTTGCCGGTGGCAGGCACCGCCACCGAGGGAGTGATCAGCCAGCCGTCCTGCCCTCCGGGGGGCGTTGCACTGTAGTTATACACGGCAGAGCCATCACCTGAGTGAGCAAAGAGGAAGATATCGTTGCGCGTCCAGTTTGTGGATCCGGCATCATTATCGATCACGGACCAATCCTCAGGAGGGAAGAGGGCGTCTTCAAAATCCATAGTATAGGGGAAATCCAGGATTACGGCTGTCGAGGCGTACTCGTAGATGCGCACCAGATCTACAAAGAGATAATACATGTCCGCAGGGGAATAGCAGTGGAAACCGAAGAAGTACGTGCCTCCGGCAAGTGAAATAAAGCTGCCTGTTTCCCGGTTGGTGTAGTCCATGTTGTTCACACCCGGCAGATCGAGCAAAACCGTTGTCTGCGCTGCCGGAACGGGAGCCGGGCCAACAGTGACCTGCATGCTTTCGGGGTAATAGACTGACATCACCCGCTGAAAGAACTCAACATGATAGGCGTATCCCGCTGTCAGCGCGATCCCCGGTGTGAAGGCCCAGGTGTCGGCCGGAAACTGCTGGTCCCATTGGTATTGCATATGGTGCGTGCCGCTGTAGGGGTCAAGGTTCGCGGTCAGGCTCCAGTTGTTTCCGGCGCCTGCGTTCAACACTGTCCAGCCGGGAGGATCAACCAAGGAGAAATCCTCGCTGTAGATCAGCGTTTCGGCGCTCAGGGTGTGGCAGATTAACACCGCCAGAATCATTAAAACGAGGGGGATTAGGATCTTGTTCATGGTAAACTCCTGTTCGTTAAAGTGCTGTACTCCGGAATGCCTGTGACGCCGATTGTCATGGGACTTCAGCAAGGTCCCTCGTTGGCTGCGCCAGCAGATCCACGCGCTTGAAAGACATGCTGAGAGCATCGGCAACTCCTGGAAATCATACTTGTGATTTACTCCCGCCCCGGCCGCCACAGAGATGACCCTTCATGACTAATATCTGAACTGGCAGTTATATTGTCAAGGTTTTTCTCTTGATGGCTTTGAGTTAGTTCTGTCCGATAGCGACGCCTGATACATGGTTACCCCGAGCGTTCTGTTACTCACGCGACCGCAACCGAGCATCGCGGCTGACCCGTCCATTTCAGGCTTCGGCTAGCTTCCGGCTTATTCTCCAACTACCGCACCCTTGCTCCACAGCCTAAATCAATTCTTAATCAAGTCTTAATCAAGCGTTAATAATTAAGACTTGATTAAGGCTTGATTAAGACTTGATTAACGCCTGCCAGCCGGAAAGGAGTGCGGGATCAGAAAGATAGTCGCCCAGCAGGGTTTATAACCAAGGTCTGGATAGCCTTGGATTTTTCAACTGTTGTGCATGCTTGATACAAAGCGGCCCGTTGCGCCCTCCAGCCTGCGGGATTGGGGTGTGATATACGCGGCGGAAAACGCTCAGATGCCCCGGGAGCTTAGTTGTTCCCAGGGTTTCCTGAGCGTGTATGTGAGGATCAGGCGCTCTTTGCCCAGCAAGCCATCCGGCACGCGGTCCGCGTAGGCGTCCAGCACCAGATAGCGCCTGAAGGGCAGGCCGGTGACACGGCTGCATTCGTCCAGGACGCGGATCCCCTCCTCGACCACTTGCACGTCGGTGTGCTCCATGAGGTTGTTGTTGCAGACGAATTCCGTGATTTTGAGCTGGGAAGCGGCCTCCAGCGAGGCTTTCATGCTCAGGATCTCCTCCACGCCGGAGGTGAAGGGGCGGAAGGTGTTGACCACGAAGAGCATTTCGTAGCCGCGCTGCGCCAGGGCTGCCACGAATCTGCCCAAAGTGCGGCAGCCGGCGGGGTCGCCGCCCACGTCCAGGATGACGGTTTGGCCGTGGTTTTCGATCGCGCCTTTGACGCGCGGCGAGATCATGGGCAGGTCGGCATGCTTGAACTGGCCTTCCGGAGCGATCACTTCGATGCCGATTTGGGCAAATTCGTCCCGGACGTCGCGGGAGCGGAAATAGGGATTGACCACGTCCATGTCCGCCAGGACGACCCGTTCGCCCGGCTGGTTGAGGCTTTGCGCCAGGTGGATGCTGAATTCGCTTTTGCCGCTGCCGTAGGCGCCGATGATGATGTAGAGTGGCTTAGTCATACAATTCCAGGTAGTTCATGAGTTGGGGGTAATCCTGCGCGAAAGCGTCCGCCAGATCGCGGATGCGGGGCAGGAAAGCGTCGCTGTCGGGATCGTGAATGGCGATGGCGGTCATGCCGGCGGCTTTGGCGGCCTGAATGCCGGCGAGGGTGTCCTCGACCACGACACAGCCGGCAGGCGTAACGCCAAGCTCTTGCGCGCATTGCAGATAGATATCGGGAAAGGGTTTGCCCAAAAGCTGCCGGTCGCCGGTGACCACGGCCTGAAACAGATTCCAGATGCCGTTTTGGGAGAGCACTTTGCGGGCCAGTTCCAGTGAATTGCTGGTGCCCAGGCCCAGGGGCACGGCTCTGTCCTGCAGGGCCAGAACGGTTTCCCGGGCTCCGGGTTTGAGGGGGACATCGTGTTCATAATGCCAGGTCACCATCTCCGTCCACTCGCGCATGATGCTTTCCACGCTGTCGGGCAGGCCGAACCGGTCCTTGAAGTATTGGGCGGTCTGGATGAAACTGTTGCCGCCGGGCAGGTGGTCGAACAAGTCCGGCGGCACCGCAATTTCGCGCTGGCGCAGAAAATCCCGGTCCACCTGACGCCACAACTGCATGGAGTCGATGAGGGTGCCGTCGAGGTCGAAGATCACAGCCTGATAGCGCATCCCAAGGCTCTTCAATTGAGGTAAAACCAGCGCAGCGAGGCGTGCAGCGAGCGGGGCAGGGGATAGACGCCGTAGATATTGGCATCTCCGATGTTCTTGTAGGAAACCAGAAATTCGAATCTGTTGCCGATGCGCACGCCGGCCCAGAGATCGGCGATCAGGGACGTTTCGACCGCAAAAACCGGATATGTGGCCGTCTTGTAAGCGCTGTGCCCAAGCAGCGAAAATCCTGCCAGCAGCGCGTTCTCATAGGGCAGGTGGCGCGTCAGGGTCAGATGGCTGTGTCCGGCCAGCTCAGGCTCCGAAAAGAGTTGCCCGGTATCGCTCTGCCAGGTCAGTCCAGGGTTCCACTCCACTTGCCAGGGACCCCAGCTGCGGTTTACCTCCGCTCCCAGGCACAGATAGCCGACTTGCTGCTCCAGGACTGCATCCGCCTTGATTTCCGGCGCTGAATCGGTATGATAGTACTGCAGCAGATCCCGGACACCGAGCTGCAGCTTGAGCCCGAAGCCCTCTAGCAGCATCCAGTTCAGATATGCGGCAAGTTTGTGCCGCTCGCGCTGATCGACCCGGTAGAGCGGATCCGAAGCGGAGTAGATGTTGCCGGTGGAGCTTTGCGGGCTGGCGGGATAGGCTCTGAACTGATAGAACGCGCCTGCTTCCATGTTAGCTCCGCGATAACCGATCTGGCCCCACAGCGCCGGCAGCTGCCAGTCGTAGAGTTCTGCCAGCGCTTCGCCGACGAGTTTTTGCCCGGTATAACTGAGTTTCAAGGCTGCCAGATCCTGATGGTTGGCGGGTCTCAGCTCGAAATTCCGCTTGGTGAAGAGGCGTTCGTAATGGGCGCTGAGAGCGAACGCGTTCCACTTGATATCCCTGGCCAGGCGCAGGTGCAGCGCGTCGTTGTGCAGGCTGTGCAGGAATCTCTCGGCATAGGCGGTGTCGTTTTCATTGAACAACGAGATCTCGAGCCAGGGATTGCGCCAGGCTGCGGTGACCGTCCGGTAGCGGCGTTCGAGCCGAAAATCGCTGCCCTGCCAGTATTCCGGTTGGAGCGTGAGCATCGACTGCCGCGCATTATGATCCATCACGTTCAGATCCAGTCTGGTGACGCCCACAGGAATGCTGAGCGCGAGTTTGAGCAGGTTGAGGCTGGAGTTCTGTTCCAGCCAGTAACCGCCCTGAACCAGGAAAGCGAAGGCCAGATATAGCCGGTCGACTCCGAACAGCGCGTTCTTCTGGATGGCGCCGCGGGCGAAGCGGTGTTCGAAATCACCCAGACCGACCTCGATGTCGCTGAGCGCGACGTGATAGGGATAGATCTGCTCCGTCCAGTCCTG
>CAYXEF010000013.1:9551-25496 GCA_964463825.1 uncultured Candidatus Cloacimonadota bacterium | reverse complement strand
GGCCAGAAACAGCACTTCCGCCGGCTCGTAAACGCTTTCCCAATCCGCCGGCAGCGGCAAAGGCCGGCCTGTCAGGCGCAGCGGGGGAGACTGGGCCAGGGCGATCCCGATGGACGCGCAGATCAGCAGGATCAAAGAGAGTCTTCTCACAGCCAGCCATGCTCCCTATACCAGGCCAGGGTTTGGCGCAGGCGTTTCGCCAGTTCGGGCTGTGGATCCCAGCCCAGCAAGGCTTTCGCTTTGTCGATGCTGCAAATCCAGTTGGGGGCGAGCAGTTCCTGCATTTTCTGGGTGTTGAACAGGGTGATCCTGCCCGATATTCGCTCGTAGATATCGCCAACGTGGGAAACGATGCGGGCAAGAGGAAGCGGCACAGTCAGCGTCAATGCCCTCCGCCCCAACTCCTGCTCGATCAGGGCCAGAAATTGGCTCTGGCAGTAACTTTGGCCGTCGGAGGCGAAAAAAACCTGTCCGAAACCCTCTTGCCGGTCCAGACAGAGTTCGATGAACTGCGCCAGTTGCTGGATGTGGATAAGGCTGAGCTGCCTTTCCCGCGCGCCAAGCCGTATCTTGAGGCCGGATTGGACGGCGCGGTAGAGCACCAAAAAATCACGTTCTCCGGGGCCGTAAACCGAGGCGGGGCGCACGATAGTCCAATTCACAGAACATTCAGCCCGGACGAGGCGTTCGGCCAAAACCTTGCTGCGGCCGTACCAGTCAACCGGCGCAGAAGTTTCGTCTTCCGTGACCGCCCTCACTTCCAGGGTCGGGCGCGAAGCGGCCTGTGAACTGATGAAGATGAATTGGCGGCAGGCGGAGGAACGGTTGGCGGCCCGGATCAGCTGGCGGGTGGTGGCCACGTTGGCTTCCACCATTTCCGCGAAACTGCGGGTGCGGACCTTGCCGGCGTTGTGGATGACGAGCTCCGCATCCTGCAGGGCCCGCCCCAGACTATCCTGATCGTTATAATCGGTCGTTTGTACTAAGCAGGGAAAATCCATCAGGGAAAGATCAGCGCCGGGCCGCACGACAGCCACCGGCTCGTGTCCCAAAACCTGGAAATGACGGGCCAGATTGCGGCCTACGAATCCATTGGCTCCGGTGATGGCGATTTTCATTGACCTTCCCTGTCTGGCAAACCTGGTGGGCGCTAAGGGACTCGAACCCCCGGCATCATGCGTGTAAAGCATGCGCTCTTCCAGCTGAGCTAAGCGCCCACTTGGCCGTTTGCAATATGGTCGGGGTGAGAGGATTTGAACCTCCGACTCCTGGTTCCCAAAACCAGTGCGCTAACCGGGCTGCGCTACACCCCGCAATTGTGTCCACAGGATTGGATGCGGCTTTATTGTCAAGATGAATCTGCCCTTCGCTACATGCACAGCATCTTTCCCCTTGACGGCTGACAGGGGCTGAGATATAAAGGGAAAAAAAACGAAGCGGAGTTGATATGCGCAGCCTGTTCTGTCTTTTGATACTAACCCTGCTGGCCGGTTGTTCCTCGCCCCGGGTGGAAATCCAGGGCTCTCAGCCAGATCCCGGTAAACCATCGATCATCGTGGCGATGCTCAGGAACTCGCAAACACCTTTCAAGCGAGACCTGGTTGAGGCACTAAAAGCTGATTACGCGGACCAATTCAACATCGTGGTGCGCGAAGTCCGCCGGCCGGAAGATCTGGCAGGCCAGAACTACGACGCGCTGATCGTGATGGATACGCTCAAAGCCTGGCTCAGATTCAACGGCGGATTGCTGCGCTTCGCCAAGCAGGCCGACCAAAGCCGGACCGTCTACTTCATCAGCACCGGCGACGCCAAGTGGCGCTGGAACAGGACCGACCTGCGCCATGTGACCGCCGCCACGCCAAAAGCCAAGCTCAGCGACAGCTATACCCGGCTGCGGGAATTGCTGGACGAGGTTCTATCGGACTGATATCTGCTTGGTAACTTGCGCTTTACGCTCGGGGGAAGGTTTTTGACTTGACAGAAATCCCGGCTCCGGGGAACTGTCCACCAAGTTTTCCTGCTGTGGGGCATTAGCTCAGCTGGGAGAGCGCATGACTGGCAGTCATGAGGTCAGGAGTTCGATCCTCCTATGCTCCACCACAGTTTAAGGCGGTTTGCCGATAGGTCCACAGGACATTTATGGGACAAACCGCTGTTTTTTTATACACCGTTTTCGAATTGAGGAGTCATCATGACCAAGCAGAGCACCGATCCGCATGAGGAATTGAAACTCAAGGCCAGGCAAGCCCGCGCCGCTATCCTGAGCATGACCACCCTGGCAGGCGCCGGCCATCCCGGCGGGTCACTCTCCAGCATCGATCTGCTCCTGGCGCTCTATCAAGAGATCAGCTACAATCCCGAGCAGCCCTACTTTCCGCAGCGCGACCGGGTGGTGGTCTCCAACGGCCACATCTCTCCCGCCGTGTACGCCACTCTCGCCTTAAGCGGCTATTATGGCCTGGATGAGGCAATCTCACAATACCGGCTCACGGGCAGCATCTTTGAAGGTCACATCGAGCGCGAGGTGCCGGGTGTGGAATGGTCGACCGGTAACCTGGGACAGGGACTCTCAGCCGGAGCCGGCATGGCGCTGGCCTCGCGGATCAAGGACATTCCCTACCGCGTCTATGTGCTGATGGGCGACGGCGAACAGCAGAAAGGCCAGATCTCGGAAGCCCGGCGTTTCGCCAGCAAGTACCAGCTGGACAACCTGACGGCGATCGTGGACTACAACGGCCTGCAAATCAGCGGCGAGATCAGCCGCGTAATGCCGCAAAACATCCGCGCCAACTGGGAATCCGACGGGTGGCAGGTCCTGGAGATCGACGGACACGATTACACGGCGATCTTCAATGCTCTGGCCACCGCGCGTAAAACGGCGCAGCCGATCCTAGTCCTGGCGCGCACAGTGATGGGCAAGGGCGTTCCCTTTATGGAAAACCAGGCCAAATATCACGGCGCGGCTATCTCGGAAGCCCAGTTGGAAGAGGCTTTGCAGGTCTTGGGCCAACCGAACCGGATGAAGGAATACAAAGATCTGCGCTCCGGATTCAAAGCCCAAACCAATAGCGCCAAGTCCGATCAGTTCGCGTTATCCTGCGAGCTGGAGCTCGGCCAGCCCATCCTATATGAAAAGGAGACCGACAACCGCAGCGCCTGGGGCACCGCTATTGCCGATCTGGCCAAGGTAAATCTGAAGAAACCAACTCCGATCGTCGTCCTGGATTGCGATCTGCAGGCCAGTGTCAAGACCGGCGACTTTGCGCAAATCGCGCCCGAACGCTTTATCCAATGCGGGATCAGCGAGCACCACACTGCGGTGATGGGCGGCGCGCTGTCCACTTGCGGCATACAGACTTTTTGGGCGGATTTCGGCGTCTTCGGCCTGGACGAGGTTTACAACCAACAGCGGCTCAACGATATCAACCACACCAATCTGAAGTCCGTGTTCACTCATGTGGGCCTGGATGTGGGCGAAGACGGCAAGACACACCAATGCATAGACTATATCGGACTACTGCGCAATCTTTACGGCACCCGTCTGATCTGCCCTGCCGACCCCAATCACACCGACCGCATCATCCGCTGGCTGGCCAACAAACCCAAAAACTACATTGTCGTCATGGGCCGCTCCAAACTCCCAATCCTGCGCGACGAAGACGGAACGCCTTTTTACAAGATCGACTACGGCTTCAAATACGGTCAGGCCGATATTTTGCGCGTGGGAAACAACGGCAGCGTGTTTGTGACCGGAACGCCTGCGGGACGAGCCCTGGAGGCGGTGGAACGTCTACGCGAGGAAGGCGTGTTCCTGCAATTGGTCTATGTTTCCTGCCCGCTCAGCCTCGAACGCGCCGTTCTGGAAAGCGCCGCCAAGACAGGCATCATATTCAGCATCGAGGATCACAATATCCATAGCGGCCTCGGTTCCTGCATCGCCGACAGATTGGCCGAAGAAGGGCTTTGCGCGCGACTGGTCAAGCTGGGAGTAGGCTCCTATGGCGTCTCCGGCCGGCCGGAAGATCTCTACAAGCTGGCCGGTATCAGCAGCGGCGCCATTGTGGAGCGGATCCGGCATGAGTTACAAAAAAAAGATTGACGCAAGCGCGCTGCTAGCTGTAATGTACTTTATCAGATAAGATACTATCCAGGAGATGATTATGAAGAAAGTCCTGATGACATACCCTGGCAATTGCATCGCCTGCCACGCCTGCGAAGGCGCCTGCGCGCAGTTGTATTTCAAGACGGATGCCCCGCAGGACTCGCGCATCCGCATCAGCGAAACCAACTCGCAGCCAAACATGAACGTCTGCAACCAATGCGGCATTTGCGTCCAGACCTGCCCCACACTGGCTCTGACGATCAACAAACAGGGCGTGATCATGGTCAATCAAGCGCTCTGCATCAATTGCTACATGTGCATAGCCGCCTGTCCCACCGGCTCGATGTTCCGCCGTCTGGGCGATGTCACGCCCTTCAAGTGCATCGCCTGCGGAGCCTGCACCCCCTCATGCCCGGCCGACGCCATCAGCCTCGCAGAAACCAAGGAGATCTGAGATGATCGAGCGCAAGTTACTCGCAGAATTTGACTACGAACTCAAACCTGTGGAAAAAGGTTACAACCACCGCACCCTCTATGTGGACCTGAGCGGCAAGCAGATCAAAGCCAAGCCCGTGTCCCAGATCATGATCGACAAATTCACCGGCGGCAAGGGCTTTGACCTCTATCTCATGTGGCACGGCGTCAAAGACGACACCAAATGGAACGATCCCGAGAACGAAATCTGCATCGCCTTCGGCCCGCTCTGCGGCAACACAAACTACCCCGGCAGCGGTAAATCCATAGTCACCACGATTTCTCCGCTCACCGGCATTCCGGTCGATTGTAACGTCGGCGGCCACTTTGGCCCCTATGCGAAGTTTGCTGGCTGGGACGCCATCGAGATCCAGGGCAAGGCCGAAGAGGAAGTGATTGTCTATATCGACGGCGACAAAGGCAAGGTCAGGATCCTCACCGCGCCGGATCCTGAAGTGAACAGCCATATCCTGGCCGAAGAACTGGTCAAGGAGTTTTCTGACGGACCTGACAAATACCAGTTCGTATCAGTGGTTTCCGCCGGACGGGGCGCTGAACATGTTCCCATCTCCTGCCTCAATTTCTCCTTCTGGGACAAGCGGCGCGGCGTGGCCCGGCTCAAACAGGCCGGACGCGGCGGCACCGGCATGGTTTTTCGCGATAAAAAGATCAAGGCGCTGGTCGTCAAATTCTCCGGCCTCAAGGGCGACACCAACCATCCCGTGGATCTGGAAACCCTGCAGAAGACCGGATTGAAACTTCACAGGGAGATTGAGGAAGGGGACTCCACCCAATGCCATATGCGCGAGGTCGGAACGGCCCACCTGATGGAGATCATGAACGACTACGACCTGCTGCCGATCAAGAATTTTAAATACGGCCAAATGCCTGAGGCGATAGGCCTGGCGTCCTGGGAATTCAAGAAACTTTTCACCCAGGGTATGCCGGACGGATGCTGGTACGGCTGCTCGCTCTCCTGCTGCAAGGCCGTGGACAATTTCGTCCCCCGTAGCGGCCCCTATAGAGGCCAAAAAGTCACCGTGGACGGCCCGGAATACGAGACGGCGGGAGGCTGCGGCTCCAATCTCTGCATCTGGGATCCCAGAGATGTGGTCGAACTCAACTTCTATTGCGACACCTACGGCATCGACACCATCTCCTTCGGCACCAGCTGCGCCTTTGCCATGGAATGCTACGAATACGGCATTCTGAACAAAGAACGCACCGGCGGCATCGACCTGACTTGGGGCAATGCCGACGGCGTTTTTGAACTGATCCACCAAATGGCGGAGGGCCAAGGCTTTGGCGTGACCGTCGGCCAGGGCGTGCGTAAGATGAAAGAGATCTTCGCCCGCGACTACGGCGCCGATCCCCAGTTGCTTCAGGATATCGGCATGGAAGCCAAAGGCCTGGAATATTCGCAGTATATGTCCAAGGAATCTTTGGCCCAGCAGGGCGGCTACACGCTGGCTCTAAAAGGCCCGCAGCACGACGAAGCCTGGCTCATCTTCATGGATATGGTCAATAACCGCATCCCCACTTTCGAGGACAAGGCCGAAGCGCTGCACTACTTCCCCATGTTCCGCACCTGGTTTGGCCTGCAAGGCTTGTGCAAACTGCCCTGGAACGACATCGAGCCCGCCAACAACGCCGAAACCGAAGAACCCGCCAAAGTTCCTGAGCACGTGCAAAACTACGTCGACATCTACACCGCCATCACCGGCAAACCGATGGATAAACATGAACTGATCCGCCAATCCGAGCGCGTCTACAACTTCCAGAAGGTGTTTTGCATGCGCATGGGCAAGGGCCGCCGCATCGACGATGTGCCGCCCTACCGCGCCGTGGGACCTGTGACAGAAGAGGAGTATCTCTCCCGCCAGGAGCGTTATGACAAGCTGCTGCTGGAAAAACAGGGCATCGATCCCGCCGGGAAGACCACTGCGGAGAAAATGGCCTTGCTGCGCGCCTACCGCGAGGATCAATACCAGCAGTTGATCGACGCCGTCTACAAACGCAAAGGCTGGACCCCGGAAGGAGTGCCGACCCTGGAGCATCTGCAATCAATTGGCATGGATCTGCCTGAGGTCGTGGAAGTCGTCAAACGTTTCCTGTAACTCAGATTCAGATCTGATTTATGCGCCGGAATCCAGTTTCCGGCGTTTTTTCTGCCTGAAACAGCCTCGACAATCAATGATCCGCAGAAAGAACCCTGGATGGGAAGCAGGAAACGTATGCCGCTTGGGAAAACATCACTTTCCGGTTTCCGGAGCCTGGGTAACTCACAACCTGCCTAGTTCCCACCGAATTTACGCCAGTTGGACGGGAACTCGATGAGCAGTAGACTGGAACTCGACAGGCTGGGCTTCAGGGCGAAGTGAAAAACAAAGTTCTTGACGGCTGGGCGTAAGCGTCAATAATCGGTTTATACTGCCAGAACGTGATATTTTGCCTTAAACAACGCACTTCAGGAGTGAAGATGAGATCTGTGATTTTACTCGTGACCGCCATGCTTATGGGCATGGGGAGCCTGGCCGCGCTCGGCTATACCAGCGCGTATGTGGAGACTGAACGGATAATCGAGCAGTTGAATGCTCTCGAAGAACTGGAGCAGGAGTTTAATAAGACGGAGGAGAGTGCCAGAATGGACATATCCTTCAGTCCCGCCCTCGCCCGGGCCGGGAGCTACACCCGGGCTCAGGATTTGACACTGGCGACGCCCAGCCTGGATCCCATATCAGATGCTACCAGCAGATTGATCTACAGCCTCATGGACATGATCCTCCTGCGTTTCAAACAGCAGCTCTTTGTCTCCTTCGTGTCCCAGTGGAAGGACGAAATGCTCAGTTCCGAATATCAGTATCTATTCCCCCACCTCGCCAAACTGCTCACCAGCATCGATTCCGGTAACTTTCTCTCCAATTTCGAACTCTGGAAGGCCTCCATCGACATGGATCTGCGAGAAGCGCCGCTGGGGATGATGAACTTCACGCTAAAACTGTTGGAGGAAACCCGTAACATGTCACCTGCGGAAAGTTCTGCACTGACCGAACTGACCAACCTGATGAGCGATATCTACGCTTTCCGCAGCGTCAGCAACCTCAATGAGTTCATCCTGCTCTCCACCACCAGCGGCACGCCACGCTCTGAGATGGTCAAGTTGATCGGAATCGTCGCCAAGAACATGCTGGACGAAGATGGCAAGTTCGTGTTGCATGATTTGCGAACCAGGATCACCGATCCCCATTGGCTGGGAATCTATCTGGGACTGGTGCAACGTGATATTGCCGAGATCACGATCAACAACGACTCCTTCCGCCTGACGCAGGAAAACTTCGCAGTTTATCTGGAAACCTGCTCCTCTGTGGTGGATTTCTTCGGGGCGCTACACGACCAAGCCGGTCAGGAAGCTGTTTCCCAAGCCAATAACGAAGAGCATGTGAAGTTGTATCTGGGCACCGGCGACAAGCTCATTGCACAACTATCGCGTCTGGCACGCTCCGCCTCAGATGACTGGGACGATTACTATCGAACCTACACCCGATACCGCTTCAAACTGATCGAGGTGACTCACCAGGTGGACAACCGGCAATACAAATCTGTGTTGAATACTCTGATCACCACCTCGGTGGACCTGGCGCAGGAGCACGATTACATTCCGATGTCCTACAGCCGCTTTCTAAATTTGATTTCCACCATCGCCCTGACCAGCGAGGAACAGGAAATCGGTTACCGCGACATCATCGACGCGGTGCTGGAACCCGTGGGTAGTTACGCCTACAAGCGGCAGTCGGATTTTTGCGTGGATCTGAACGCCTATCCCGGCCTGGGAGGCGGCGCCGAAGCCCTAGCTCTGACGACGCAGGATATCAGGGGCGTGGCTGGGCTGGCTTGTCCCTTGGGGCTGGAAGTCAATTGGGGAGGCAATTTCAGCGGGATCAGGGGTGTGTTTCTGTCCGCGCTGGATCTGGGCGCCGTAGCCAGTTACCGCTTCGCTAAGGGAGATTCGCTGGACAGCAGTTCGCCACAGATCGGCTGGAAGCAGCTGGTGTCGCCGGGTTTGTATCTTCTTTTACAAAACCAGAAGAACCCGATCACGTTGGGCCTGGGAATGCAACTCACGCCGGCACTGCGCAAGATTTCGGAGAACGGGACCAAGGTCAGTAAAAACGCCCTCAGATTCGGCGCTTTCGTCAGTATGGACATCCCCCTCTTCACCTTCTACATCCACCACAAGTGGCAGACCAACCACAGATTGAGAGCAGCTCACGAAAGGTCGCGCAGCCAGGACTGAACGCGTTCCAGGCTGCCGTACCGCTCTATTCGGGCTTCATTTGGGGAAAGAGGATCACTTCCTTGATGGAGTCATTCTCGGTGAGCAGCATGACCAGGCGGTCGATGCCGATGCCCAGCCCGCCCATGGGCGGCATGCCGTATTCCAGGGCTTCGAGAAAATCCTCGTCCACCACGTTTGCCTCTTCGTCGCCCAGCGCTCGCAACACGGCCTGCGCTTCCAGACGAAGGCGCTGTTCCTGGGGATCGTTGAGCTCGCTGAAGGCATTGGCGAATTCATGTCCGGCGATGATCAGTTCAAATCTGTCGGCGAGCAGCGGATTATCCGGCCTGGCTTTGGCCAAAGGCGAGATCTCCTTGGGAAAATCGGTTACGAAAGTCGGCTGGATCAGTTTTTCCTCCACATAGGTCTCAAACAGCAGCGCGATCAGCCGTCCCACGCCCGCTTCAGGCGGGATTTCCAGCTTGCGTTCCCGGCAACAGGCGAGGGCGCGGTTATAATTGAGGTCTGAGAGGTCGATGCCGGTGTGCTGCGCCACCAGTCCGGTCATGGAACTACGTGTGAAAGGCTGTGAAAGATCTATCTGCTGACCGCGGAATTGGTATTTGTCCTGCCCCAGAACGTCCACCGCCAGATGCCGGATCAGGCTTTCCGTGAGTTCCAGCATACCACGCAGATCAGAATAAGCCTCATACAGCTCCAGCATGGTGAATTCCGGGTTGTGGGTACGGTCCATGCCCTCGTTGCGAAAGTCTTTCCCGAGTTCATAGACACGCTCAAAGCCGCCCACGATCAGCCGCTTGAGATAGAGTTCGGTAGCGATGCGCAGGTAGAGGTCGGTGTCCAATGTGTTGTGATGAGTAACGAAGGGACGGGCGTTCGCGCCGCCATATAGGGGTTGCAGAACCGGTGTCTCGACCTCAGTGAAGCCACGTTCATCCAGAAAACGACGGATAGCTGTCACGATGCGGGCGCGCTGGCTGAAAACAAGGCGGTGCGCTGGGTTGAGCAGGAGATCCAGATAACGCTTGCGGTACCGCAGTTCAATGTCAGAAAACTCATCGTAGCGGACGGTCTTGCCGTCCACGACCTTTTCCTTAACGGCTGGCAGGGGACGCATGTTTTTGGCCAGCAGCCCGATGTTGCTGGCTTTAAGTGAGTATTCGCCGGCTTGGGTGATAAACAATGTCCCCTGCACCTGCACGAAATCGCCGGCATCGCAGAGTTTGAACAGCTCGTAATTCTCTTCGCCGACGAGGTTTTGCGCCACATAGATCTGGATGCGGCCGCTGGCGTCCTCGATGTTGCCGAAGCCCAGCTTGCCCTGGCGTCGCATGGCGACCAGCCTGCCGGCCAGACACACTTCGCGTTGGGAATCGATCCAATCCTCGCGGCTGGTCAGGACAGCTGAGATCGGATGAGTGCGCGAACTTTCTATTGGATAGGGTTCGATGCCGGCTGTGCGCAGCTTATCCAGTTTCTGCCGGCGCAGCTGGACGAACTGGTTGTCCCGGTGGCCCATGGCTGGATTACAGATCTTTGAAGGGATTGTCGTCCGCTGGCGTGACCTTCTGATTGGCGTAGCGGCGCCATTCCTCGTCGCTGCGGGATTTTCCCCTGCGGGGTGGCCGGCCGGGCGCGTCAGCAAAGTTGTGCCGTTCTTCCGAGCGGCGGCGGGGTTCCTCTATCTGCTCATTCGGCCCACGATCCGTGTAATCCAAGGTCAGACGGTGATTCTCGCGGTCGATCGCGGTGACCATGAGGGTCACTTCGTCACCGGGGCGGAACTCGTCCTTGACCCTGATGCGGGAGCGGGGCAAGAGTCCTGTGATACCATCGGCGATGGTCACGAACACGCCGAAGTTGGTAGCGTTTTCCACTTTGCCGGTAAAGGGAGTCTCGATCTGGATCGCTTCCTCTATGTTATCCCAGGGGTCGGCTTGCAGGGCGCGCAGGGACAGGGAGATTTTCTGAGTGTCGGGATCGATGCGCAGGACCTGCACCTCCACGTAATCCCCTTCCTTGAGGATCTCGCGGGGGTGGGCGATGTTGCGGCTGCGACTCATTTCGGAGACCGGGATCAAGCCTTCCACGCCGGGTTTGATCTCGGCGAAGGCGCCGAAATTATGCAGGCGCATAATGCGGCAGTTGACGGTGTCGCCTTCCTTGATCTCGCTAAGCAGCTGGGTGAAGGGATTTTCCTGCAGGGCTTTCAGGGAGAGGGAAATTTTGTCGCCTTTGATGTCGAGGATCTTGACCTCGATCTGTTGGCCGGGCTTCAGCGCGTCCTGCGGCTTGACCACATGCTGCCAGGAGATCTCCGAAACGTGCATCAGACCTTCGATGCCGCCCAAATCGCAAAATGCTCCGAACGTGGCCATACGCCGGACGGTGGCAGTAATGACGTCACCGATGTGGAGTTTTGACAACGCCTCGCTTTTCTGCTCCTCTTCGCGCATTTCCGCCAATTGGCGGTGCGATACGACCACCCGGTTGCAGTTCTCCGTGCATTCGATGACCATGAAATCCATAGTCTTGCCGATAAAATGCTCTTGGGCGGCGCCTGGATGCAAGGCGATCTGAGAGGCGGGACAAAAGGCGCGGGCACCCAGTACATCGACATTGAAGCCTCCCTTGGTGACGGCGTAAACCTTGCCGGCTACCGGGATCTTGCGCTCAAAGGCATCCAGAAGTGCCTGCTTGTCCACATACTGCTTGGTCAGGCTCTTGCCGATAACGAAGCCCTGATCGTTGCTGTCCACGATGTAACCTTTCAGGATATCGCCCACGGAGTAGTTCAATACTCCCTTGTCATCGGCAAATTCGCCTTTTTCGGCATAAGCGTCGAATTTCCCGCCCAGATTCACAATGAGGTATTGCTCATTGATGGTCACGATCGGGGCTTCAACCACGTCGCCTTTCTTGAATTCCGCCGTGTTTTGGAAGGATTCCTCCAGCAAACGCAGATATTCCTCCCGCAGTTCTTTAAACGCGGCTTTCTTGCTTGATTCACGCACCTTCTCAGGCATAAGTAACTCCTAAGGACAATTGAGAATGCCAACTTTCATGCAAGCCCTTTTTTGTAAAGCAATTTATTCGTACAAATGCTAAGAGCCCTCTCAGGACGGCAGCCGGATCTGTCCCCGGCTGTGATGGTCGCCGGTACATCCGCAAAAATTGACTTGACTGAATGTGTCGGTGTATTCTTATGATCTAAAACGCTAATTTGGAGAGAACACTTGAACAATCTCCTCCAGCTGATTCATCAGAGCTACATCCAGCTCATGCACGAATTTTGCCAGTATCCACTGTTGCGTCAGAGGCTGGCATCCGAATCCTATAGCGCCAGCACCAATGTTTTAGCCATTGGCAAGGCTGCCTGGAAAATGGCGGCCGTAACCGTGCATCAGTTGGCCGAGCAAGGCTGTGAAGTGGATGGATATGTGCTGACCAATTACGGTAGTGCCTTGGGTGCGATCACGGGACTCGCAATACTGGAAGCGGGACATCCCCTCACCGATGCCACGGGGCTGGAAGCCAGCGCACGCATTGTGGCTTGGCTGAAGCAACTGCCGGCCAAGGAAGATCTCATTATCCTGCTTTCGGGTGGCACTTCCGCCTTGTTCGAGGTCCTACCGCCAAATCTCAGTTTAGAAGCCTGGACCAAACAGAATAAGGCTCTTTTGGCCAGTGGCAAGAGTATTTCAGAGATCAACGCCACCCGGACACAACACTCTTTGGTCAAAGGCGGGAAAGCGCTGGAACTGGTCAAAGCCAAACACATTCGCGTTTATTCGGTCTCCGACGTCCCGGACAACGATCCAAGGATTCTGGGCTCGGGACCTTTCACGCCTTCCGGCGAACCAAGGCGGATCGTCGGTGGCTACAGTTTCAGTCTGCCGGGCCGAAAATACAGTTATCAGATTGTTGCCGACAACCATAGTTTCCTGGGACAATTCGCTCAAGAACTTCAACACTTGGGCTTTCGCGTGTATCAGGACAAGACCTATCACAGGGACTCGGTAACCGGTTTTGGCAATCAATTGAAAGAACTCCTACGCCAAGCCTACAGTCCTCGCTTCCGTCTCCGGCCGCCATTTGTTTATCTCTTCGGAGGCGAACTTACCCTCACCGTCAGCGGTTCCGGACAAGGAGGCCGGTGCAGCCATCTGGCACTGTCGTTGGTCAATGTCCTGGCTAAGTATCCCAACGCCGCGCTGTTCTGCATCGCCACCGACGGCAAAGACCATCTTGCCGGGAACGGTGGTTCCTATGTGGACAGCCTGACACGCCACAGGTTTCAAACTACCGGAATCAATGTCACCGAGGCTAAGAAGAACTTCGACAGCTTTACCGCCCTCAAAGCCATACACCAGATCCTTCCCGCCCCGCTGCTGGCAACCAATGTCAACGACATTTTCCTGCTGGCTGCCGGCTCCGACTTGGAAAATCCTCTCCCGGCCACTAAAAGCGACGAGTGGGACCTCTTTGACACACTGCTCTGAGCCTGATCGATGAAGAGATTCGCGCTGTTCGTACTCGTACTAGCAGCCTGGCTGCCGGGTTTACGGGCTCAGGAACCCCCTTCCATACTGCAAGCCGACACTTTGACAACCGCTGCGCCGGATGACTCGCTGTTTTATCAGGCGGACAAAGTCTCCTACGACCAGTCCCGTGAGCGAATCAGCCTCTTTGGTAACACCCAGGTGCGCTACCGTGAATTCACCATAACCAGCGATTCCCTGCAGGTAGATCTAAAGGTCAAACGCGCCTTCAGCTTCGGCGACACTGTAATGCAGGACGGCGAGCAGGTGCTGATCGGCGGCGACGTGGCCTATGACATCGAGTCCCAGACCGGCCGTATGAGTGACGGCATCAGTAGGCTGGAACAGGGCTTCTACCGCGGTGGCTCAATCCGCAAGGTTGGGGCTGAGATCTATGACGTGGACCACGGCACCTTCACCACCTGCGATCACGCGGAGCCAGATTTCTGGTTCTCCGCCGCCAAACTCCGCATTTACCGCGGCGACAAGATCGTCGGCAAACCCGTGCTCGTCTATGTGAATCACCTGCCGGTCTTCTATTTCCCATACATTGTGGTACCAATCAAGCGCGGCCGCCATCCCGGCTTTCTAATCCCCGAACCAGGCTATAACAACGTGGACGGCAAATTCCTCAAGGGCATCTCCTGGTACTATCCTTACAAGGATTACGCCGATCTCATCCTCAGTCTGGATCTCCTTGAACGCACCGGCTGGAAGACCCGGCTGGCGCTCGATTACACTCTCCGCTACCGGCTCGACGGCTCCTTCAACGCCGGCTACCAAAAGAAAATCAGCGGCGCCCAAACCTACTACGACTGGTACGCCCGCGCCACGCATCATCAGGAATTGGGCGACAAAGCCACCTTCGACGTCAATCTGGATATCCTCAGTAACAAGCGTGTCTGGGAAAGCAGCGAAGTCTTGGACGAAAGCCTCGCCCAGCAAGTCACTTCCTCCGTCTCGTACCGCAAACCCCTACTCAGTTCCTACCTCAATGTCGGCGCTGTCTACACTCAGGATCTGATCAACGACCGCGCCAGCCTCAGCCTGCCCTCGGCCTCATTTTCCCTGCCCTCACGACCGCTCTATGAACTCTTTTACCGTCCCGAGCGCAGTCCGGACGCCTGGTGGAGTGATTTCAGCTATAACTACAATGTCCGCCTTGACCACAGCGGCAACCTCAATACCCCTGACTGGAGCTTGCGTGATCTGCTCTGGAGCAACACTCCCGACCCCGCTAATTCCACCGCCTGGCTCACTCAGCACAATCTCGGACTCCGCCACAGCCTCGGTCTCTCCTACAACTGGAAACTCCGGGGCTGGCTAAATCTGGCACATGGACTCAGCTACAACGAAGCCTGGTTTGACCGCGACCGGAACGAAAAGCGCTGGGTGCGCGGCTACGACTACCGCGCCTATACCAACGCCAGCTTCAATATCTACGGCATCCGCAACTTCCGCCAGGGCTGGCTCAAGTCCCTGCGCCATATCCTTACTCCCGCTGCCGGAATCAGTTACACACCGGATCTCTCAGCCAATTCCCGTTTCTACTCCTTTGGCGGGATCAGCCTCGGCAGTGGAGCTGAGGCAGCCAGTCTCAGTCTCTCGCTAGATCAGAAGTGGCAACTAAAATACGGCGCAAAAGACCGTAAAATAGACGACCTCTTCGGCCTTAGCTCCCGCATCTCCGCCAATCTGCTCAAGGACGACAGACCCTTCGGCAGTCTCTCCCACACAGCCACGTTCCGCCCCGGCAGTTTCAGCCTCGGTTCTCTGCGACTTTACGCATCCCAATTGGATAAACTCGCGCTCAGCTACTCCTCCCAGTACACCCTCAGCCATGATCCCTACGATCTTCACTGGACGGATTGGCAACCGGCCAGCCAGTACTTTTCGCAAGCCCTTTCCCTGGGCGGATCCGCGCCCTACAATGAGTACTTCGTTCCCGCAAG
Organism: uncultured Candidatus Cloacimonadota bacterium; assembly: GCA_964463825.1. Lineage (GTDB taxonomy): Bacteria > Cloacimonadota > Cloacimonadia > Cloacimonadales > Cloacimonadaceae > Syntrophosphaera. The sequence goes on along the minus strand of CAYXEF010000013.1, from coordinate 10,130 downwards.
GAATAGGATCTTTGAGCCCTTCGCCTCCTCCGACACCCTGCAAATTGAGGCTGAAGCGCTGACCGACCTCGGCTCCAGCGACAACTGGAAAATCTCGCTTTCCCACAACATGTTCGCCACCCGCGACCTGCTCAATCCCACTTCCCAGAACCTGCGCTTCGACCTGGCCTGCAAACTCACCCAGAATTGGGCTCTCAACTACGGCGCTTTTTATAATCTCAAGACCGACGAGATTATCTCACAGACCTTGCGCGTCTCTCGGGATCTGCATTGCTGGAAACTGGACATCAGCTTCAGTCGCCGCAATGAATACTGGGAATACCGCGTGGCCCTCTTCAACACCGCCCTGCCGGATGCATTGCGCTTCCAGACCCATGACAGCAAGAGATATTAGACGCGCAGTCTTTCTGGACCGCGACGGCTGCATCAGCCCCGATGAACTCGGCTACAACGCCGATCCCGCCCGTTACCACCTCTATCCTCACACCGGCCAGGCGCTGCGGATCCTCAAGCAGCTTGGCTTCATGCTCTTCGTGGTCACCAACCAGTCCGGCATCGCCCGCGGTTATTTCACTATTA
>CAYXEF010000013.1:0-9451 GCA_964463825.1 uncultured Candidatus Cloacimonadota bacterium | reverse complement strand
GGCCTCAAAACCATTCTGCTGCTCACCGGCGAAGGCGCCAGTGAGATGCTGGGACCCATGCGTGATCGAGTATTTCAGCCGGATTTCATTACCGAGAATCTGCTCACCGCCGCCCGCCTGATCCAATTGTTGCAGCCGTGAAAGCCCTGCTCTCCTACAGTCGCGCCAAATTCCTCTCCCTCTCACCCGCCGGGCGGATCCGCGCGCTGGACAAACTGTTCGCCGCCCTGATTGATGCTCAGCAAGATCATTCCCGTATTTGTCAGATCAAGGAACAGATTGCCGCTTGCCTGGACTGGATGGGGACCGACGCCCCCGATGCACTGAGGAAGATCAACGCCGCACTGCAGAATGCGGACGCTCCCCGCTCCATTCTGGATTGCGTTGCACTCTGGCAACACGCCAGCCGGATTTCAAGCCGGGATCACCAACTGCCCATCCTTGCCGGCGACCGTGTCCGCGCGGCAGATCCAGCCCTGCTTGCCCGTTCGCGACAAGTGATCGGCATCCTGGACAACCTGCGTTCAGCCTTCAATGTCGGCTCCATCTTCCGCACCGCTGAGTGCCTGCGACTCAAAGAACTCTGGCTCTGCGGCATCACCGCCACGCCGGAGCAGCCAGCCTTGCTGAAGACCGCCATGGGCACCGCCGAACGCGTGGCCTGGCGCTATTTTGAGCAGACCCGTGAGGCCCTGGCTGAGGCGCGCTCAGCCGGTTACACACTAGCTGCGCTGGAAACGGCGGAGGGCGCCTCATCTGTATTCGCGGCTCCATTGCCTCTGCCTCTGGCGCTGTTGCTGGGCAATGAAAGTCTGGGCTTGGCTCCGGAAATCCTGGCCGCCTGTGACCGCGTCCTCTGTTTGCCGGTGCTGGGCTGGAAAAACTCGCTCAACGTCGCCGCCGCTTTCACTGTCTGCGCCTATCAGGCCGTCTGCGGCGTACAAGGATAGATCGCCTATGCAGAACGCTGAATACTATCGCCGGCTGGTGGAACTGTCAGCCCGCTCCGCAGCCCTCTGGCAGGCCACAGTCGTGGATGCGGAAGGCTCATGTCCAGCCAAACCCGGCATGAAACTGCTGGTACCGCTCACGGGACCGACTATCGGTAACCTCGGCGGCGGTGAACTGGAACATACCGTCATCGCCCGACTCCGAACCGAACAGCCAACCCAGCCCTGGCTGCGGACCTTTATCCTCTCCGAGCGTGGGGATCAGGCCCTGACCGAAGAGGAAGTCGCCACCTCCATGCTCTGTGGCGGCAAGGTCACCGTTTTTGCCGAACCCTTGTTCGATCCCCGACGGCTTTATGTCGTCGGCGCTGGCCATTGCGGCCGCGCGTTGGCGCAATTGGCGGGACTTTGCGACTTGCCGACCTGCCTCATCGACGACCGCCGCGAGATCCTGGACGCCATCCCGCCCGAACTCTGCTCCGATCTGCGCTACAGCGATTTCAGCGATCTCGCCGCGCATATCAATTTCGGATCCGAAGCCCTGATCGTGATCATGACACACGGCCATGCCCACGACCAACAAGCGCTGGAACAATGCCTGCGCCAGCCCTTCCGCTATCTGGGCATGATCGGCAGCGCCGCCAAGGCCGCGGCAACCATGAAAAAACTGGAGCAGCAAGGCTTCGCGCCGGAGGAACTGATCCGCGTCCACTGTCCCGCCGGCCTGCCCATCGGCTCCCAAACACCCTACGAGATTGCCGTTTCCATCCTCGCCCAGATAATTCGGACTTTCTCCGGAAAGGCCTAATTCAAGGGCCACTAGCCCCCCACTGACTGCGAACCCTTATCCACTCAGGATAACCCCCTGCGGGTGTTCCTCCGCGGTTTTCCACTCTACGCAAACCAGTTCCCTTGCCCTACCCGATTATGTCGGTTCACGTTTCACGTGCCGCCCTTGCGCCCAGCTTGAATACTGCCCCAATACTGCTCCAAGACTTCCCGCCAAACGGACAGGAAGTCAGCGGGAAGCGGCCTGGAGGCGGGCAAGCCAGTCTTTAGCGGGAAGCAACAAAAAACCCCGCCGGCCTGGCGGGGCGTATGTCTTGGGAGTCCGTCCTGCCTCAATCGAAGCGCAGGACCACGAATTGTTCGGTCTTGTTACGGTCCATAACGTAAAGGGTAATGGTCTTCTTGTTTTGTTCCTGGATGTGTTCCAGAGCGGCTTTCATGGCAGTGGCGTATTCGGAGGGCGAATTGATGCTATCGCGGCCGACCTTGAGGATGATGAATCCGGCCTGCAACCCGGCTTTGGCGGCGGCGGAATCCGGCTCGACGGCGCTGATGACCACGCCTTTGTCGGCGCTGATGTTGTTGCGCTTGGCATAGGCTCCGTCCGTGGCCTCGACTGTGATACCGGGGCCTCCGTTGGCGTTGTTGCCGGCCGCGGCGGCGACGCTATCCTCGGGATAGGCGTCCAATTGGATGTAGAGCGTCTCGTTCTTGTTTTCGCGCACGATCCTGACCGGGACCTGGCTGCCGACTTTTGAGGTGGCGACGGCGATGCGGAATTTGGAGACATTGGGCACTTTCTCGCCGTTGAATTCTACGATCACGTCGCCCACTTCGAGACCGGCCTTGTCAGCGGGTGAATCTTCCTCGACCTTGGCCACCAGAACGCCGGAGACCTCGCTGAGGTTGAAGGCTTCCATCAGGTCGGCCGTGATCTCCTGCGGCGAAATGCCGATGTAGGCGCGGGTGACCTTGCCGTTGGCGACCAGATCCTCCACCACACGCTGGGCGAGGTTGATGGGAATGGCAAAGCCGATGCCGATGTTACCGCCGCTGGTGCTGGTGATGGCGGCATTGACGCCGATCACTTCTCCGTTGATATTGAGCAGGGGGCCCCCGGAATTACCGGGATTGATCGCGGCGTCGGTCTGGATGTAATCCTGATAGATGGGCGAGCCGCTGCCGAAATTGAGGTTTGAGCGGCCGATGGCGGAGATCACGCCCAGGGTGACGGTGCGGTCGAGTCCGGCATCGCCAAAGGGATTGCCGATTGCGATGGCCCAGTCGCCGATCTCGAGGTTGGATGAGTCGCCCAAAGGGGCGATGGTGATCTTTTCGTCTTCCTTGATGGTGATCTTGATCACGGCGACATCGGTGTTGGGATCCAGTCCCACGACGCTGGCGGTGTAATTGATCTTATCGGCCAATGTGACGGTGATGGTGCCTTCCTTGCCTTTTTCCACCACGTGGTTGTTGGTCATGATGAAGGCTTCGCGGGTCTGGGGATTGAATTCATAGATGAAGCCGCTGCCCATGGAGGTCACCTGGCGCTGGCGCTGCTGAGGCTGCTCAGGAAAGAACTGGCGGAACCAAGGATCGTCAAAGAAGGGATTGCGGAAGTTCTGGACGGCGACCTGGGACTCCACCTTGATCTGCACCACTGCCTCGCGGACCTGGCGTACCACCCGGACCACGGGGTTGGGCTCTGAGGAATCGAGCAGGGCGGCCCGGGGTTGCGCCCAGGCGCAGGACATCAGGCTGAAAGCCACGAGTAGCGGAATGATCAGTTTGTATGCGCTCATACATTCTCCTGTTTCGAGGATGCGCGGCATCCCGTTTCTGTGTTGATTAAAATATACAAATACAGTCACATAGATATTCGATCTGTGCCGACAATCCCAATATTTGGAGAGTGTTTTCCGGTCAAGAGAAAAATCAGGCTCCCGGGGGTGGGGCGGCAACCATCTTACCGTCCGGAGAGCATTTTCCTGCACGGCATTTCCGCAGGGATTGACAAATATCTGCCATTTTACAGCTTGGTACTATGCAAAAAGAAAAACCGCAATTCGTTCAGGATACGCATTGCCCGGTCAAGTTCCTCAAGGGCGTGGGCGAATACCGCGCCCGTCAATTGGCGAAATTGGGCATCACGACAGTGTTGGATCTGATGGAGCATTTTCCGCGGCACTACATCGCCCGCCGAGTGAATCCCTCTATCAAGGAGCTGCGGCCCGGAGAGCATATCGCGCTGACCACCATGATCAGCTGGGTGGACGAAAAACGCACGCACAGCGGCAAAAAACTGCTCAGCGTGGGCGTCAGCGATGGGCGGGCCACCCTCGTCTGCGGCTGGTTCAACTATCCGCCTGCCTATCTGCAGCTTTTCCAGCCGGGCTCCCTGCTCTGGGTGAGCGGCCCCCTGACCGAGTACAACGGCCAGCTGCAGCTGATTCATCCTGAGTTCGAGCTGGTGAGCGGGGACGACGAGCCGGACTTCTGGAAGCAGAGGGAGTATCTGCCCGTCTACAATTTATCCGCCAATATCACGCAAAAATGGATGCGCAACGCCATTCTGGCGGCTTTCGAGCAGTTCGCCGGCACGATCGAGGAAAAACTGCCGCCTGAGATCATCTCCCGGCACGGCTTTTTGTCCCGCAAAGCGGCGCTGCAGAAGATGCACTTCAGCCTACATCCGAAAGATATTCATCAAGTGCGGGAGCGCTTCGTCTTTGAGGAGTTTTTCTATGCCCAGCTGCTCTGGGCCAGGCACAAGCACCATCACGGCCATCAGACCAGGGGCATCCTGTTTGCCAACCAGCGCGAGCTGACCAGCCAGCTCCACCGCCAGTTGCCCTTCGCGCTGACCAAGGCGCAGAAACGAGCCCTGCGCGAGATCTTCGCCGACATGTGTTCGGAAAAGCAGATGTCGCGCCTGCTGCAGGGGGATGTGGGCTCTGGCAAGACCATCGTGACCGTCTTTGCCATGCTGCTGGCGGTGGAAAACGGTTACCAGGCGGCTCTGATGGCTCCCACGGAGATACTTGCCGACCAGCATTACGCCAACGTCACACGCTGGCTGGAGCAGCTGCCAGTGCGGGTGGTGATGCTCAAAGGTGGTTCCTACAAGGGCAAAACGCAGGTCAAGCAGGACATCAAAAGTGGCGCTGCCAATATCGTCATCGGCACTCATGCGCTCCTGCAGGAGGACATTTCTTTCGAGCGGCTGGGCTTTGTCACCGTGGACGAGCAGCATCGCTTCGGCGTTGTCCAGCGCGCCACTCTGGCCCGCAAGGACGGGCATCCCGACCTCCTGTACCTGAGCGCCACACCCATCCCCCGCTCTCTGTCGCTGACCGTGTTCGGCGACCTCGAAGTGAGCGTCCTGGACGAACTTCCGCCCGGCCGTCTGCCGGTACAGACGCTGGTGCGTTCCAATCAGAAGATCGAGCTCGTCTACCGCGAAGTGGCCAAGGAACTTGCCAAAGGCAGCCAGGTTTACATCGTCTGCCCTTTGATCGAGGAATCGGACAAATTGGATCTTCTGGACGCCGAACGCCTCTACCAGCACGTCTCCACCAAAATTTTCCCCCAGTATCCCTGCGCCCTGATGCACGGACGCATGAATTCCGCGGAGAAGGATGGCATCATGCGGCGTTTTCAGGCAGGCGAGATCAAGATCCTGGTCTCCACCACTGTGATCGAGGTGGGTGTGGATGTACCCAACGCCTCGGTGATGATCGTGGAGCACGCGGAACGCTTCGGATTGGCGCAGCTGCACCAGTTGCGGGGACGCGTGGGACGCGGTGGCCAACAGGCCTGGTGCTATCTGATCGAGCATTTCCCCGTCGGCAAGATCGCCCGCGAGCGGTTGGACACCCTGGTCCGCAGCACGGACGGGTTCCTGATCGCGGAGAAAGATCTCGAGCTGCGCGGTCCGGGCGAGTTTTTCGGCACCGAACAATCCGGCCTGCCGCAGTTCCGTTTCGCCAATCTGGTATTGGATCAGCCCTTGTTGCGCCTGGCCCGTATGGACGCCTTCGGCATCGTGGCGGCTGATCCCGATTTACAGGCGGAAGAGCATGCGTTGATAAAAAAGTTCTATACGCTCCAATACTCTGCCAAAGAGAAACTTATCCTCTATTGATGTCCAACTGCGGGGTAAAAAGGATTGACGAAATCCCGCCCCTCATAATCGGTGAGAAAAAAGCCATTTGAGGTCAGCATGAGAAAGTCCCTATGCCTAATCGCGCTCCTTGTCGCCATTTCCGCGATGTTCGCGCTCACATTTGATCCCGACCTGTTCGTGTCGCGCTCCGTAATCGCCTGTTTCAGCAAAGAAGCGGTGGGCAACGCCACGGGCAAGATAGATTACACGCTGGAAAACGGCTGGGTCAAGACCGGCCTGTCGTCCTTCGACCGCCTGGCAGCTGAATTCCACATCGTGGAATTGCAGCAGATGCACCCATACGTAAAAGTTCCCGAGTGGAACGACAACGGCATTTACCTGCAGAACACCTATCGCCTGATCCTGGACGGCAACGACCGGATCGATGCCGCCGTCGATGCCTTAAACAAGGACGCAAACCTAGTCTATGCCGAGCTGGAAGGTATCGTGCGCAGCAAGTTCGTGCCCAATGATCCCATGGTTACCCAGCAATACACTCACGCCCGCATCCAGAGTTATGACGCCTGGGACTACATCCAGGGCTCCACCGAGGTCAGGGTCGGCATCACCGATTCCGGCGTCAAATGGAACCATCCGGACCTGCGCGCCAATATCTGGATCAATCCCGCCGAATCGCCCGGTATGACCATCAACTGGGACGCCGGCACCATCTCCGGCGGCAATGGCGTGGACGCCGGCGAAGGCGGCAACAAAATCGACGACCTCGTGGGCTGGGATTTCTACAACAACGATAACAACCCCATCCAGACCTACGCCGCCAACGACCACGGCACCCATGTGGCCGGTTGCGCCGGAGCAGTAGGAAACAACGCCATCGGCGTGGTCGGGACCTCGCCCATCGTCTCCATCATCTCCTGCAAAGGCGCTTCCAACACCAGCCCCTCGTCGGGTATTTCCTACGCCTACGACCAGGTCAAATACGCGGCCGAGGTCGGAGCCCAGATCATCAACGCCAGTTGGGGCAGCGTGGGCAGCGGTACCTATCCCAATTCCATCGTCAACTATGCCACCGCCCTGGGAGCCTTGGTCGTGGCTGCCGCAGGCAACGAGAATATGGAGCATAACGCCAGTTACCAGGACTACCCGGCCGATTGCACCAACGCCCTGAATGTAGCCTCCACCGGCCAGAACGACATCAAGTCTTCCTTCTCTGATTACGGCGTGACCGTGGACATCTGCGCCCCCGGCGAAGGCATCCTGTCCACCATAATCACCAACAACGGCTACGACTCATACGACGGCACCTCCATGGCCTCCCCGGTGGCTGCAGGTGTCGCCGCCCTGGTCAAAGCTCTGCACCCGGAACTGACTCCGGCCCAGCTGATGCAGCGCCTGATGGCCACTGCGGATTACATTTATGAGGCCAATCCCAACTATATGGGCCTGCTGGGAGCCGGCCGCGTCAACGCTTTTTCAGCCACGATGTATGACAAAATCCCCAAGATCACCATTGAGGACCAGATTGTGGAAGAATTTTCCGGCGACGGCGACGGCGTGCCCAATCCCGGCGACGTGATCAAACTGCGCGTCTCGCTGAACAACTATCTGGATCCCTTCACCGGCCTGGCCTGGCTCACCGCAAACAACCTGCAGGCCACGCTGACCACCAATTATCCCGGTATCACCATCACCGATGCCACTGCCAATTTCGGCAACCTCGCCCCCGGCAGCACCATGTGGAACAACACCCAGCCCTTCAAGTTCCAGACCGTGGCCACCTTGCCTTCGGAACCAATCCCCTTTGAACTTGTGGTCACCGCCAATGCCGGCAGCGCTTTTCCCTACACCAAAGCCCTGCCCTTGAACGTGGAGCTTTCTCTGGTCCAGCACGGCTGGCCTTTCAATGTCGGCGGAGCTTCCAGTTGCAGCCCCATTCTGGTGAATCTGGACAACACTCCGGACCTCGAGATCGTGTTCGGCGACCAAGCCGGCTTGATCCACGCCCTCAAAAAGGATGGCGTGACCGAGTTACCCGGTTTCCCGATCTCGGTCGGCTGCGCCACCGTCGGCTCGATCTCCATGGCCGACATCAATTTCAACGGCAGCAAGGAATTCGCCGTCAGCCTGCAGAATAACAACATCATGCTCTTCAACCAAAGCGGAACCGTACTTTGGACCACCCCCGCGGGCGGTACCCTGCGCACCAGCCCTGTCATCACCTCCCTGGGCATGAACTCGCAAAACCAGATCATCACCGCGACCCAGACCGGCAGCCTGATCGTCCTTAATCCGGACAACACAGCTTATCCCAACTTTCCCGTGGCTCTGGGCGGGGCGGTGCTCGGACCTCCTGCCATCGCGGACCTGAATGGCGATGGCGTCCAGGACATCCTTATCGCCACCCTCAACGGCAACCTGCATGCCATCAACAGCGCCACCGGACAGAATCTGAGCGGTTTCCCCGTGACCATGGTCGGCGGCTCCCAGAATCCTATCACCGTCGCCAATCTGGACAGCGACAATCATCCGGAGATCATCGTCACCACCAGCACCGCCGGCTACATACTGGCCTACAACCATGACGGCAGCGTGCATTTTCAGAAAAATGTCGGCGGCCAGATCAAAACCGGCGCCGTGGTCGCGGATGTGAACAACAATGCCAGCAAGGAGATCATCGTGATCGGCGCCACCGGCCTGGTGCATATCCTCAACGCCAACGGCACCGATCTGCCCAACACCCCGATCAACATCGGCCAATCGGCGGAATGCACACCCACGGTCGCACGCTTTGACGGCGACAACTACGCCGGCATCATCTTCGGCGACACCAACGGCGATTTGCACAGCGTGCGCGCCGACGGCAGCGAGTCACCCAACTTCCCCATCCAGATCGGCGGCAACATCAAAATCTCCGCCGCGCTCGGCGATGTGGACCAGGACGGTGATTTCGACATCATTTTCCCCAACGACTCCGGATTCTACATCGTGGACATCAAGCGCCCCGCACAATCCTATGAATGGTACTGCTACATGGGCAGCTACAACCGCGGCGGCAACATCTACCAGGAAACCCCCAACCAGGATCTCGCCCTGCCTGTGGAAAACACCGCCCTGCTGGGCAACTATCCCAATCCCTTCAATCCCAGCACCACGATCAGCTTCGAATTGGCCAACCCCGGCCAGATCAGCATCGAGATCTTCAATCAGAAGGGACAGCTGGTCAGATCGCTGGTCAACGCCGCCCTGCCCGCCGGCCGGCACCAACTGGAATGGAACGGCGCCGATAATACCGGCTCGCCCGTCAGCAGCGGCATCTACTACTACCGCATGCGCAGCGGCAAGTACTCCGCCACCCGCAAAATGGTGATGATGAAGTAACACTAGTTGCAGACAATTACTCTCAGGCCCGGAGCGACCAACTCCGGGTTTTTTTCGTCTCTTGCCGGAATAGAGCGATTCTGCCATGCCATCAAGATTGATTTGACATCCCTTCCCGGATGGGAGTCCGGCGCCACCTCAAGACTGATCTCTCCCCGGCTATCATTGCGGACTCACTGCGGACTCATTACGGACAAAGTCCGCAGTG
>CAYXEF010000012.1:0-42363 GCA_964463825.1 uncultured Candidatus Cloacimonadota bacterium | reverse complement strand
TGATCACCATCATCGCCACCATCGCCGCCTTCGCCTATTACGTATTGGCCATCTTCCCCGCCACCGCCACGCTTTTTACCAGATACAACATGGAAACGCCGCCCCTGACCAAAGCCACGATCAAATTCAGCGAATGGCTGGGCCACACCTGGTGGATCATCCTGATCATCGCGGCTATCATCGGCATCATCCTCTGGCGCTGGTGGTCCACCCCCAAGGGCCGCATCTGGCGCGACCGCAATCTTGTCAAGATCCCGGTCCTGGGACCGCTGATCCACAAAATGAGCATCGAAATCTATTTCCGGGTCTTCGGCACCATTTATTCCGGGGCCGGGGACAACATCGAGACCATCCGCATCGCCGCCGAAGCCTGCCGTAACGCCTGGATGGAAGACAAGATCAAGCGCATCACCATTCCGCTGATGCTCAAGGAAGGCGAAGCCTTCGTCCCGGCCATGGACGCGGCCGGAGTGTTCACCCGCACCTCCATCACCCGCTTGCGCAGCGGGCAGGAAACGGGAAACCTGCTCACCTCGTCCCAGCAGATCGCCAATTTCTACCAGGCGGAAACCACCTACCGCATGGTCAACCTGATCGAGATTATCCAGTCCATCGTCTGGCTGTTCGTGGCGGTGGCAATCACGTTTTTGACTTTGGTCTCGGCTGAGATCGCCAATATCTCGCCTCCCACCATGTAGGTGACCCATGCCGATCGGGAATAAATTCGCAGCCTATCTCGTGGAAAAGGCAAGCCTGACGCCTGAGATCGTGGAAAAGGCGTTCAAGCGCTGCGAAGAATTCGGCGACACCACACCCAGCGCCCTGACCCGCATGCTGGTCAGCGATTTCCTGCTGCCGCACGACCGGGTTTATGAGAACCTGGCGCAGTTTTATTCCTTCAAGGAGTTCAGCATAGAGCTGGAGAGCATGGGCGCCAAGGAACTCAGCTACAACCGGGAGATCCTGGCCAAATTCCCGGATGACTTGAAGAAGAAACTTTTCTACAACAAGATCCTGCCCCTGTGCCGCAACAGCGCCGATTCCCGGGACGCGCTCAAGATCCTGGCCTCGGATCCCACCAACAAGCTGGTGCAGGAGATTCCCAAACAGACGCCATATAAGAAACTGGACGTTTACTGGTGCCGGCTGAACACGCTGGAAGAACTGATAGAGCGTATTTCGCCCCACAAGAACGAATTCCTGCAACTCTTGGAGGAGAGCCGCAGCGTCATCTTCGATGTCGAGGAAACCCTGCCCGAATTGAGCGAGCAGGCCCTGGACGAGGAGATCAACAAGAGCCTGCTGGTCAATCTCTTCGAAGGGGCGCTGATCGACGCCGTGCGCAGCGACGCCAGCGATATCCACATCATCCCCCAGGACCGAAAGACCGTGGAGATCTACTTCCGCATCGACGGCCGCCTGCAGCTGTGGCTGCGCCAGGAAAACACGGCTCCCGAAGCCCTGGCCGCCGTGGTCAAGGACCGCTCCATCGGCGTGGACCGCTTTGAGCGCGACACCGCCCAGGACGGTTACGCGCAGAGACTGATCGACGAGCATCTGATCCGCTTCCGGGTCTCCATCCTGCCCTTGGTCTCCCCGGAGTACGAGCGCCGCTTCGAAAGCATCACCATCCGCGTGGTGGACGACCGCAAGGTGATCTCCGACTTTCACAAACTGGGTTTCCAAAACCAGGCCAAGGACGAATTCCTCAAGGCCATCAACACGCCCAAGGGCATCGTGATCCTCACCGGCCCCACGGGCAGCGGCAAAAGCACCACCCTGATGGCGGCGCTGCACCAGGTGATGAAGCCCTCGATCAACGTGCTCACCTGCGAGGATCCCGTGGAGTATGTGATTCGGGGAGCGCGCCAGCTCAAGATCAGCCACAAGATGGATTTCGAACAGGCCCTGCGCAGCATCCTGCGCCACGACCCGGATGTGGTCATGGTGGGCGAGATCCGCGACCGCATCACGGCCGATATCGCCATCAAACTGGCCAACACGGGTCACCTGACTTTCACCACCCTGCACACCAACGACGCCCCCAGCGCCATCACCAGGCTCTATAAAATGGGCATCGAACCTTTCCTGCTGGCCTATTCCATCAACATCATCATCGCCCAGCGCCTGGTGCGCAAACTCTGCACCCGCTGCCGGCGGCCTCTAGCGAAAGAGCATTGGGAAGCGGCCACGCAGATGGGCCTGACAGAAGCGGAACTGGCCGGCGGCACCATTTACGAACCTGTCGGCTGTCCCAAATGCCACCAGGGCTACCAAGGCCGGGTCAACATCGCCGAAGCGCTGTTTTTCTATCCCGAGATCCGCAATGAGATCGTCCGCTCGGGAGCGGACATTGACGAAGAGCGTATCCGGACGCTGGCGGAAAAACATGGCATGCTGTCCATGCGCCGCAGCGGAATCGAACGGATGCGGCAGGGATTGACCGACATGTCGGAAGTCCTGTTCGCCACGTCGGAGGATTGATGAGTTACATGGAGATGTTTGTCGCGCTGCTGGCGGTGATCCTCTTCGCCTCCGTCAGCGTGATGATGAACCGCGCCATGCTGGAGCAATATGATCTGCTGGTCAATGCCAGCGCCTATTTGCAAGCCAGCCATCTCAACCACTCCATCCTCGACGAGATCGACTCGAAACTATTCAGCAAACAACTGGCCTTCAAGAACATAACCACCCAATACAATACCACCCGGACGTTAAATCTGCAACACAACGGCGGGACCTATAACGTCCAGATCGCCGCCGCTTATTCCGACTCCCTGGGTGTGCCGCTCACGACTCCCGAAGTGAACATGATCTATGTCCGGGTGCGGACCACCACCACGACAGCCGGGCTGAATCAACCCGTGGTCATGCAAAGGGTCTATACCAAGACCCATCTGAACCTTTGACATGAGTATCATTCTGGATATCATCGGTTCAGTCATTATCGGCAGCCTGCTGCTGCTGATGCTGATCACTTTCCAATACCGAATGCAGGAGGCCGGGGACCGCTATGTCTTCATGCAGGAAATGACCGAACACATAGATCTGGCCGCGGTCAAGCTGAACAAGGTGATCGCCTTGGCGGGGGTGGGATTTCCCGCCAATACCACCGTCGTTCATGCCGCCACCGACAGTTTGGTCTTCAACACCTACTGGAACTATGAGACGGACAGCCTGCAATCCACGCCCGTCACCATCTCGATCCGGCTCACGACGCTGCCATCGCCCTACGGCAAGACTTTGGTGATCCGCCAGGACGGCGTGCCGCTTAACGACCTGGGGTACATCTTTTGGGTCACCGGACTGAGCTTCAAATATTACGACAGGTACGACGCCCTGACCACCACCAAGGCCAATGTGCGCGCGGCCGAACTCTGGCTCACCTTTTCCCGGGCCTCCACTCCCACGGGAAGTCCGGATTTGATCAACAAGATCCAGGTCAAGTGTTTTCTCATGAACACCTACATGCGTGGAGCATAAGGAGGTAAATCATGGGTAGAAGCGTATTGATCCTCGTGCTACTGATGTCAACCTTGTTTACAGCTATCATGCTCTCGGTGCAACGGAGGATGCTGAACTTACCGGACATCATCACCAAGAACATGCTGAAGAAACAGATAGAGGGTGTCAGTGACTACGCCCTGCGCACTGCGGTCCGGAACTCTGTGGGTTTGGGGATGGTCATCGGCCCCGATTCGGTCTCTCACTGGACCTTGCATTACAACAACTTCAACATCCAGAATTGTGTGATCGACAGCATCAAGTACGATTTTGCCTATTCCTCAAGTCGCTATCGGGCAAGAAGCTATGTTCGCGGAAACCTGATGGGCTTACAGGAGCAGTACAACGCGGAAATCGCCTTCAATTTCCCTCTCATTGAGGTGGTGGGGACACCTGACCTCTTCTATCTCGAGTTCGACCAGCCTCAGTTCAATCCGTCACAAAACTGGTGCCTGGCCTGGGATTCCACGGTCAATCACAATGATGGGATTCCTTATCCCATCTACGGCCAGAGCGGAGCGGGCGCGATCAAGACCCGCCCCAAGGGCCAGGGGGCAAACGGCTGGAAGTGCGCGAGCTTCGAAGCTGAGGGCGGCTATATCTACAATACGGGACATTCGTCCATGCATATCAGCAGCAACTATACCATTATCTCTTTTGCCAAGATCATAAACGGACACCCGGCCGCCACCATTGTCTGGCTGGCTTCCGATCCCTTCGACGGCACTACGGCTTACACCGACGTCAACGGAGTTTACCACCCCGGCGCTAACCTGCGCCTCAAACCGACCGGTGGCATCTGGTATGAAAATGGAAACCTATACTTTTCGGCCGTGAACAACCTTAACTACCAGATTACGGTATCAGTGCCCTTCACACCCCAGGGCAAATGGCCGCATAACAAGGACCAGTGGATCTTCATGGGCATGACCTACAACAGAGGCATCGTCAAGGGATATGTCAACGGTCTCCCGGTGGGGACCAACTGGACTGGCTGGCCCTACTCCGCCAAAACCAATGCGTACGGATACAGTATCGGCAGACGCGATTTACGCGGAGGCACTTTCTCCGCGTCAGATTATAAATACATGTTTGGCCTGATCGATCAGGTCGGGCTCTACAGCCGGACCTTGAGCGACGCTGAGATGTGGTCCATATATGATCAGATCATCAGGCCGGCGGATATCCAATACATCAGGGATTAACATACCGACTGCGCCCGGTGGCGAAACTCGGGACTGTGAAAGATATAAGAACAAGCGAAGGTGAGCCTGTGACGCGGCCCGCCTTAAGATAAAGCGTGAAGGCTTCTCCGGCCGGGGATGCTGATACCGCAAGGACAGGAGTGATGGATGCCCAATGAAGTGCTAATAGTGGACACCGATACCAGTATCTGGCAGGCACTCGAAGCGTTCTTAAAGGAGAAGGAGTATGCAGTGGGTTACTCCAGCTCTGTTAATGAGGCGTGGGAGAAGATACAGGATTCCAGTCCCGAACTGGTGATCATCGATCTGGACGCGGTTGTCCCGGATGGGATGTCATTTATCTCCCAACTCCACCAATCCAGTCCCGAGACCAAATTGCTGGCCGTCAGCAACAACACCGACGCAGAATTTGAACGCCAGGCGCTGGCTCAGGGAGCCCGGTTCTTTCTACGCAAACCTTTACTGAAGGAGAGCCTGGAGCAGGTATTGGGGCTCGCTCCCGGATCTGAAGTCCACAATCAGGATCCCGGGATGCTGCCCCGGAGCGTTGAAGACACCCTCTTAAGGGGATTTTCAAACGAGGAGAGACATGACTTCTATCTGATCGGCAGTCTGAGGCATTATGAGATCGGAGACGTGATCCAGACCAATGACGGCGGCGGGGCCATGGTGTGGGTGGAAAAAGGCAGATTGCTCGTGTATCACAACGATGTTCCGGTGGAAAGCGTGACGGAGGGAGAATGTTGGGGTGAAGAGGCCTTCGTCAACCCCGGATCCGCGATCACGCATCTTGTGGCCCAGGGGTATGTGCAGTTGCGACATTTCAGCCGCAAGCGCATCATCGAATTTTTCGCCTACCATGACGAAACCCTCACCAAACGCTACATGATAAACCTGATCAACTGCCTGCAACAAAAATGGAACAAAACCATCACCCGGCTGGTAATGGCACTGCTGTCCGGATCTGCAAGGGCGGCCGGGGAGAAAAATGCCATTAAGCTTTAGCCAACTTCTGTCCTCTCAGATTGACAGTTATCTCACCGGGGTGGAGCTTTGCCTCGCTGTCAACGCCATTATCGAGCAACAGCCACAATGGGCGGAGGAGGCAAGGCAAACGCTTGCCAATTGGTTGGTTGCCACTAAGGAGAACAAGGCTTCAGATCTAGACTTCGGCGCTCCGGGAAGCCAAAATAAGATCTGGATGAGGATCTACGGCAACAAAGCCCCCCTGACTTCCCTGGGCGAGTATTCAGATTGGGAAACCAGCTTTATCATCCTCAGCTGGCTGAGCCCAATGCAGAAGCAGAAGCTGTTCGACAACTTCGTGCTCGATTTTTCGGCCTCCATAGAAGATGGCGGGCACAATACCCGCTTCCGGGGAACCTGCTACCTGGACCGGGGCTATCTCTGCATGAACTTCCGCCGCATCAACGACTTTGTGTTCACCATGGAGCAACTGAGGATGCCGCAGCCAATCGTGACGCGCCTCAATCTGCAATCGGAAAAGACCGGCCTGATCCTGGTCACCGGCATCACCGGCAGCGGTAAAAGCACCACGCTGGACGCCATCATCGACATGAACAACTATGACAACCGGGCGCACATCGTGATCATCGGCAATCCCATCGAGTATGTGCACGAATCGAGGCTGTGCCTGATCCGCCACCGAGAGGTGGGGGCCGACGTGATTTCCTTCGCGCACGGCGCGATCGAAGCCCTGCGCCAGGATCCCGATATCATCATCGTCGGCGAAATGCGCGACCCCAATACGATCGCCACGGTCCTCGAGATCACCGACAGCGGCCACAAGGCCTTCACCACCCTGCACACCAGCTCGGCCATCGACAGCATCCACCGCATCGTGGCGGAGTTTCCGCCCGAAGAACAAGAACGCATCCGCAACCGCCTGGCGGATGTCCTGACCGTGGTCATCTCTCAGAAACTGATCCCCTCCATCGACAACAAACTCATCATGACCCGGGAAATTCTTTCTGTCGATTCCAGCGTCCAGGCGGCAATCAGGAACAAGAATATAGGCGAAATCTATCAGATGATGGTCGAGGGCCGAAGATATGGAATGTGCACTTTGGAACAAGACCTGCATGAACTGTTTAAAAGCGGATTGATCACCAACAAGACGGCCATGAGCTATGCCAATAACAAGAAGCGTATGTATCAGTTGCTAGCGATGGCGTGAATATAGTTGTGACAAACCGGGAGATCGAGACACAAGGTATGAGATGAAAAAGCATCCAAAGATCGCTTATGGTATCCTGGAAGATGGAAAGTCGGTAAAATTGGTTGCCCTGCAGAGGGACGTATACCAAGTGTATCTGACCGACCTGCATAAGATAGATCTGGACCAAGCCCTGTACTCCAACCACGAGCACTACTCCGGTTTCGACACCAGCCCCGATGCCGGCAACCAAACCCAAAACGGGGATTTGGTGAGCTCGGAGTTCACGCCCGAATACGCGGTCAGGATCAATCCCTGGGACAATCTGTTTAACGCTGTTCAGCTGGAAAAAGGGGTCCTTGCGCTCAATGTCAATGAAGATCGGATCGTCCGCGGCGCGATCATCCCCAAAACGAAGGGTGAAGTCAAAGAACTCGTCCGCGCTCATCTGACGCCCCGCCAATACCGTGCGGGAGAATGGCAGACCTCCGTCGTCGATCTGGGCGGAGTGCCTCAATACTGGCTGCATCTGGGCGACAACAAGCTGCTGGACATGCTGAGATTTCACGCCAAAAAACAGAGAAAGCGCCTTTACTACCAGCTGGCCGACGCCAATGACATCGCCCTGACCGATTATTACCGCATCTACCATCTGGACGACAACAAACGAGTGCTCCTGGTC
The DNA here is from genome assembly GCA_964463825.1 of uncultured Candidatus Cloacimonadota bacterium. GTDB lineage: Bacteria > Cloacimonadota > Cloacimonadia > Cloacimonadales > Cloacimonadaceae > Syntrophosphaera. The sequence continues at coordinate 34,796 of CAYXEF010000012.1, read as the reverse complement.
TATTTGGGCCTCGAATACCGCAAGGCCTTCCTCTTCGACAAAGGCAAACTGGTCGACATCCTGCAGCTCAGCATCTCCCAGGAGTTTCCGGATCAGGAATTGATCATGTCCAGGCTGAATCTCGCTTTGGACAACGCGCAACAGGCCGAGCCGGATCTCACTGTCCTTTGCGGTGATCTGGCTTCGGAATCCCTGGTCGCCTATTTCAACCAAAATGGCACCGGCTCCACCCAGCTGCTCACTTATCCGCTGCTCAGCTACGACACCACCAAAGCCCAACTGACGGATCCGACCCTCCTGGCCCAGTGCGTCCTGCCGATCGCCTTGGCCTACAAAGCTTTGTTCCCCGATGAGGAACGTTTTACCCCAAACAACTTTTTGCCCCGCAACCTGATCCTGGCCCAGAAACCCTTCAAACTGGACTGGCACGGGATGGCCCTGATCGCCGCCATCTTCGCCCTCTCGTTCTTTGGCACCAGCAGGTATCTCTCCTCTTATGAAAGGCTGAACAAAGCCAGGGAGGAGAAACGCGATCTGGACCGTGAACTGGCCATACTCAGCAAGCAAGCCGAAGAGATCACCCTGATGCGGGAAAAGATCCGCCAGTTCGACGAAAACCTGAAAACGATCCGCACCGTCCTGGTGGGCAAAAACCCTTGGTCCGTGGTCCTGGAAACGATCAACCGGCTGTTCCGGGTCAAGCCTGTCAGTTGGCTCACCAATTTTAAGCTGGAGGGCACCCGGCTCAATCTCACCGGCATCACCACCAACCGCAACCACGTGATCGACTTTGCGGAGGCTTTGCCCAACAGCCGCATCAAGAAGGTGACCAGCACCAAGATCCGCGACTACACCGTCTGGAACTTCGAGCTGGTGTCCGATTTGCCCACGGTCGACTGGGTCGGGCAGATCGAGGCCGAGATCGCAGAATTCATCGAGCAAAACAGGATCGAAGAAGAAAGATCGGCAGCTCAGCGGGAAGAAGAACGCCTGATCGAGGCCGCCAGGCAGGCTGAGGAGCAGCGCGCCGCCGCGGCCAAACTGGAAGCACAAAGGCTCGCCGCCCGCAAGCAGGAAGCGGCGCCTCCGCCAACCAAGCCCGTGGCCCCCAAACAGGATAAACCCCAGGCCAAGCCGCAACAGCCGCCTGCCAAAGCCAAACCGGCCAGCCCGTCCCCACCGGCTCCAACCCCCAAAACCCAGGCCGCCAAACCCCCGGCTTCGCCGGCTCCGGCAACCACCGCCGCCCCGGTTCAGACGCTGCCCGGCCGCACCCTGCCTCCCATCCCCGCGCAATTCATGCCCCAGCCCAATCCCTGGCAACGCAAGGCCAATCCCACCGCTATCGCGGAATACAACGCCTTCGTCGCTGCCGTCAACGCCGGCGACAAGGAAGAGTTTTCCCGGCTGGGCGATGCCTACATAGCCAAGTATCCTCTGGGCAGGCTGACCAATCTGCTGCGCTGGCATTACGCGTACCGGCTCTATCGCGACGGATATCTGACCCTCGCCAGGGAGATCCTGGACGAGCAGGTGCGGGAAGTGGATGAGATCTATCCCCATTCCGTGCTGCTGGCAGCCCGCATCGACTACGCCAAGGGTAAAAAGCGCGCCTACCGGCTCTACCGGTTCCTGGACAGCCAGTATCAGAAACATCCCCTCCATCCCCAGATCGCGGCCGACATCGCCCTGCTCGGACCGGAGGAGGAGCAATGAGCAACAGCGTCCGCAACACCATCGTCGTGGCCGCCCTGTTCATTCTGATCGGCTCAGTCATGATCCTGCTCAACGTCCGCATGGAAAGCCGGATCGTCCGCCTGAACCTGGACAACCGCAAGACCGAGCGCGCCATCGATTCCCTGCACACCGAGCTGGCCGTCATCGATTCCCTGCGGGCGGAGTTTGAACTCAAGCAGGCCCTGCTCACCCAGCAAAGCAAGCTGATCATCGGCGAAGACTCCACCACCACCACCTACGGCTATCTGCTGAACCTGCTGCGCCGGATGGCCAGGTCGATCAATTATGACTTTGCCGCCAACGAAGCTAAAGACTCCCTGAACAGCTATCACGAATACATCATTAGCGGCAGCTCGCGCTACACCAATTTGCTGCATCTGGCCCACCAACTGGAAAATCAGAGGATCGTGATCACCATCGAAGACCTGTCCATCGCCACCGAGGGCGCGGCGCGGGCCGATACGGTCACCTTTTCCATGATCCTGCACACCCATTACCGGACCGGAGGACCATTGGCGGACGAATTGACGTTGAAAGACCTGCCTCCGCCCTACACCGGCTACGACACCTTCCAGCCCAGGATCCATGAGGAAATTTTGCCTCTGGATCCGGATTCCATGCTGCTTAATTCCGAAGAGGCCACATTGATCGGGATCACCCGCGACATGGCCTTCCTCCGCGACGACCGGGGCATCATCCACATCCTTACCCGCGGGTCGGTGGTGGCGTATGGCTACCTGTACAGGATCGACGAAGAGGCCGGCAAGGTCGTGTTCCGCCTAAACAAGTATGGGCTGGAAGAAGATTACACCAAATCGATCCAAAATTACACACGATGAGGTATTGAGACCATGAAAGCAGTCACCGTTCTCGCTGTCATGATCTTTTTCTGCTGGCTGGGCCTGCCCTTGTCCGCCCAGGAAACTTCCGCAGAAACTGAGGATGTGGTCAATCTCTCGCAAGATGCCACTTTGAATGAGGCCATTCGCGTCCTGGAGACCCGCTCTCTGAAATACCGGAATAAAAACCTGCTCAACCTTAGCAGCTACAACGGCCCGGTTGGCGTCCCGCTGAACAACATCCCCTGGTTCAAAGCGGCGGAACTGATCGCGCTCAACAACAATCTGGCCATACAGGAAAGCCCGGGCTTCTTCGCCTTTATCAACGCCAAGGACACCGCCGAGGGGGCCAGCGTCCTGGCGGGACCGGACATCAACACCAAACAGGTGCGCATCAACGCCATCGCCCTGGTGGCGGACCGGGCCTACCTCAAGTCTTTGGGTATCGACTGGTCCACGGTCTTTGACGGCAAGGTGACCGTCAATGCGGATTTCTCCGGCGCCGGCCAGGTCCCCAGCAGTTTGTTCTCGTTGGGAGGCGATACGGATTTCGCCATCAACGGCACCCAGATCGAGCTCAGCACCCTGCTCAAAGCCATCGAATCCAACCAAAAGGGCTCAGTGATCGCCAAGCCCAACATCATGGTCTCATCCGGCAATACCGGCTTCATCCAGGTGGGACAGGATGTTTCGGTCAAGACGGTGGATGATGCCGGCAATACCACCGACACTTTCTTCGCCACCGGCGTGATCCTGGAGGTCAAGCCCACAATCGTACCCATCGGAGACACGGAAGTGGTCCACCTCACCATCAGCATCGAACGCAGCAGCGCCACTCCCGGCAATATCAGCACCATCATCAACAAAAGCAAATCCAAAACCGAACTGGTGCTCTACGACGGCGAGGAAACCGTCATCGGCGGGCTTTACGATACGGACACCATCCACACCCGCGGCGGGATCCCCATCCTCAAGGACCTGCCCTGGTGGGTGCTGGGTCTCAGATACCTCACCGGCTACAACAAGGTCGAGACCAAGGAACGCGAACTGGTCATCGTCATTCGCCCGGACATCGTGGACAATGCCGTGGACAGGATGAACAAGGCGAAGGAAGATCCCGTGCCTTCCAAAGTTCCTCCCGAAGCCGGCGACTGGAGCTACCGGGAATAAATCCCGACGCTGCCTCGCACCTCCCGCGAAGCCAAGCGACCTCGCAAACTACCGCGTGCTGCTGCTGGGCTCAAGTCTCTGCCCAGCCATTCTCCCGGACCCAGGTAGATAAGGACTAGGCTGTACCTGGTGGCAGAAGCTGCGTCAAGCCGTCTGTGCCTTTTTGTAACCCCCTAAAGCCGGCGTATGCCACTCCAATCCCTATTCCCGTGCCAGGAAGTGCCGGCCTAGTTTGGCCCCCGTTATCATTACGGACTCACTGCGGACTCATTACGGACAAAGTCCGCAGTGAGTCCGTAATGAGTCCGTAATGATAGCGGGGGCGATAAAATCATTGACAGATCGCCAGGCCTCCATATTTTGGACATATGTTCATAATAACGAGGTGAGTATGGGACGCAACCGGATCCGCAGATGTGTGCAATCGACCCCTGCAGTAAAGGGATTAAGGCCTTTTGGCCGCTTGAGCGGGCAGCGGGCAGCGGTGGCTTTGTCCCTGGACGAGTATGAGGCAATCCGCTTGCTGGACTACCTGCACCTGACACAAGAGGAGGCGGCCTCGCGGATGCAAGTCTCACGCCCCACCCTGACCCGCATCTACGAACAGGCCCGCGTCAAGTTTGCCACCGCGCTGGTGGAAGGCCGTTTGCTGCTTATCGGCGGGGGCGAGATCCAACTGCAGCGCCACATCTACCTGTGTAAAGACTGCGGCTCTTTCACCGAAACCGACAGTCAGTTCATCTTCCATTGCCCGCAATGCAATTCCCCTCACATCAATTCTTTGGATGAATGCTATCAACAGCAGTGCAGTAAATGCCAAAAATGCCCTAAAGGAGGTAGAAATGCCAGGATTTGACGGAACCGGACCCCGCGGAAACGGCAGGCCGGGACGCGGCCGAGGTCAGGCCCTGAGAAACCGACAAGCCCAGTTGGGACCGCATGCCGGCGCAACCCAAAACACTCCGGCAGCTGGAGATTATTTCTATGAGTATACGCTTGAGGAACTCCGGGAACGAAAAAAGGCCCTGGAACAGGAAATCAGGTGGATAGAAGACCGGATCCGGGAAATGGAACCCCCGGCTTGAGGTCGGCACGAATGAGCAATTTGTGAGATAAGCCATCATTATTCAAGCATAAAAGGATCGACCATGAAAAACTACGATGTCATCATCATCGGCGGAGGCCCTTCCGCAATCATCACCGGAGTCACCGGACGCAAGCAGAATCCGGACAAGAGTTTCCTGATGATCAAGGAAGAAGAGAAAGGACTGGTGCCCTGCGGCATTCCCTATGTGTTTCACGACCTTGAAAGCGTGGATAAAAACTTGATGGGACCGGCGCCTTTCGTGGCGGCGGGCGGCGAAGTCCTGACCGATCCGGCCACCGCGGTCAGTTTTGCCGACAAGACTGTCTCCACCAAGTCCGGCGAGGTTTTCGGCTACGACAAGCTGGTGTTCGCCACCGGCTCGCGGCCCCTGGTGCCGAAGTTTATCAAAGGCTACGATCTGGAAGGCGTGTACTACATCAGGAAGTCTTACGACTACATCAAGGCCCTTAAGGAAAAGACCGATGCCGCGACCAACATCGTGATCATCGGCGGCGGCTTCATCGGAGTGGAGGTAGCGGAACAATTGGCCAAGCACCCCGGGAAAAAGGTAGCCTTGGTGGAGATGCTGGAGCATTGCCTCTGCGCGGCCTTCTCCGAAAAACTGACCCAACTTGCCGATGCCACGATCCGGCAACTGGGCATTGATCTGCATACGTCGACCAAGGTCACGGAAATCCTGGGGCAGAGCGGAAAGGTCAGTGCCGTCAGATTTGAAGACGGCAAAGAGATTGCAGCCGATCTGGTCATCATGTCCATCGGTTATATACCCAATGCCGAGCTGGCCCAACAGGCGGGACTGTCTCTGAACTGCAACCGGGCCATCAGCACAGATTACTACATGCGCACGCCCATCGACGATGTCTTTGCCGTGGGTGACTGTTCCGAATCAATGGGCTTCATCACCGGCCGGGTGGACAATATCATGTTGGCTTCCACAGCCACGGCCGAAGCACGCATCCTGGGCTACAACCTCTTTGAGATAAAACTGATCCGCACTTTCCCCGGCACCCTTTCCGTTTTTTCCACCGAGATCGGCGGCAGGGTCTTCGCCTCCGTGGGCGCTATCCGCAGAACCGCCCGGGAAGCAGGCATCGACTGCCTGTGCGGAGAATTTGAGGACGTGGACAGGCATCCGGAGGGCTTTGCCGACGCCTCCAAACTCTGGGTCAGCCTGATCGTTTCGCCCAGCACGGGCCTGATCATCGGCGGCGAGATTTCCGGCGGCAAATCGGCCGGGGAACTGGTCAACGTGATCGGATTGGCCATCCAGAAAGGCGTCACGGCCTATGAACTGATCTCGTATCAGATCGGTACACACCCGCTGCTGACCCCCGCCCCCACCAAATATGTGCTGATCAAGGCGGCCGAGGACGCTTTGAGTAAGATCAAGACCAATAAAACCAGCTGAAAGGAGCAAACATGAAGATAGCCATACCCCTGACCAACGGAGCGCTCAGCTCGCATTTTGGACACTGCGAGGCCTTTGCAGTCTACACGGTGGATAACGGCGCCATCCACAAAGAAGAGGTGGTGGATCCGCCCGTTCACGAACCAGGCTCGCACCCCGCCTTTTTGCACCAACTGGGCTGCAGCGTGGTGATCGCCGGCGGCATGGGTGTCAAAGCCCAACAACTGATGTGCGCCAACGGCATCCAGCTGGTGATCGGCGTACCGGCCCTGCCCACGCGCGAACTGGTCGATCAATATCTGCAGGGGACACTGCAACCCGGCGACAACCGCTGCGAACACTGATGAAGATCGCCATCGCCAGCGGCAAAGGCGGAACCGGCAAGACCACTCTGGCGGTCAATCTGGCTCTGCGGGCCGCGGAATTCGCCCCGGCGGCCCTTATAGATCTGGATGTGGAGGAACCGAACAGCGGCATCTTCATCCAGGGCCGCCTGATCGAATCCCGGCAGCTGTCGCGGCAGATCCCGCAATGGGATAAAGCAGCCTGCACGCTGTGCGGCAGATGCGCCCAAGTCTGCCAGTATCACGCGGTTCTGAAACTGGGGCCCGAGATCCTAATCCTGCCGGAGCTTTGCCATTCCTGCTTCGCCTGCAGTGAACTCTGTCCCGCGGACGCGCTGCCGATGCGCCCCCGAAGCTTGGGCCTGCTGCGGCATTGGCAAAGCGGGAAGCTGAGTTTTGTCGAAAGCAAGCTGGACATCGGCTTGGAAATGGCTTCGCCGTTGATCCGCCAAACGCTGGATTACGTGCGCCGGGACTTTCCGGACGCCGCGTATCAGTTTCGGGATTGCCCCCCTGGGACCTCCTGCTCGATGATCGCCGCGGTCAAAGACGCCGATCTGGCCATCCTGGTGACGGAGCCCACCCCCTTCGGCCTCTATGACCTCAGCCTGGCCGTCGAGACCACCCGGCAATTGCACAAGCCAACGGCGGTGGTGGTCAACCGGCACGGCATCGGCAACGACGACGTTTACGGCTATTGCTCCGAACAGGACTTGCCAGTCTGGGCCAGTATCCCCAACCGGCGCGAGATCGCCGAGATTTATTCCCGGGGCGGGATCATCTATCCCGAAGTACCAGAATTCCGCCTGGCCCTGGACGACATCCTCGCCCGGCTGGCCGAACAGAGCGTGCAGACGTGAAAGAGATCGTGATCATCTCCGGCAAAGGCGGCACCGGCAAGACCTCCGTGACCGCCGCCCTGGCCTGCGTCTCCCGCAGCCGCATAATGGCGGATTGCGACGTCGACGCCGCCGACCTGCACCTGATCCTGCAACCGCGGATCCTGAGCCGCGAAGATTTTTACGGCGGGGTCAAGGCCGTGATCGATCCCGCCGCGTGCGTGAATTGCGGCCAATGCGGGGTCATCTGTAGATTCGGAGCCATCAGCCATCCGGACGGAAACTACGAAGTGGATCCGCTGGATTGCGAAGGCTGCGGCTATTGCCAGCAGATCTGCCCCGCGGGGGCGATCTCACTGCCCCAACAAAAGGTCGGCCAATGCTACATCTCGGACACCCGCCTGGATTGCCGCCTGGTACATGCCAAACTGGACATCGGCGCGGACAACTCCGGTAAATTGGTGGTCAAAGTCAAGCGCGACGCCCGGCAAACGGCCGAGGACGGACAATTGGACTGGGTCCTGGTGGACGGATCCCCCGGTATCGGCTGTCCGGTGATCTCGTCGCTTTCAGGAGCCGATTTTGTGATCCTGGTCACGGAGCCCAGCTTGTCCGGATTGCATGATCTGGAGCGGGTCTGGAGCCTGACGGGCAACTTTGGCATCCCGGGCGGCTGCGTGATCAACAAAGCGGATCTGAATCCCGGGGTGAGCGCTCTGATAGGGGGATTCCTGGCCCGGGAAAACATCACGCTGATCGACCATATCCCCTACGATGAGGATTTCACGCGGGCAATGACACAAGGTATAAGTCTGGTTGAATACGATCCGCAAAAATGGCAGCCGCGTTTTGCCCGTATCTGGTCCCATATCACAAAGGAGTTAACATGAAAATTGCCTTCACCGCCACCGGCACATCCTGGGACGCCACGATCGACCCCCGGTTCGGACGCACCGATTATCTGGTCTTTTATGACGAGGACAAAGACGAACTGACCAGCGTCGACAACCGGGAGATCGTCAACGTGACCCACGGCGCCGGACCCAAAACCGCCCAACTCATCTACGACCACGCGCCGCAGATTCTGATCACCGGCAACGGCCCCGGCGGCAACGCCGCCGCGATTCTGAACCGGACCCAACTGCGGATCTATCTCGGAGCCGGAGGCATGACCCTGCGTCAGGCCTATACGGCTTACAAGGAAAACAAACTGCCCCAGGGAGGATAAGATGCCTAATCGCGACGGAACCGGCCCCACAGGGGATGGGTGTCCCGGCCGGGGTCTGGGCAACTGTGGCAAATCCCCGCGCCGCAGCTCGATCACGCGAAATTCGGAAGAACGCCGGATCGTGGAGAGCGGCGCCGAGTTATTGATCAATATCGTGAGATCACTGTTAAAAAAAACCAACCAAAAAAGGAGTTAACAATGCCTAACTACGATGGAACAGGACCCTTCGGAGACGGACGTCCCGGCCGGGGTTTGGGACCCTGCGGCAGATTCACCGGCTCATCCAGAGGTTTTTTTGGCCCGCGTCTGGGACGCGGATCCGGCCGAGGCCTGGGTTGGCGCAACTGCCGGAGATACTGGCAGGATTTTCAGCTGGCCGCCACGGATCAGACAGCCTATCCCTATTCCCGGGAAGAACTGCTGGCTCAGAAGGAAGATCTGCACAAACAGCTCTTGTGGGTCGAACGGCATCTGGACAGCAGCAAGGAAAGTAAATGACTGATAAGCAAAGTACTGCACCTATGAATCTGGACGCCGTCAAGCACCGGATCATGGTCTTCAGCGGTAAGGGCGGCGTGGGAAAATCCACCCTGGCTGTCAATCTGGCCTACGGCCTGGCTTTGCTTGGCAAGCAGGTCGGCCTCCTGGACGCGGATCTGCACGGTCCATCGGTCGCCCGTCTGACCGGAAGTGAAGGCGCCATAATCCAGTCCGACGGCCAGGGCAGTTATCTGCCCGTCAGGCTGCATGACAATTTCTCAAGCTTCTCCATCGCCTACCTACTGGAAGATCCGGACGCCGCCCTTATCTGGCGCGGGCCGCTCAAGATAAAGGCGCTGCAGGATATGATCCAGAAAACAGCATGGGGGGAGCTGGATTACCTGATCGTGGATTGCCCCCCCGGCACGGGGGACGAGCCTCTCTCCGTGGCGCAGCTGCTGGGGCGGGTGGATGGCGCCCTGGTGGTCAGTTCCGCGCAGGATCTGGCTCTGCTGGATGTGCGCAAGAGTCTGGACTTCGCCCTGAAATTGGATCTGCCGATCCTTGGCCTGGTGGAAAACATGTCCTGGATCGAGTGTCCACACTGCGGCAAGACAGTCGACCTGTTCGCCGGAGAAGGGATCGCCCGCACCCTGCATGACTACGGGATCGACCTGCTGGCCAGGCTGCCCTTCGATCCCCGCATCGCCCAGAGCTCCGACCAGGGCCGGCCATTCATCTATGACTTCGGCAAGACGGAAACCGCCAGAATCCTGCAAAGCTTGGTACAGAGAATAGTTGACAGTCTGGAAACCTCATCCGGTATAAACTGATCTTGGCAGCCCGCGATAACCCGTTATATTATTGATAAAACCTATGAACTACAAGGAGAGACAATGAGCGAGCAAGAAAAACAAGGCATTCCGCTACTGGGCGATAAGTTTCCCCAGATGAGAGTTGAGACCACCCGCGGCGTCAAAACCCTGCCTGATGACATGAAAGGCAAATGGTTTGTGCTGTTCAGCCATCCGGCCGATTTCACTCCCGTCTGCACCACCGAGTTTGTGGCCTTCCAACAGCGCTACGAGAAGTTCAAAGCCCTCAATTGCGAACTGATCGGCATGAGCGTGGACCAGATCTTCGCCCACATCAAATGGGAGGAATGGATCAAGGAAAAACTCGGCATGGAGATCCAATTCCCCATCATCGCCGACACCGGCGCCGTGGCCAACAAACTGGGCCTGATCCATCCCGGCAAGGGCACCAACACCGTACGCGCGGTCTTCATCGTTGACGCCGAGGGCATCATCCGCATCATGCTTTACTACCCGCAGGAACTTGGCCGCAACATGGACGAGATCCTGAGAGCCGTGTCAGGCATGCAGACCGCTGACAAGAACAAGGTCGCCATCCCGGCCCAGTGGCCCAAAGGCGAGCTCTTCGGCGACCATGTCATCGTTCCACCGCCCAAAGACGTCGAAACCGCGCAGAAACGCCTGGCGGGCGCCAAATCCGGCGAATACGAATGCCTCGACTGGTGGCTCTGCCATAAGAAACTCTGAACCCTGAAGGTTCGATCCGGTCAAACTGCGTCAAGGTCAGGTTTTCAGGCCACGACTGCGGCTGACTCCGGGAAAAAACTGTTGACAGCAGCGGCGCCCGCAAAAACCTGACCTTTAGTTTACTGGAACAGACCAAGGAGCAAGACACATGAAACAGGGAATTCATCCCAAATACGAGCTGGTGACCGTTCGCTGTGCCTGCGGCAACGAGTTTCAGACCCGCTCCACCAAAGGCAACCTGCAGGTGGAGATCTGCAACGTCTGCCATCCGTTCTACACCGGCAAGCAGAAGATCGTGGATACCGCCGGCCGGGTGGAGAAATTCAACAAGAAATACAAGCTGAAAAGCGAAAAGTAGATAGACCACATTCAAGACGCCATTTCACCTTCGTCCGAGGCGGGAAATGGCGTTTTTTCTACTTTGCGGCTGCCAGCCCAAGCGCCTTTAAGGAATACCTATGCCAACCAAAAAAGAGATTAATGTCGGCGGCCAGGCCGTGATCGAAGGCGTGATGATGCGCGGACCGGATTCCCTGGCCACGGCTCTGCGCCGCAAAGACGGGACGATCGAGCTGTATAAGCAGCCCTTCACGACCCGGGCCAGGAAGGGCACCATCCTCGGCTGGCCGATCATCCGGGGCTTCGTCTCCCTGATCGAGATGCTGGTGATCGGGCTCAAGACCCTCACCCTGTCCGCCAACCGCTTTGAACTCGACCTCAAGGCCGAGGCTGCCAGCCAGGGCAAGAAACAAAAGACCAGATCCCGTTCCTCCGAACAAGCCGAGGAATATCTCAGCATCGCGGTCGCGCTGGGGCTGGCCTTTCTGCTCTTCGGCTTTTTGCCCTACAAGATTGCAGATTGGGTTGGCCTCTCCAAGCAAGACCTGTATTTCAACCTCTTTGCCGGCGGCATCCGCATCGTGTTTTTCGTCGCCTACATCTGGCTGATCAGCAGGATGAAGGATGTGCGCCGCCTCTTTCAATACCATGGCGCCGAGCACAAGAACGTCAACGCCTACGAGAAGGAAACCGGGTTGGAGATCGACGCCATCCAGCGCCATACGACCATCCATCCCCGCTGCGGTACCAGCTTCATGTTCTTCGTGCTGCTGATCGCCATCCTGATCTTTTCCATCACGGACACCCTGGTCTCGGTCTTCATCCTGCGTGGACCGGTGCCGGTAGCTCTGCGTCTGGGCTATCACCTGCTCCTGATCCCGCTGGTTTCCGGCGTCAGCTACGAGGTCTTGAAATTCAGCGGCCGCAACCTCAGGCATCCCGTCGTCAAACTGATGACCCTGCCCGGCATGGCCTTGCAGCGCATCACCACTCAACCCCCGGACGACTCCATGGTAGAGACCGCACTGGTGGCGATGAAAGCCGCTTTGGATCTGGATCTCTCTGGTCATACCATCACCGTGTTACCCTCCCCGGATGTTGCCCCGCGCTAAACTGGAAAGCCTGAAAGATGAATTGGCGGCCCTGCAGCCACAAGTGGCCGATCCCTCCGCCATGGCCGACGCCAGGGCCTACCGGGACAAGCTGCGCCGCTATAAGGAACTGTCCGAAATCAGCCGCCAGTGGGAACGCTTCCAGGATCTGGAACGACAGGCCGCCGAGACGGAACAACTGGCTAAAACGGAATCCGATTCCGAACTGGGCCTCTTGGCCAAAGAAGAATTGGAGCGGCTGAGACAAGCTTTGGAAGCCAGCGAACTCCAATTGCGCGAACTGCTCATCCCCAGCGACCCCAACGACCACAAGAACGCCATAATCGAGATCCGGGCTGGCACCGGCGGCGAAGAGGCCGCCCTGTTCGTGGCCGATCTCTACCGCATGTACAGCTACTACGCCCAGCAAAAAGGTTGGAAACTCGCGCTGCTGAACCACAATGAGACCGGTCTTGGCGGTTTTAAGGAGATCATCTTCTTACTCGGCGGCGCAGAAGCTTTTGGCTTGATGCGCTTCGAGAGCGGAGTCCACCGCGTGCAAAGGATCCCGGTCACCGAGGCCAGCGGCCGTATCCACACCTCTGCCGTTAGCGTTGCGGTGTTGCCGGAAGCCGAGGACATCGACATCGACATTGCCGACAGCGACCTGCGGATCGATGTTTATCGCTCCTCAGGTCACGGCGGACAGAGCGTCAACACCACTGATTCCGCCGTGCGCATCACCTACCTCCCCACCGGTATCGTGGTCACCTGTCAGGACGAGAAATCCCAGATCAAAAACAAGGCCAAGGCGCTGAAGGTCCTGCGTTCGCGCTTGTTGGACCTGGAGCTCAGCCGCCAGGAACAGGAGATCGCCCGGTCGCGTAAGGCGCAGGTCGGCACCGGCGATCGCTCCGCCAAGATCCGCACCTACAACTTTCCCCAAAACCGGGTCACCGACCACAGAATTAACTTGACAAGCTACAACCTAGAGGCTTTTCTGGCTGGAAACATTGATGAGTTCGTCCAGGCTCTGCGCATCGCCTGGCGGAACGAGAAGGTGAACGAGTAATGTCACTGGCTTCACTGGTAATCTGGATTCTGGTGTTCCTGTTGCTTTTGGCGCTGTCCTTCCTTTTTTCCGGCTTTGAAAACGGAGTAATTTCCGTCAATCAGTTGGAACTGGAAAACAAAGCCAAACGCAGCCGCAGCGCCGCCCACCTGCTGGGATCCGTGCGTCAGCCGGACAAGCTCCTGGGCACAACGCTCCTGGGCAACAACATCGTCAACATCCTGATGGCCGCACTGGCCACCTATCTGGTGCACCGTAACATCGATCCGGCCAGATTCGACGCCAAATACACCTCCCTGGTGGTGGGCGCCATCGTGCTGATCTTCGGCGAGGTGATTCCCAAGACGCTGTTCCGGGACAAAGCGGATAGATTGGTACCTGTATTCTATCCTTTCATGCAGGCCGTGGCTCTGCCTCTCAAGCCTCTCGTGGCTGGCGTTTCCTGGCTGAACGCCCTGTTGCGCAAATTGCTCCGCATCACCGAAGGCAACAGTTTCAACTACCTGACCAAGGACGACCTCACCTACCTCCTCACGCTCACGGAAGAAGACGGCATCAGCGAACCGCAAATGGAAATGATCGAGGACGCGCTGGAATTCACCGAGCAGGAAGCCCACAACGTGATGGTGCCGCGCACCGAGCTGGTCGCCATTCCCGAGACCGCCACCATTGCCGAAGCCATCGAGATCGCACGCGCTGAAGGCTTCACCCGCTATCCCGTCTACCGGCAAAATCTGGACAACATCGTCGGCATACTGATCATCTACGACGTCCTCAAACGCGAATACACTCCGGAAACCCCGGTCAGCCGCCTGATGCACAAACCCTTTTTTACTCCGGAAAACACCGACCTCGATGTCCTGCTCAAGGAAATGCAGAAACATCACCGCAGTATCGCCATTGTCGTTGATTCTTACGGCGGAACGGCCGGTATCGTGACCATGGAGGACATCCTGGAGGAGATCTTCGGCGATATCGCCGACGAATATGACGAGCAGGAAGAGCTGAAGGACGTGGAGCAGGTGTCCCCCAATACCTGGCTGGTCCAGGCCGACACCGAGATCGACCGCCTGGTCGACGAACACGACATCCACTTGCCGGAAGGAAACTATGAAACCGTGGCCGGCCTGATCCTGGATATCCTGGCCCGCATCCCCCATCAGGGGCAGTTCATCACCATCGGCGACTACCGCATCCAAGTGCTGCAGGCCACCGAGCGCAAGATTATCAAAGTCAAGATACATAAAACCACGTAGAGAGGAAAGATATGAGGTTGATGGAATGCGTTCCCAATTTCAGTGAAGGCCGTGACCATTCAGTGCTGGACGCAATTGCCGCCGCCATCAGGTCGGTCAATAATGTCGTGCTTCTGGACATCGATCCCGGAGCCGATACCAACCGCACGGTTTTCACCCTGGCCGGAGAACCGGAAGCCGTGGTGGAAGCAGCCTTCCGCGCCATCAAGCAGGCTGCGGAACTGATTGACATGAGCAAGCATCACGGCGAACACCCCCGCATGGGCGCCACCGACGTCTGTCCCTTTATCCCGATTTCGGACATCACGATGGAAGAATGCGCCGCCTACGCCCGCCAATTGGGCAAAAGGGTGGGTGAGGAACTGGGCATCCCGGTCTACCTGTATGAGAATGCCGCCTCCAAAGAGGAATGGCGCAATCTGGCCACGGTCCGCTCCGGCGAATACGAAGCCCTGGCTGACAAGGCCCAGGATCCCGCCTGGAAGCCGGATTTCGGACCCCATGCCTTCAACGCCAAAAGTGGCGCCACCGCCATCAGCGCCCGTGAATTCCTTATCGCCTACAACATCAACCTCAACACCCGAGATAAAAAAAAGGCCCATGAATTGGCCCTCACAATCCGCGAAAGCGGTAAACCCGCCCGCGGCAAGGACGGCAAACTGCTCAAGGACGCTGCCGGCAACAAAGTGGTCATCCCCGGGCTCTTCACCCATTGCAAGGCGGTGGGGTGGTTCATTGACAGCTACGACCGCGCCCAGATCAGCATCAACCTCACCAACTACAAGATCACGCCGCCCCAGCTGGTGTTGGAAAAGGTGCGTGAACTGGCGCGGGATATGGGCGTACAGGTCACCGGCAGCGAACTGGTGGGATTGATCCCCAAAGCTGCGCTGCTGGAAGCAGGTAAGTTTTATCTCCAACGTATGAACGAAAGCACCGGCCTGCCCGAGAAGAAGGTCATGGAAACCGCCATCCAGTCCATGGGCCTGGCGGAACTGGCTCCCTTCGATCTCGATAAAAAGGTCATCGAATACGCCATCGCGCGCCCGGACAGCCTTTGCACCCTCAGTCTGACCGCTTTTGCCGACCTGCTCTCCACCGACGCCCCAGCTCCCGGCGGCGGCAGCGTGGCGGCCCTCTGCGCCGCGCTTTCCGGCGCGCTGTCGGCTATGGTTTCCAACCTCACAATCGACAAGAAGGGCTACGAAGCCGTGCAGGACAAGGTGCGGGAACTCGCGCCCCGCGGCCAGGAGATCAAACTTCAGGCCCTGCAGGGCATCGATCAGGACACCGACGCCTTCAATGCCATGATGGAAGCCCTGCGCCTGCCCAAGAAGACCGATGACGAGATCGCCCTGCGCGACGCTCAGGTGGAAAAGACCACCCAGCAGGCGATTCTGGTCCCCTACCGTAATCTGGAGTTATCCTTACAGGCTCTGGAACTGGCGCGCGAAGTGGCGGAAGTCGGCAACGCCAACGCCCTTTCGGATGCAGGCGTGGCGGCTTTGACCGCCCTGACCGCGGCCAAGGCGGCACATTACAACATCCTGATCAATCTGAGCGGTGTGACTGACACCGGTTTCAAGACCGACATCAAGGCCCGTTCCGGGGAATTGGTAAAACGTTGCGCGGAACTGGCCGCCGCGGTCGAGGACTTGGTCCGCGCCAAACTGTGAGCCCTATCACAGCAATCTGGGCCACTGAGCCTGGCGATGTCCCTGCTATTGATTGCCCTGTATGCGGTCTTGGTCGGCCTGAACGCCTTGGACGGTATCTCCACCTGGAAGGTCATGCGTCCGGACCATCTCAGCCGCGAACACAATCCTCTCGCCCGCTGGATCTTTAAACAATTGGGCATCCTGCGCGGCATCATCGTGGTGGAGATTCTCTGGATCGCCTGTATCAGCGCCGTGTTTTTCCTGCTCTGGAAGAATCCAGCGCTGAATCTGGCGCTATTGGCCCTGCTTTGTGTAGGTATTTTGGCCTTTACTTTCGTCGTAAGTTCCAATTTCCGCGTTTATGGGCGTCTGCGGCGCAAACAGGCCGCTGCCTCAGCCAGGAACAAAACGGGGCAGGCCTGATGTCTGGCAAAGCGCTGACCTTCCTCTATTTGGTGTTCAGCCAGCCGGTATTGCTGTTGATCCTGTTTTGCGTCTTTGTATTGCTCAACGTCCTGGACGGCCATTCCACCTGGATGGTCCTGCGGCCAAACAGGTATCACCGGGAACGCAATCCCGTCGCCCGCTGGGTGTTCCGTAAACTTGGATTGCCCCGTGGCATCGTCATCTTCAAGTTCGTGTTGCTGCTGATCCTGGGCCTGGCTTTTGCCTTCTACGCGGCCTCTGATACCTTTGTGCTCAATATCGTTTTGCTGGTGGCCAATCTGGTTTTTCTGCTGGTCGTGCTCCACAACTATCGTGTCTACCGTAAAATCCACCGCCCTGCCCCACCCCCCAAGGAAGAATCGTTATGAACAAATTCCTGCTCACCCTAATCCTCTGCGCCGCCACTTTGTTCCTGGGCGCGCAGGCCAACGGCAACCTCCAATACATCGGCGACAAGGCCATCCTACACGTCTGGGGTACTCATTATGAACGCGGCCACGCCCAGGGTTACTTCACCGGCGCGGCGATCATGGAGGTCTTCGACCAGTTCTACTACAGCATGGTGACCTTCTCCAACCCTACCTATTACAATTATCTCTCGAGTTTCTATCAGGACCACTTCGACACCGATCCCCGCATCTACAGCGAAGCGCAGGGCATGATCGCCGGGATCGGCGAAGCCGGAGTCAATCTTTATCACAGCGGCTTGCAGCGCAACCTCGACGCCGACGACATCATGCAGACCAACGCCTTCATCGACCTGATCCTGGTGCGAAAGGCCCTCACGGGACAGGATCTTGAGTTGGGCTGCGCCTCGCTGTCCAGCTGGGGCATCTCCACGCAGCAGGATTCGCTGCTGGCCGGCTCATCCGTCATCACCCGCTGGCTGGATTGGACACTTTACGACGCGCTGGTGGACAACCCCCTCCTGATCGTGCATCATCCTTCCGAGTCCGATGAACAGCCCTGGCTGTCGCTGGCCGTTCCAGGCTGGCTGGGAGTTCTCTCCGGGCTCAATGAAAACGCAAGCTGGGCCTCCCTGAACATGGGCAACGACCATCCCATGCTCAACGCCGAGGGCCTGGATCCCGTCTGCCAGGACATCCGCCGCGGCCTCGAACGCCTCGACTACAACGCCGATGGCGCTTCTAACGCCCTGGACGTCTACACCGCCCTCAACGAAGGCAACCACCTGCACGGAACCATCATCCACATCCTCAGCGAAAACGACGGCCAGACCATCACCGCCGCCGTCGAGACCAACAACAGCGGTACCGCGATCCGCTATTACGACCAGAACGGCAATCTGCCCGGCAACCACCTCGCCGCCACCAACCACTTCCGGGTGTTAACCTATCCCACCTGCTGCGACCGTTATACCAACATCACGGATTCCCTGACCACGAACCACCATATGACCGCCAAACGCCAGTGGCAGGTCCTGAGCGGCGCCGCGGGCCAACAAAACAACCTCTCCGCCATCCAATACACCCCTTCCACGGGAGCCCTGCTTTGGTCCGGCGCCACGACCAGCCTCCCCGCATATCAGGCCCCGGCGCTGTCCCTCAACGCCCAGACACTCTTCAGCTACAATGTGGCCAATCCGCAAGAAACGCTGACGCCCGCGTTGCCGGATCTGCGTTGTCACCCCAATCCCCTGTCTGCCTCGGAAATCCTGAAAGTTTCCAGTTCCGAGCCCTTCCAAAATCTGTCGCTTTACAACCTGCGCGGACAACAATTGTTCACGTCCGCCAGTTCCCAACCCACCAGACAACTGGAAATCGAACTACCTCCGCTCCCCGCCGGCATTTACTTGCTCAGGGCGACTCATCCGCAAGGCAGACAAAGCGTCAGGAAGATCTTACTCTGGCACTGATGTAAGTTCGCCAGGCAGCCTTCCACCCCATTATCCCCCTTTGATCCCCAGTTGCGGCCATCCTGCGTTGGACTGGTCCGCTTCCAGCAGACTTCCCGAACACTTCCCGCCCAACCTACGGGAAGTCTTGGGCTTGTATGCAGGAAGTTGTCAAGCTGGAAGCAAGCGCACTGCGCGTGAGGAAAAACCGTAGTTGTGGATGATAACAACGAAGCAAGCACGGTCCAGGCCGCCGTAGTCAGCGATAGGAGCAATAGCTCGTGAGTTTGGTCAGAGATCAGGTGGCGGGTTGTTCTTTGGCTTCCCCGGACAGGCGCTCGTGGATGGCGTTGGCGGCGATACGCCCCGCTCCCATGGCGGAAATCACAGTGGCGGAACCGGTCACGATATCGCCTCCGGCATAGACATTGGGGATCGAGGTTTCCATCGTTTCCTCGTTGACCCTGATGTAGCCCCATTTGTTGCGTTCCAGTTCCGGCGTGGTATTGAATAGCAAGGGATTGGGGCCGGTGCCGATGGCGACGATGGCCAGATCGGTGTCGATCACGAAGTTTGAACCCTCGATGGGGATGGGCGAGCGGCGTCCGGACGCGTCCGGTTCGCCGAGTTCCATCTTGACGCATTCCATGGCCTTGACCCAGTTGATATCGTTGCCGATGAAGCGGATGGGATTGGTCAGCAGTTTGAAGACGATGCCTTCCTCCATGGCGTGGCGGACTTCCTCCTCCCTGGCAGGCAGTTCCTTGCGCGAGCGGCGATAGACGATGGTGACGTTGGTCGCGCCGCAGCGCAGGGCGTTGCGCGCGCAGTCCATGGCCACATTGCCGCCCCCCAGCACCACCACGTCCTTGCCTTCAGGTTTGGGGGTGTCGTATTCCGGAAAGCGGTAGGCCTTCATCAGGTTGACCCGGGTAAGGTATTCGTTGGCAGAGTAGACATTGCAGAGGTTTTCGCCCTCGATGTTCATGAATTTTGGCAGTCCCGCCCCCACTCCGATGTAGATAGCGTCGTACATTTCGCGGAGGTCATCGATGGTATAGAGATAGCCGATCACGCTGTTGAGTTCGACGCGGACGCCCAGTTTGCGCAGGTACTCGATCTCAAAATGCACGATGGCCTTGGGCAGCCGGAATTCGGGAATGCCGTAGACCAGCACTCCGCCAGGCTCGTGCAGCGCTTCATACATGGTCACCGAATAGCCCAGCTGTGCCAGATCCGCGGCGGCGGTCACCCCGCCGGGTCCGGAACCGATCACGGCCACTTTTTTATTCAGGCGTTTGGGCTGTAGCGGCGGCTTGATCAGATCCATCTTCATCGTCCAATCCGCGACGAAACGCTCCAGATTGCCGATGCCGACCGGGCTGTCACGCAGGCCTAGCACGCATTTGGACTCGCACTGATCCTCCTGGGGGCAGACACGTCCGCAGACGGCAGGCAGGACATTGCGTTCCTTTACCTTGCGGGCGGCGGCTTCGTAGTTTTCCTCACGGATCAGTTTGATCATGGTGGGGATGTCCACGCCCACCGGACAGCCTTCCACACATTTGGGCTTGGTGCATTGCAGGCAGCGGCCAGCCTCCAGCTGGGCCAGTTCCGTGGTCAGGCCATACGGCACCTCGAGGAAATTGTGTACGCGCAGTTTTTGGTCCTGCTCCGGCATCTCCTGGCGCGGGATCTTCAGTTTGATGTGGCGCTCGTCGGCCTTGGTCAGGCCATGCCACTCGCAGCCGTATTTTAAGCAAACGAAAAAGGGCAGGAGTTTGGAATAGGCGGAGATGGTTATCTTGCCGACCTTGCTTCCGCATTCGCCACAGGGCAGGCCCGGTTCTACCAAGCTCTGATTGCAGCCCGGGCAGAGCAGGTCGTCCAGCACGTCACCCTGCGCCAAAGGCCGGGTGGACTCCACTTCAAAGACATCGAGGTAGGGGCTGAGCCGCAGGTCAAACGCCTCGCCGTCTTTGACGGCTTTGTAGACCAAGACATCGTGGTCCTTTTCCTTGACGTTGAAAGACTTGTTGCAGTGGGGGCAGTAGGTGCTGAGATAGGTTTTGAATTTTAGATACTTGATATCATAGTCCAGCATGTACTAGTTCCTTGTCTATCTGATGGCGAAGAGGAGGGAATCCTTTTCCTTCTTCAGATACATGTTGTTGCGCTTTTCCAACTCGTCAAAATCCACCATATGCCCGTCGAAGTCAGGACCCTCGCAGCAGCAGAATTTGGTGTGTCCGTTGATGCTGACGCGGCAGCCGCCACACATGCCGGTACCGTCCACCATGATCGGATTGAGGCTGACCATGGTCTTGATGCCGTAGGGTTTGGTCAGTTTACAGACGTTTTTCATCATGATGATGGGACCTATGGCATAGACCAGTCTGATATCGAAACGCTCGTCTAGATATTTCTGCAGCGCGGTGGTCACAAAGCCCTGGATGCCGTAGGAGCCGTCGTCGGTGGTGATGACCATCTCGTCACAGAGTTGGGCCATCTCGTCTTCCATAATTATGTATTCGCGGCTGCGGGCGCCCAGGATGCCGATGATGCTGTTGCCGGCCGCCTTGATCCCTTTGGTGACATGATGCAGGATGGCAATACCGGTACCTCCGCCGACCACGACCACGGTTCCCACTTTCTCCACCTCCACCGGCTTGCCCAGGGGGCCCACCACATCCTTGATATAGTCGCCGGATCTGAAGCCGCGGAGGAGGGCGGTGGACTTGCCCACGATCTGGAAGATGATGGTGATGGTGCCGGAATAGGCATCTGCATCTGCGATGGTGAGCGGAATCCGCTCTCCGAATTCGTTGGCGCGAATGATGACGAACTGGCCTGGCTTGGCTTTTTGGGCGATCTGCGGCGCGCTCAGATCCAGCCTCACGATCGAGCCTTCCGCCATTTCCTCGTGTCTTAGCACTTCAAACATTTACCACTCCTGGCTGTCTTCCAGCATCACGTAGCGCAGATCCTCGTCGCTGATTCCATGCCAGGTGCAGCCTTTGCGAGAACAGAACTTGAAATCCACCAGCTTTTTCAGCGCGCCGACATGGATCTTGGCCACGCCGGAACCGCAGACCGGGCATTTTTCCTCAGGTTCCAGTAAACTGGTGTCGCAGAAAATGCACTTGATATCCTTCACCGGGATCTTCTCCGGCACCTTGATTGTGGTGGCGTGGCGAAAGACATTGAGGTAAGGGCTGAGGTAGAGGATCCCGCTTTCCTGGTTGTCCTTCTCGATCTTGAAGATGATCTTGCCGTCGCTGATCAGGTTCATCCGGCAATGCGGACAGTAGGAATTGAGATAGGTTCCGCTCTCAATGATCTCCTTTTGCGTGTCCGCCTTCTTGGCTTTGACGGCGGAGGGCATGGCCTCGTAGGGCGTGAATTTCTGGACTTCGAACTCGTTGTAGAAGTGGTTCATCGCGGTGGCGATGTCCTCAAACTCGATGGAGTGTTTCTTGCAGCCGGCCCGGGAGCAGATTGATACCTTGCCTCCCTCGTAGAGGTGAAAATCCACCATGGGGGCTCCGCAGACGCTGCAATTCTCTGCGGAAGTGAGTTCGGCCAGACAGTGGGAACACTTGAACTGGGCGATTTCGTCCGGCTTGATTTCGACGGTGGAATCCAGGTTATAACTGCCATAGATGGCGGAAAGCCAGATATAGCCTTCTCGCTCGGCGATGCGTATAAACAGTTTCACGGAGGGGGCGTTATCGATCAGCTTGCCTTCATCCATCAGCAACTGACCGCAATGTGGGCATTTCAACGCCAGGTTGACAAAGTTCAGCATGGTTCCTCCCAGTCATCATTATTTCGTGAGTCGTTTATATCTTTATGTCAGTCCCTACTTCTGTCAAGCAAAAAAGTGCGGCGATCCCCCTGATGAAGTTGTAGTGCAGATCGGATCTGCCTGCCAACAATCAAGGGCGGTCATACGACCGCCCTTGTGGTGAATTATGAGTGCTTATTCTGGCATCAGTTATCTGCAACCACGGCGGTAACTTTGAAAAAGAGCCGGTCCAGATCCGCCACCAGGTCGTCAACGATCAGGGTGTGGTCTGAAGTCACCGTGTAGAGATACTCG
This sequence comes from uncultured Candidatus Cloacimonadota bacterium, assembly GCA_964463825.1. Classification (GTDB taxonomy): domain Bacteria; phylum Cloacimonadota; class Cloacimonadia; order Cloacimonadales; family Cloacimonadaceae; genus Syntrophosphaera. The sequence continues at coordinate 12,261 of CAYXEF010000012.1, read as the reverse complement.
TCTGTGCAGGGGAAGTAGGGATACTCGCCCACAAAGACCTTGTATTCGTCCACGCTGATGGGCGTGCCGAAAATGTCCTCGGTCACGGTGTCCCAATCCAGGTAGAGCAGGTTGCCGGCGACAGCGACAGTCAGGTTTTGCGGCGCCAGAGGCGGCTGACCTGTGGGAGCCTGTGGGGTAGCGCTGATGATATGATGTGCGGAGGTGTGGATCCCATCGGCATAGACCGCGGAAACGAAATACTTGTAGCTTTGTCCGTTGACCAACAAGACATCAGTATAGGAGGACTCGCTTGACGGGACGGCTGCCACGGGATAAGCGTCGCGCCAGATCCAATACTCGATCGGGGTGGGTGTACCGCTTACCTGGGTCCAGTTCAGCGTTACCTGCTGATGTCCGGGCGTGGCGGCCAGATCCGTGGGCCAGGCGTAGACGTCACTGCTGAAGCGGTTTTCCATGATACCGCGGGTCCGCATGGCGATGAACAGCTGGTTGGTGCTGGATCCCCAGGCCGCGGCCCATACGGTGGCGTAAGTCTCCAGATTTTGCATGATGGAGCTGAAGGTGGCGGCGTCATCAGTGCTGTAGGTGATGCCGGGGCCGTTGCCCGAGACGACTTGGGATCCAGGGCTGCCGACCACGCTCCAGCTGAATCCTGTCATACCGCTGAGGTTGAAGGTGGCGCCATAATCGGTGGATTTGTAGATTCCCTGGTTGGTCGATACATAAACGATCCCGGGTTGGGCTCCCAGAGCCGGACGCACGAACATCTGGGGTTGGTAGGTGGTGCTTGACAGGCCGGTGGCCTGAACGAAGGATATTCCCAAGTCATCGGAATACCAGATCGCCGTGGCGCTGTTCTGGTAGCAAAGGAAGAGGCGCAGGTTGCCGGTGGGGCCGCGGCCCAGCTTGAGCCGGGGGAAGGTGCCCCAGTGGCTGCCCGTCGCAGTGCCGAAGGTAGCTCCGCCGTCGTAGGTGTATCTCACCTCGCCGAAGGAGTTCCCCAGCCAGTAGATGTTGGGATCAGTGGGATGCACTTCGCAGCCGGAGATCTGATTTCCCGCCCAATGTGCGAGGGTCCAGCTGTTGCCTCCGTCCAGCGAGGTGTAGGCTCCGTCCAGGGTTCCGGCCAGCATCCGCCCCGACTGGTAGTATTCATGGTTGGCCGGCTGCAGTTCATAGATCATCCAGTTATTGAGGCCGTTCACCATATGCTGCCAGGTGGCGCCGTTATCCGTGCTGCGGTATAGGCCGCTGCCTTCGGCACCGCCCCAGAGCTCGTTGGAGTCGGCGTAATAGGCCAGTCCGTGCACCAGTGCGAGGTTCAGGCCGGTGTGGGAGGTCAGGATCGGTTGTTGAAATCCGGTGCAGCGGAAGATCCCGCCCCAATGTCCGAACAGCGCTCCGGCCGCGGAGGTGGCGGCGGTTTGCCAGGTGGATTGCACCACGCCGACGTTGTAGTTGACCCAGGTCAGGCCCTGGTCGTTGCTCTGATATACTCCACCGGCGTTGGAGGTGGCGTAGATGATGCCGCCGTATTCCGCCACGCTTCTGAAGGTGCCGGGGTAGACCTGGGACCAGTTGGCACCGCCGTCGGTGGTGCGGTAAATGCCGCTGTCGTGCGCCAGGATGACGAATTGTTCGTCCGTCGGCGAGACATACATGCCCCAGCCGTTACCTGTGGGACCGTAGGCCGTCCAGCTGAGGCCGTTGTCGATGCTGGTCATGATCGAACTGGTGGATGATCCCATGACCACGAACATACGCCCCGGATTGGCCGCCGACCAGGCGAACTGGCGCATGAAGCCCGTAGTGACGGTGGTGTTGCTGAAGTTGTTGCCGCCGTCGAAAGACATCTGGAATCCCACGTTTCCGGATTTGCCCAGAACGATGGCGTTGCCGTCCAGCGGACTTACTCCCACGCCCAACGCGTAGGTGGTCCCTGATCCGATCAGAGACCAGCTGGCGCCGTTGTCAGTGCTTCTATACAGCCCGGTGCGGGAGGCGGCCCAGAAGACATTCGGTTGGGTGAATGAGCCGGCCATGGCGTTGTACTGCTTGCGGGGCAGGGTGGTGGGCTGCCAGTTGATCCCGCCGTCGAAACTGACATATGCTCCGCCCTCCTGATTGGTGAGCGTGGAGCCGCAAGCGGCTAAAACATGCAGGTTGTTGTGGGGATCGGTGGTCAGGCCGCGGACGTTGCCGCCCCAGGGGCCGGTACCGCTCCAGGAATTGACGTCCCGGTCAGGTATCTGCGTGTCCGGCACGATCTCCGCCATTTCCGGCGCTTGCAGCGCCATGCCGGGGATCATTTCTCCGGTCTCGCGGTCGAAAACATTGCCCCATGCGGCGGTTGCCAGGACCAACAGCATGAGTGTTATGATGAATGTGTGCTTCATCTCGGATCTCCTTTGTCCAAATATGGATGTTTCTCTCAATTGGCCGGGCCAAGCGCGGATGATGTGCGATGAGTTCAATTGTTGTCATTTTCAACGCTTGTTTCCCTTTTTGATTCCCCTCATCCTGCCACACAAATATGTCAAGTTTTTTTCTCACGGCTGGACCCAGTTCCGGAAATCCCCATGACACCCCCGATCCACAACACTGTCCAGATTCTCTGCCTCCGCTGAGCTGCCGCTGAGACACAGAGACAGTTCAGCAGAGGCATAGGAGTGGCTTCCCGTAGCTGAGCAAGAGGGAAACGGAATAGGAACCCTAAACACAGATCTCTATACAGCCAGGGGCAAGCAGGTGATGTATGGCCCCGGCACGACGCCGGTCAGACCCGACGGCTCTTTTCTATTGACAAAATCGCCGCTGGCAAATCTTGTTACATAATGGCGAAAAATCAATGCCATAGCCCAAGATAGCCTCACAATGGAGCAAGTATGAAGATCCTGATCACCGGCGGAGCCGGCTTTATCGGCTCGCACCTGGCGGAAAGGCTGCTGGCGGACGGACACCAGGTCAGCATTATCGACAACCTTTCCACCGGCCGGCTGGAAAACATAGAGTCCTTCAAGGACAGCGGCAATTTTCACTACACCATCGGCAGCGTACTCAACCGCCCCCTGATGGAAAAACTGATGACCGGCATCGACCAGGTATACCATCTGGCGGCCGCGGTCGGAGTCAAATACATCATTGAAAATCCACTGCTCTCGCTTAAAACAAACATCGTGGGCACGGACAACGTGCTCGAACTGGCCAATAAATACAAGGCCAAGGTGCTCATCACCTCGACCTCGGAGATCTACGGCAAGAGCGACAAGGTGCCCTTTTGCGAATCTGACGACCGCCTGCTGGGCTCCACCCACATCAGCCGCTGGGGCTACAGCTGCAGCAAGGCCATCGACGAATTCATGGCCCTGGCCTATTTTCGGGAAAAGCGGTTGCCGGTGGTGATCGTCCGCTGTTTCAACACCGTGGGGCCGCGCCAGACCGGGCAATACGGCATGGTCTTACCCAAGTTCATCAAGGCCGCGCTGCTGGATCAGCCTCTGATCGTGTACGGCAGCGGCAAGCAGACACGCTGTTTCGCTGACGTCTCTGACGTGGTGGACGCCTTTCTCAAGCTGATGAACACTCCCGGTTGCCAGGGTGAGATCTTTAATGTGGGCACGACGGAATCCATCTCCATCGAAGATCTGGCCAAGAAGGTCAGGCAGATGTGCGGCAGCAAGTCGCGCATCGATTACATGAGCTACGAAGAGGCCTTCGAAGAGGGTTTTGAGGATATGATGAACCGCATGCCCTCGCTGGACAAGATCAAAGAATACATCGGCTTTGAGCCCCAATACAAGCTGGATGCCATCATCCAGCGCATGATCGAGTACTATGAAAACTAGATTGATCCTGCTGGCGCTGCTGGTCCTGGCGGGCTGGCTGACGGCGCAAACCACATCCTCTCAGCCTGTGCCAGATCTTATCTCCATCAATGTGACCGGATTCGTCGCCCAGCCCGGCACCTATCAGGTCTCCTCGGCGATGCGCCTGGCCAACGCCTTGCATCTGGCAAAGGCTCAACCCGCGCAAAACCCGGCTCCGGACCTGCTGACCCCAAGACTGGAAGAGGCCACCGTTCGTGATTCTCTGCTGGAACGCTATCAGGCCTTGCGCAGCGTGGTCCTGATCCGGAGCGGCGAAAGCAAGTCCTATGACCTGCTGAAATATGAGCGGTTGGGAGATTTGAGCCAGAATCCGCTGCTCAGGGACGGGGATGTGGTCGTGGTGGCATCGGTCCAGACGTCTGTGTCTCTGACCGGGGGGATCTATCTGCCCGGCGAATACGAGTACGTAGCTGGTGATGACCTGGCAGTCCTCCTAGCCCTGGCCCGGGGATTCACTCTCGACGCCGACCGGCAAAACATCCTCCTCTATCGCTACCGCGACAATCTGACCGACTTTGACATCATCAATCTGGACCTGATGAAACAGGATCCCACCGGCATCAAGCTCCTGCCGCACGACAGGGTCGTGGTGTCCCGGGACAATGAGCTGCGCCGGGCCTGGAAGATCAGGGTGGAAGGCCAGGTCAAGGCTCCCGGCGATTATCTGGTGGACGGGACCACGACGCTTTATGACATCCTGCAACGCTGTGGCGGCCCCACGCCCAATGGAGACCTGCGCAACGCGATCTTTGCCAGCGCACTCTATAGCCGCGAGACCGATCCGGAATTCGACCGCCTCAAAGAGCGCTCTCTTTCCGAGATGACCATCCTGGAGTATCACTATATCCGCAGCAGGTTGCGCCAGTTCCCGGGCCGGTATTCCATCGACGTTCTGACCGTTTGGCAAAACCAGTCAGCCGGGGACAACCCCATCCTCAAGGACGGTGATTATCTTTACGTGCCGGAACAGATGAGCTTGGTCGAAGTCAGTGGACAGGTGGTCCGGCCCGGCCTCATCCCCTGGATGGAAGGCAAAACCTGGGACTACTATATCGACGCCGCCGGAGGCTATACCAATAACAAACGCTGGAAAGGCGTCCGCATCATCAGCGCCGCCAGCGGCAACTGGGTCCGTCCCTCAAAAAAACTGGCGATCAACCCGGGCGATAACATCTTTGTCGCGGAGCGTACGGACCGCGATTTCTGGACCGATTTTAAGGACGTGCTGCTTATCACTTCGCAAGTGCTGACCATCTTCCTGGGAATCAGGGCGCTGTCGAATTAAGGAGAATTAAGATCAATGAAAGTACCAATGCTGGACCTGCATGCACAATATGAACCGCTGCTGCCCAAGATCCGACAAGCGCTGGATCGCGTCCTCGCCGAACACCACTATATTATGGGACCTCAGGTCAGGGAACTGGAGGAAAAAGTCGTCGGCTACCTTGGCATCAAACACGCCATCGGCTGCGCCTCGGGCACGGACGCCCTGGTACTGGCCGTCAAGGCTCTCGGTATTGGCGCAAGTGATGAGGTCCTGACCACGCCTTTTACTTTCTTCGCCACCGCTTCCTCCATCTGGCGCAATCACGCCGTACCGCGCTTCGCGGACATCGATCCCCAGACCTTCAACCTCGATCCGCAGCTGCTCGAAGCCGCCATCACGTCCCGCACCAAGGCCATCATGCCGGTACATCTCTTCGGCCAATCCTGTGACATGACCCGCATTATGGCGATCGCGGCAAAGCACGGACTGGCCGTGATCGAGGACAACGCCCAAGGTATCGGCTGCACCTGGAAGGGTCAGATGACTTGCTCCTTCGGGAATATCGGCACATTGTCCTTCTTCCCCAGTAAAAACCTCGGCGCCATGGGCGATGCCGGCATGTGTCTCACCAACGACGACGAACTGGCTGCCAAACTGCGCCAATTGCGCGTCCACGGTGAAAATCCCAAGTACTACCACAAATGGGTGGGCCTGAACAGCCGACTGGACACGCTGCAGGCCGCGATCCTGGCCGTCAAGCTGGATGCCCTGGCCGATTGGAGCGCCGCCCGCCGCGCCAATGCCGCCTTCTACAATGAACGGCTTAAGGGCCTACCCCAGATCCGGACTCCCCATATCGCGGCGGAGGCGGTCTCGATCTACAATCAGTACACGCTTGTCTGCGAGCGCCGGGACGAATTGATGCGCCATCTGCAAGGCAAGGATATTGGCTGTGCCATATACTATCCCCTGCCGCTGCATCTGCAGGAGTGTTTTACCGACCTCGGCTACCGCAAGGGTGACCTGCCCGTGGCCGAAGCCATGGCGGATAGGGTGCTCTCCATCCCCATCTATCCGGAGTTGACCATCGAGCAAATGGAATACGTCTGCGATGCCATCGCCGGCTTCTACGGGAGCGGAACATGAAACTCATCGTCTGCGTCAAACAGGTTCCCAACACCACCGAGATCCGCATCGATCCGGCGACCAATACCCTCATCCGGGAAGGCGTGGAAAGCATCCTCAATCCTTTCGACACCTACGCCATCGAGGAAGCCGTACGCCTCAAGGAGCAGCATGGAGGCAATGTCACCGCCCTCTGCATGGGTCCGCCCCAGGCTGAAGCAACCTTGCGCGAAGCCGTCTCGCTCGGAGTGGACGATATCATCCTGCTCTCTGACCGGCGTTTCGCCGGCGCCGACACCTGGGCAACGAGTCTGACCCTGGCAGCCGCCATTCGCAAGATCGGGGAATTCGACCTCATCTTCACCGGCCAGCAGGCCATCGATGGAGATACTGCACAAGTCGGACCCGGCATCGCGGCGCATCTGGACATCCCCCAAACCTGCTTCGTCCGCCGTATCGAGGGGATCACCCCCTGCCACGTCACCCTGCAACGCTTGTTGGAGGACGGCTACGACCGCCTGCGCATCAAACTGCCGGCCGTAATCTCCGTGGTTAAGGAAATAAATACCCCAAGGCTCCCATCTCTACGCGGCAAACGTAATGCCAAAGCGGTGGAACTCAAAGTCTGGAACGCCGATGACCTCGGCCTCGATGAAAAAGAGATCGGTCTCAACGGTTCCCCCACACAGGTGGTTAACATCTTCACTCCCCAGCACGACAAATTGACCCAGAAATTCTCCGGCCACCCTGAAGAGGCTGTGGAGATCGTCGTCAAGACCCTGCACGACCTCACCAAACAAGGATAAAGAGCATGCTGTCCTATCCCAGGATCGATCCCACCATGGTGCAGTTTTCCCTCTTCGGGCGGGAACTGGCCATCCGCTGGTATGGCTTCTTCTACGTTTTCAGCTTCATTCTCGCCTACGTCTTTTACCGCTATCTGCTCAGGATCAAAGGCGCCAAAGTCACCCGCGAACAGTATGAGGGCATCATCTTTTCCGTGATGCTGGGTGTGATCCTGGGCGGCCGTCTGGGCTACATCTTGTTTTACAACCTGCCCTATTACTTCAGGCATCCGCTGGAGGTCTTGTATATCTGGGAGGGCGGTATGTCATTCCACGGCGGCGCTCTGGGCGTCATCATCGCCGGCTATCTGTATTTGAGGCGCCAAAAACTAAAATTCTATCCCCTGGCCGACGCCGCCATGCCTTTGGTTGCAGTGGGTTTGGGCCTGGGTCGCCTGGGCAACTTCATCAACGCCGAGCTCTGGGGCAAGGTGACCACAGTCCCCTGGGGCATGGTTTTCCCGGATGCGGGACCCCTGCCACGGCATCCCTCACAACTTTATGAAGCCTTCCTGGAGGGCTTGGTGCTGTTTGTCGTGTCCCTGGTGTTGCTCCGTCGGAAATTGAGGGATGGCATTGTGTTCTGGGTTTTCATCGGGCTCTATGGCGTGTTCCGCTTCATCGTCGAATTTGTGCGGGTTCCGGACGATCTGGAAGTATATAGGAAGTACGGATACCTGTTTGGATTCATGACCATCGGGCAAATCCTCAGCCTGTTGATGGCCGTTGCTGCGGTGGCCGGGATTTGGCTGATCTACCGACCGGAGAAAAAAGTATGATCAAAACAAGCATATACATCACTCTCCTTGCGGCCCTCCTGCTGCTTGGCTCCTGCGCCAGCATCGGTCACGCCGACCGGGAAGCGATACTGAGAAACGAACTGACCAAATGGGTCAATTTCAGCGTTGACGGCGTGGTGGCAGCCAGTCACCGCGGCATGACATTGCGCAAATTGTTCTCGCTGAGCAAAGCCGGGGACGAGCTGCGCCTCGATGTGTTGGATGGAGGAGCCTTTGGCATCAATCCTGAGCCGCTGGTTTCAGCCTATATGGGATCCTATTTCGCGCTCCGGGCGCCACAATTGCCCCAGCTGGAAGCCCTGCCGCTGACCGGCATCACCCTGCCCGACCTGGATTTTCTCAGCGATCCCGAGACTTTCATCCAAAAACATGGCGAGGCGATCCTGCGCGAGCGCAAGCTGCTTTTAGCCGACACCGAACTGCAGTTTTCGGACAAACTCCGCCTGCAACGCCTGATCGACCGCAAAGCCGGAGTGGAAATGCAGGTCAGTTACACCGCCAAGGGCGACCCGGATCAGGTGGTCCTGAACCTGGACAGCAATACCTCCGTCACTTTACTGGTGGACAACATTTCCTACGGACAGGCAAGTGTCCAAGCTCTGCCCCGCCCGGCTCAGGATCCCTCCATCAACGGCCTGCTGCAGCAGCTGGAAGAGCTGTTGGGCGGTGAAGGAGACATGGAGTTTTGATCTCCCGCTACAGCCTGCCGGAAATGCAACGCATCTGGACACAGGAAAACCGCTATGAATGCTGGCTGGAGGTCGAATTGGCAGCCGCCCGCGCCATGCACGAGCTGGGCCTCGTTCCGGACGCGGATTGGGAGGCCATCTCCGCCAAGGCAGACTTCAATTCTGAGCGTATCGATGAGATCGAAGCCGTCACCAAACACGATGTCATCGCCTTTCTGACAAATATGGCTGAGTATGTGGGCAAACCCTCACGCTGGCTGCATTTTGGCCTTACCTCCTCGGACATTCTGGACACCGCCACCGCCCTGCAACTGCGCCAGGCCGGGGAACTGCTCCTCACGGAACTGCACCGCCTGGCCGAGATCCTCAAACTCAAAGCCCGCGAGCATCGCCGCACCCTGTGCATGGGACGCTCGCACGGTATCCATGCCGAGCCGACCTGTTTCGGCCTCAAGTTTGCCCTCTGGCACGATGAAACCCAGCGCGACATCAAGCGCCTGCAGGACGCCATCGAGACCGTCGCCGTCGGCCAGTTCAGCGGCGCCGTGGGCAACTACGCCCATTTGGATCCCCGTGTTGAGGAATTGGCCTGCCGGCATCTGGATCTACAACCGGTCCACATCTCCACCCAAGTCATCCAACGCGACCGCCATGCCCACTATCTTTCTGTATTGGCCTTGATCGGCACTCTGACGGAGAAGATCGCCCTCGAAATCCGGCACCTGCAGCGCACCGAGGTGCAGGAAGCCGAAGAGAACTTCAGCAGAGGCCAAAAGGGCTCATCCGCCATGCCGCACAAGCGCAATCCCATCGTCAGCGAGCAGCTGTGCGGCCTGGCCCGCCTGTTGCGCGCGAACGCCCACGCCGCACTGGAAAACAACGCACTCTGGCACGAGCGCGATATCTCCCATTCCAGCGTGGAGCGCGTGATCCTGCCCGACAGCTGCATTCTGGTGCACTATATGCTGGCCCGTTGCTGCTCCCTCATTTCCAACCTCGTGGTCCACGCGGAAAACATGCGCACCAACCTGGAACTCACCAACGGCCTCGTTTTTTCCCAAGCCCTGCTACTCCATTTGGTACAACAAGGCTGCTCCCGTGAGGAAGCCTACGCCTTGGTGCAGAGCCACGCCCAAGCCTGCTGGGACAGCGGCAAACCCCTGCTGGAGGCTGTCCTGGCCGATGAGCGCGTCACGGACCTGCTGCCGCCCGAGACCATCAAAGACATCTTCAATTACGACAGGTATCTGCGTCATGTGGACACCATCTACAAACGCTGCGGCATTCTCTGAACCAGCCGCGGCTTCATCGATCCAAGCCACAAGGAGTATCTCATGAAAGCCATTTTGCTTTGCGCTTTTACCTTGGCCCTGCTGTTGCCCCTGGCCCTCTGGGCCGAGTCCTACAACATCGAAGGCCAGTGGTACAATGCCGAAAAAACCAGCAAGATTCAGATCTACAAGACCACCAGCGGCAGCTTCGCCGGCAAGATCGTCTGGCTCAAAGAACCCAACAACGAAGCCGGCAAACCCAAAGTGGACGACAAAAATCCGGATAAGGACCTGCGCAGCCGCCCCCTGCTGAACCTGGTCATCGTCAAAGGCCTTACCGCCAAAGGCAACAACAAGTTCGACAACGGCACCATCTACGATCCCAAATCCGGCAACACCTATTCCAGCAAAGCCGAACTCACCGGCCCCAACACCATGAAATTGCGCGGCTTCATCGGCATTTCGCTGGTGGGGCGCACGGAAGTCTGGACCCGCGCCAACAAATAAGCTGAACTCCCTGCGGAGATCCGTGTTCGGCCAGCCGGGACCCTGTCTGGCCTGAAGAGGAAAGATGCCCGAAAAAACGAACAAGTATCTGCTGTCCGATGCCGGCAGCCTGCGCCGGATCAAGATTGCCCAATTCCGCAGCCAGGTGCCTGCCCTGATCCTTTTGGCCTTGGCCATCGCGGCAAACGCGGTATTGCCCCGGCTGCAGATTTATTTGCCCGCCTTGATCCTGGCTCTTTTTGCCGTAGCCTGGTATTTGCTCGTCGGTTTCAGCCACCGCTTTCGCCAGCGAATTCCCTTGCCGCCCCCGGGAGCCGTGCTCTCGCCCTTGCAGGGAAGGGTGGCCTATCTGCGCAGCAACGGCGACCTCACCCTGCTCGGTCTGCGCAAGGTGCTGCTGGATAGCGTCGAGATCCGCAGCCCGCACGACAACTGCCGACTGGAAGGCAACGTCCTGTATCTGGACAGCCTGCAGGGTACCATCGCGTTCCGTTTCAATTTCCGCAAACTACAGTGGTTCCCGCAAACCGACCACGCCGCCGGCAACATCATCGGAATGGCCGTGGGCGCCGGATCCTGTACCGTGTCCTTTCCCGGTCAGCCGGAATTGACCGTATCGCCCGGCGCCACGCTGGATGCGGGGGACGTCCTGCTCCGCCGCCTGGAAACTCCGCCCCGCGCCGGTATCACCATTTGAAGAAGGAAGGTGTATGCTCGTAAATAACGACAATGTCAAGCGGTTAGTGATCTTCATCCTGATGCTGGGCGCTCTCGGACTGGCAGTATTGATGGCCCGGAGCCTGCAGCACGACACCGTCGAGGAGCCCGAGATCAACGAAGCCTCTGGCCTCGCGGCCAGCCTGCGCACTCCCGGTTTGCTTTACACCCACAACGACTCCGGCAATCCGCCCTATGTCTTTGTGCTCAACAAACGCGGCCTGATGCCGGCCAAGATCCACCTCCCCAGCCTCAAAAACCGGGATTGGGAGGATATCGCCGTAGGCTTCGATCCAGTGGACAAAAAGCCCTATGTCTTCATCGGCGAGATCGGCGACAATGCCGACATCCATCCCTCCGTGTTCGTTTATCGCTTCGCCGAACCGGAGATTCTGGACACTCTGATCACCGTGGATCAGGTGCAGCGGATCGAATTCGTCTACGAGGACGGCCCCCGCGACGCCGAAGCCCTCTTTGCCGATCCCCGCAACGGCGACCTCTATATTATCAGCAAACGCGAAAGCAATTCCGGCGTCTACCAGCTTCCCTATCCGCAATCCTTCAACTCCGTAAATACCGCCCGCCGCGTCGCCAATCTGCCCTACAACTGGGTCACCGCGGCCGACATCTCCCCCAATGGCAAGTCCATCCTGGTCAAAACCTACTCCCATATCTACCGTTACAAACGCGGGGGAAAAATGAGCGTCGCCGCCGCCCTGGCCGGCAAATACCGTGCGCTGACCTACCAACTGGAGGGACAGGGAGAGGCCGTCGCCTGGGACGACAAAGGCAAAGGCTATTTCACCCTCAGCGAACGACTCGGCGCCACGCCGGTGGAGTTGTATTACTATAAGTAAAATCCATTATCATCCATTGTAAAAGACTCCGGAGCCAGACTCCGGAGTTTTTTTACCCCATCTGATTCCAATTCGCTATCAAACAACCAAACTTAACCTTTGCGTTATCCTGGAGTCCAGCGACGCAGGAGCATGGACTTCAGGACTCTCCTGCCGCGATCTTGCTGAAGTCGATGCTCGCAGGCTCGCTCAACTCCAGCAGACTTGATAACGCAACGGTATGAGAGAGGATCGGACGCTCCCACAGATCAAGAAAAAGTTGCGGCAGTCTTCTCTGTCCGCGCAAATCCGCC
>CAYXEF010000011.1:36250-43500 GCA_964463825.1 uncultured Candidatus Cloacimonadota bacterium | reverse complement strand
CGGTTTTTGCCGCCTAGCGGGACTGGTAGTGCCGCTCCCTGGTCTCAGGGCGTTAATCAAGTCTTAATCAAGCCTTAATCAAGCGTTAATAATTAAGACTTGATTAAGGCTTGATTATCACTTGATTAAGACCCCGGAATCTGCAGGGAATCCGGCCCGAAAAACGGGATCCGGAAGCATTTCAGCGCGCCAGAGCAGCCCGTGGCGTTTACCGGCAGCCTGGTGACAATATCAATGTAAACCATGAGGCGAAAAACGGATGCGATGCTCACTATGACAGACATCGGGTCCGGTGCGGGGCAGGTATTTGCCAAACGCCGCAATCGGCTTATCTTGTAGGCAGAAACTCAGGAGTAGAGATAATGGTAAAGGAACTAGACAATACAAACTTCGCCGAGATCGTTGCCCAAGGTACAGTGTTGGTTGATTTTTGGGCCGCCTGGTGCGGACCCTGCCGCATGATCGCACCCACCATCGAAGAATTGGCCAGGGAACATCCAGAGATCACAGTCGCCAAGCTCAATGTGGACGAATATCCGGAACTGGCCTCACGGCATGGCGTGATGAGCATACCCACGCTGCTGTTATTCAAGGACGGCACTTTGCGCGACACGACGATCGGAGTGGTTTCCAAGTCAGTGCTCGAGAAGAAACTCAGCCTGCTGTAATGCTGTCATAGAGAAGCCTGAAGTGGAGTTCAGCGACGCTTGAAACGCAATCATCTGCTCAACCTTACCGAGTATTGGGCATTCAGATTTGTGTTGTTCAAGTTCAGGCTGCTGCCCTATCGCTGGAGCAATTTGGCTTTGCAAAGGCTCTTCCTCTGGCTGGGATATGGTCTGGGTATCAGGCGCGATGTGGCGGAAAAACAGCTCCGGAGAGTATATCCAGATCAGGAACCGCACGAACGGCGCGAGTTGTTGCGCAAGATCTATCGCAATCTGGGAATGACCGCGGCCGAGATCTACCTGCAGGACGAGTCAAAACTCATCGCAACAGCACAGATCAGCGGACGTTCACATGTGGACAAGGCCTTCTCCCTGGGGCGGGGAGCGATCCTGGCCACCGCGCATTTCGGAAATTGGGAACTGGCCCGTATCCTGCCCAGCTTGGGGATTCCACTGTCGGTGGTGGTCAAAAAACAGCATAATCCGCTGTTTGACAACTACAACAATGCCATCCGCACCCAGCACGGGGTGTCATTGATCGACTTTCGCCGGGGCTTGCGGGATATCCTGGCGCATTTGGCCAAGAACGAGATGGTGGCCATCCTGATGGATCAGGATGCCGGAGCTTCAGGTTTAAGGCTGGATTTTTTAGGTTCAACGGCTTCCCACTGGCGCGGAGTCGCCAAACTTTCTCTACGCTACAAGATACCCATCGTGCCGGGTTTAGCCCTCCGCACCCCGGAAGGCGGCGTCAAGTTCTGCTTCGAACCGATGCTCTATCATCCCGAACTGGAGGACAAGGAAGAAAACTACGCCTATATCCTGAACAAAGTCAATGCCGTGCTGGAGGCTTACATCGACCGCTATCCGGAGCAGTGGTTTTGGGTGCATAAGCGATGGAAGAAAAGCTCGGTAAGCCAGTTGGAAGCAGGAATCTGAAGCCAGATCCGCTTGTAAGATCAACCTTCCGGAGCTTGTACTTGGGGCAAGAATTGGGTTGACACGCACAGCCCTTGCGAAATAAGGGATTCACAGCCCGCGACTAACGCGGGGCTGGTCTGGCAAGAGGAGACCATGTTCATCGATCATAGGTACGAAGTCTTGGAAAGCCTGGGCAGCGGCGCCTGGGCCAACATCTATAAGGTCCGCGACGTCAGGACCAACAACCTCTATACGCTGAAGTTGTTCCAATATCTTTCCTCCGACCAGTTCTACGCCAATTTCAAAGCCGCTGACATGCATCACATCACCAAGATCGAACATCCCAACCTCAATCGGGTTGTCGATTTTGGCCATGTGGGTGACCATGTCTATTGCCTGAGTGACTATTTTGCCGGCGTTAGCCTGAGTAACTACCGCTGGTCACGCAACAAGATTACTCAGCTTTATGATCTGTTAATCCAGATCGCCTATGCCCTTGATGCCTTACACACTCAAAATATTCTGCATAGGGACATAAAGCCTGAGAATATACTTTATAAAGTAACAGGCAATACGCTGCAAGTGAAGCTTATAGACTATGGATTGCTGCGCTGGGAACTGGACAAAGAAACGCAATATGTGTCTGGGACACTGCCCTATGTGGCGCCTGAGATTTATCTGAGCAAGGATGTGGGGCGCTCCAGCGATTTCTACTCACTGGGCGTGGTGCTATATCGTCTGTTGACAGGCAGCTACCCTTACAGCCTGGAACAAATCCAGGCTTTGCGCAGCGGCAGCCAGAAGTACTTTATCCCCATCTTTCCCACTGAGCTCAATCCTCAGATCCCGAAGGATTTGGAAAACCTCTGTCTGCGCCTCCTTGAGCGCAATCCCGACAATCGGTTCGAGAACAGCGCGGACTTCATCGCCTACATCAATCGCAGCACCGGAAAGAACTATCCCTTCTCTGTATCCTGGTCGCTGGTCAACACACTGCAATTCAACAGCTATACGGTGCGTGACCGGCAGGTAAATGAGCTGCTGGAATATCTACCCCAAGTGGAACAAGGCAACGGCAAGATTATCTCGCTGCTGGGCGGTGAAGGGCTGGGAAAAGGTAATATCCTGTCTCTATTCCGATACCAGATTCTTCGCGGAGCCTACTTCATTTTTGATTACAGTTGTACGCGCACAGAGCATGAAGCTTTTTTTGCCTTGATTAAGGAGTATCTGCAATCGCTGCCTTCGGATGACCTGGCCAGAGAACGGGAGACAGCCCAAATCTCGGACAAAATGCGGCAATATCTTTTCGGTTCGGAACAAACGGCTAAAAAACTCACGCAATCCACCGCCGAACTGAAAATGGACTACGAGTATGCACGCGCCCTGATCGTCCGTCTCTCCCGTCATAAGCCGCTGATTTTCATCATTCGCGATGTTCAGCATGTCCATCACTATACCATCGACTTTCTGAACTTTCTCTCGGCAGAGGTGGTGAACAACCGTATCCTGATCCTGCTGAGCAGTACCGACTTTCAACGTATCATGCAGATCAAACATACCATTCTGGTGCATGTTCCGATGTTTGAACTGAAGGAATCAGTGACCTACATCCGGAAATTGCTCAATGCTCCGGTGCCGGAAGAGTTTTGCGAGCTGGTACATCAGCGTTCCTGCGGCAATCCCTTTTTTATCCGGGAGATCCTGATCGACCTCACACTGCATAAACTCCTGACTTCTGGGCGTGGATTTCATTATCCGGATAATCTCGACGACTATCCTCTACCCGGGCGGATAGTTCATTCTATCTATTCCAGGATGAGCCACCTCAGCGAAACCAGTTACAAGCAGCTGCAAAAACTTTCCATCGTACAGACCCCCATCTCTCTGGATCTGATCCGTGAAATCTGCAAGTTGAAGGACGAGAGCTTATTCGATCTGCTCAACGAAAGCAAGTTTGTCGAACTGCTGGACAAACGCGGCAGTAACTATCACTTCACCTTTCCCGAGGCGCAACACAGGTTTATCCAAGAATGCCCTCCCAGACTGCAGAGACTGGTTTCTTTGCGTGTACTAAAATATTTCGAAGGAAAACAGATAAACGATTACGATACGCTGCGTGGCCTGGTGAAAAACAGTGAGCTGACCGGCGATCTGCTTAGCGTACG
The DNA here is from genome assembly GCA_964463825.1 of uncultured Candidatus Cloacimonadota bacterium. GTDB lineage: Bacteria > Cloacimonadota > Cloacimonadia > Cloacimonadales > Cloacimonadaceae > Syntrophosphaera. The sequence continues at coordinate 39,743 of CAYXEF010000011.1, read as the reverse complement.
ACAGCAGCTGCTGAGGCTACACCATGTTTTGGCTGAGGATTATGAACAGGAGCAGGCTCTGACCGCGATCTCACAGGTACTGCTGATCGATTTGAAGGCTGAAACAGAGATCCCGGAACAAGACATCAGAACGGACCTGTTGCTCTGCTACGATAAACTGGAGACGGCGGGCGTGACTGCCAGCGTAAGTTTTCTGACAGAGGATGCTGAGATGATTCCCGAGTGCCAGGAAAAATACCTGGTTCTGGGCGAGTTTCACCAGCTCAAAGATGATGCTAAAACCGCTGCCAAACTGTTCCAAAGAGCCGCCAGTCTGGGGCAATCACCGGCAGCCAAAGTCCAAGCCCGTTTACAACTCGCACGGGCATACGCCGCTACTGATACAGCCAAAGTGGCCAAAGTTTTACAACAGGTACATGTGGATGATCTCTCCACCGAGATGCGTATCGAGTTTGTTGTTCAATCTGCCATGTTGCAGAATCTGAACCATGACTATGATCAAGCTATCCGCACAATTGAGGATTGCCTGGCTGAGCTGGCTCCGGACCAGAGCCCTTCCTGCCAGATTCGTCTGGCTTGTTTACACAATCTGCTGGGAGAGATCTTTAGCCACCAGAAAAGCATCGGCGAAGCAGAGGAACACTTCAACCAAGCCATGAACATCTGGAGACGCTATAACTGCCTGCGCTGGCTTGCCTTGATCAACAACAACCTGGCTGACCTCTACCTCAAGCAGGGTATGACCGCCACCGCCATTCAACATACCCAGACCGGTCTGTCATTCTCCCGCCAATTGGATCAGGAATCGGAGCAAACACGTGCTCTCTTGATCCAGGGCGAAGCCATGATTAAACTAGGGGAGTTTATGGAGGCGGAGGCCATCCTCTTGGAGGCCAAAGAGTTGGCGCAGAGGATCCACAATCCCCTACAGCTGGACAGGATTGTCCGTAACCTGGCTCTGGCTAAGAGCAAGATCATTGGCTTTGGCCACTATTACATGTTCCTGCAACAGCACGAACCCCGCTTGATCGATGGCTATGTGGAGGAGATCAATCCACTGGTCAAAACCTATTTTTACTACCTCAGCGAGATGTCCCATCCGCGCAAACTGCGCCAATTGATACGTAAGAATGCCCATATCGATTACCAGGCCGTTCACGAACTCGAGTTCTATCACAACGTCCAAAGCCTGCTGGCATTGGCAGAAAAAAAATACGACACCGCTCTGCAAGAACTTAAACTCGCTCTCCAGTATGCCGGCGAGATCAACAACCATTACGCCATCGCGGTCTTTAATGTGCTGCAGGCGGTCTGCCACTACGGAATGCAGGATTACGCGCGGGCCCTTGATCTGGTCCAGCAAGCCAGACCGGAGATCAGCGAATACCAGTATCGTTATTGGGGCAGCTATCTGGATCTGATCCAAATCAAACTGGACCTGATGAACCCCTCGCTGCCTCTGCGTCTTATCCTGCGCCGGGTAAACCGCTTGCTGGAAGCTTGTACGCAGCACCAGTACTACCAGCTGATTGTTGAATTGCGCCAACTCAAGATCCAGATTCTCCTCGAACTAAATGTAGAGGCCGCTGCTCAGGTCGAGTTTGATCTACATAAAGCCTATCTGGAGCAAATCACTGACTCTGTCAGTCCCGATGAACGGCAGAATTTTCTCAAGGTCAATCTCTTCAACCTGACCGACCTCAGTAAGTTCCGCCCATATCCGTTGGTCTCCCGACGCCGCGATACCCGCAGCAAGTGGAATGATCTGCTCTACAACATAGTCAACGTCACCAGCGTGCAGAGGGTTAAGTTCCTTATTGAAAAAGGCATCTCGCAGGTCCTGGCGCCTTGGCAATTCAAGCTCATGGCCTATTCAGACAAAGTCGATAATTACTATGAATTCGTCTGCCACAACTGCGCTCCGGACTCCTATTACCCCAAGGAGTATAAGCCCCACATCGACCGTGCCTTTGATACTGACACACTGACCGGATTCCGGCATGAGGAGCGTAATATCCTAATCGTGCCGCTGCAATCCGGTAATAAACACATCGGCTTTCTCATCCTCAGCGATGACGGCGAACTGCCCTTCACCGCAGGCGAACTGGCTTTGATCCGCAATATAAAAAACCATTTGACCGGCTTGATCATCCGCACCTGGGATTATCAGGAGATCACGGTACGGATGGAGAAGATGCGTCAATTGATGGACTATTCGTACGAACTGATCCGCTTTTTGGATCTGGCTGAGCTGGAGAACGCGCTGGTGGCCGCCGCGATCGATTTCACCAACGCAACCCGCGGTTTCTTGGTCAAACGCGACAATGAAGGCAACAACCTTTATCAGGTGCAAATGGACCAGGAAAAACAGCTATTGTCCTCCACTGCAGGAATCAGTAAAACCGCCCTGGCCCTCTGCCAGGCCACACTGGAACCCGTCATTACCAGCAATGCCGAGCAGGACGGCAGTTTCAAAAATTCCGTCAGTGTTCACGACTATGAGATCAGCTCCATTTTTTGCAGCCCGTTGCTCACCGACGGCAGTCCCCACGCCTATCTCTATCTGGACAACCGGGGCGACAGCACCCGGGAGATGTATCTCAACCAAGAAGTGCTTCAGCTCTTTCTCAACCAAGTCTGCGTGGCCGTGCGCAATGCCCGCACTAACGAAACGCTGATGCAGAGAAGCGCCGAACTGAACTCCCTGGAGTTGCTCAAAGACGAATTCATGGCCATCGTAGCCCATGAACTGAATACCCCGCTCTCCTCGCTGCAGGGCTATCTTTCCCGCCTCAAACGCAATCTCTACGCTGACGAGGAAGAGCGCGGCGAGATCGTACAGAAACTGGAAAACGCCGTCAATCGCCTGACCATGAGCATCAACGATATCACCACCATGAATACCTACAATGTCGCTAAAACATTGGTTAAGGCACCCTTGCAGATCGGCGAGATCGTTAATCTGGTGCATCAGGAGGTGGAGATCCAATCCCGTAAGCGCCACATGCAGTTTAAACTGGAGATCGAACCGGATCTGCCGCCTCTCAATGCCAACTGGGAAGCCCTGCATCGCATGCTCTACAACATCGTCATCAATGCCGTACGCTTCACCAATGAGTTCGGCAGCATCGTGTTAGGAGCCCGCAAAGCAGTGTTCCCCCAAGAGAGAATTGCCAACCAGGACACCCTGGTCCTCTATGTGCGGGACAACGGCATCGGCATTCCTCAGTACCGGCTCAAAGACATCTTCCGCAAATTCTTCGAATTAAATGAGATCTATGCACATAAAAGCGGAACCATAGAATACCGCAGCAGCGGTCTCGGACTTGGCCTGGCCATCGCCAGGCGGATCGCCGAATTGCATGGCGGAACCATCGCCATCAAGAGCAAAGAGAACGAGGGCACGACCGTGTCCGTGTACATACCATTCAAGCAAGCAAGAGGAGCAGATTAATTGTCAAAACAAACTCCTTTAACCCCTGTAGCAGGTTTT
>CAYXEF010000011.1:22227-36150 GCA_964463825.1 uncultured Candidatus Cloacimonadota bacterium | reverse complement strand
TGCTGATCCTGTATCTGTTGCCTTTGGGCGCTCAGAGTCTGCTGGAAAAAGAGGACTTCTCCTACATAGTCCAGCTTTACTATGTCTCCGATTCCTATCTCCCAGAGGTCCGCAAGGAAATAGAGGCTTTTCAAAGTAACTACCCCGATTCAGATTACCTGCAGTATCTTGACTACCTGGATGCCAATGTGTCGCTCAAACTGGGCGAGCACCAGCGCGCGCAGGCGATGTACCGTCAACTGCTGCAGCAGGATTTGCATCCGGACATCCTGTCAGATGTTTACCTCAATCTCGCCATCAGTCTTTACCACACTGCCGATTATCAAGCCAGCCTGCGTGTGCTAACCCAGTTGGAAAGCATCACCGATCAGGACTACTACCGCTATCAGATACGCGTGTGGCGCGGGCGCGTCTACGCCCTGCAGGGCTTCTATCTCTCCGCGGAGAACGAATATCGCCTGGCTTTGTCATACGACCCCCATGAAGTACACTATGACCACTTTCTCGTGCTCTTGCGTTTGGATCGCTTCGCTCCAGCTCAGACGGCTCAGGAATCTGTTTCCGCCTCTGATCCCCTGTACTCGCGCTATCAGGCTGACTGGCTCAATTACCTGCTCTCGCGCGGCGATTATCAGGAGTTTGATGAGCATTACTCGGAACGGGCCGGAACGCTCAGTCTCTCTGACCCGCAGATAAATCTGCTGCGTGTGCGCCGGGCTGTGGAAACTGAGGATTACCGTGGTGCGCAGACGCTGCTGGACAGCCTTCAGATCGAATCCGAACGCCGGGACTTCTATCAGGCCGTGATCTGGGCACACAGCGATGCCAAGGCAGAAGCGGATACTTTACTAAGCAATCTATCGCGCTCCAGCGACTACGAATTGGCCATCTATGCCTATTTGGAACGGCTTAAGATTATGTACGGGCGTGATCCCGATGCCGCCATCAACCAATTGGAGGCCTTTTTACGATCCAACCAGGTGGAAAATGCCGAAGCGCCATTTCTGCTGGGTTATTTCCACTTTCAGCGCAGCCGCTTTCCCGATGCTGTATCCCAATTCGTTACCGCTCTCGATTATCCTCTCACACCATTATTGGCCGACCGCATCGACGAACTGATCGCCCAATCCTACTATCTGGCAGGGGAGCAGGAACTCAGCCTCAATGCCTATAATCGTTATCTGAACAGCCATCCTTTCGGCAAATACCGTGACCAAGCCCTCTACCGGATCGGACTCATATATTACAGCAACGTCGAATATGAACTCGCGCGTCTCAACCTGGAGAAACTGCTCAGCGAGCATCCCACATCAGTCTGGATTGACGAGGCAAGATTCTATCTGGCAGAAATCTCCTTCCTGAAATCCGATTATGCCGCATCTGGTGAGTTCTATAAAAGCATTGCCCTGAGTGATGCCAATTACAGTTATGTCTTGTTGCGCCTCGCCCAAGTTTATTACTATCAGGAGAGATATCCGGAAGCGATCCAGCTCCTGGCCAGCGTCCCCTCGTTGCATGACGATTTCGATGCAGTCGTACTGCTGGCCGGTATCCGCTTCAGCCAGGGCGACCTGGAACGCGCGCTGCAGATCTACGAACGGGCTGCTGCCCTGGCCAAGACCGAACCCCAACTTACGGAGGCGAAATCATACCGCGCTTACACGCTCTATTACCTCAAACGCTATGAAGAGGCTTCCAGGATCTTCTACGACCTGGCGCAGTCCAATCTCAACGCGGACATCTATCTCCTGCAAGCCGGAAAAGCAGCGGCGCAAGGTCAGGAGTGGAACCGCGCGCTCGACCTCTACGAACAGTGGCTGGATAAATTCCCGGATTCCCCCTATTTCCTTCAGGTTTTGGCCGAAATCGCCAACACCCAATACAATCGCGGCCGCTATACCGAGGCTCTGGAGGATTGGCTGAATCTGCTGCGGCGTTACACCTCCAACACCTTCGTCCCCAACGAGGATCTCCCTCTGCTCAGCGAAGCCTTCACCGGTCTCGAACTCAGCGCGAGACGCGGCAACGATCCAGCCTTGGTCGATCAGATCATTGCGAGCATTGATCTCTTCAACAGTGAATACATCAAGTTCGAACTGGAATACATCGTGGTCAAACTCTTTGCCGGACTCGAACTCTGGGACGAGCTCCTGCGCGAAGCGGAAGAACTGCGCGGCTCCCTGAATCTGCCCGGTGAACGGCGCAACGCTGTGGAACTCCTGATGGTGCAATCCTTGATGGAACTCAACCGTTGGGAGCAGGCAGACAGCCTCGCCAGCGAGCTCTACGCCACTACACAAAGCCGGGAGAGCCTCCTGCGCCGGGCAGAGATCGCTGAGCGCAGCGGTAATCCCGAACTCGCGCTGCAGCGTTATCAACAAGCCTGGCAGGAACAGCCAGCGGCCGAGCTCTGGCTCAAGATGACGGAAGTATCGGCCGAGAACGAACTGGCACGCTTTCCCGAGATCTGGGCTCTGGGCGCCTCTTACCACAAGCTGTATCCCCAAACCAGGCTGCTCCTGGTTCAATACCTTTACAACACCGGAGATTCCGCAGCCGCCAGTGCCCAGGCGGATTCCATCCTGGCCAGTGAAGCCAATCCCTGGCTGCGCGCCAATGCCGAATATTACCATGGCCTGATCCTCTACGAGGCGCAAGACTATCAGGGCGCTTTGCGCTCCTTCCGCAAGATCCGCCTTCTCTATCAGGAGCTTTCCGATCTCTATCTGCAGGCCAGTTACCATTACATCCTCACGTTGCTGCAGCTGCAAGCCGGGCAGGAAGCGCTGTTGGCCTATGAGGAAATCCAAAGCGGCCTCAGTGAGGAGCAGCGGAGCCGGATCCAGGCTCTGCTCGCGGAGGCAGACCAGGAATGAAACACTTCTCTGTTTGGCTGTATCCCGGGCTGATCCTGCCCGTATTGCTGGCTACGGCGCCGTTATCCGCCCAGCCGCAAATACTGCCCCCGGTGGAGATCGGCTCCGAAACCAGCGTCAAGGCCCCTCTGGCCAAGAAAGCGCTGGTCTTTCCGGAGGAGGCAGAGCCGGATTCCCTGCCCGCCTTTGGTCCCTGGAAGCTCTCCCTGCGTCACGAACCGCCTGTCCTGACCACTGGACGCATCAGCCCGCTGTACCTGAATTTTGGAGCGGACAGCGGCTTTGGCAGTTGGCTGCAACTCAAACATTACCCCACCTGGTCTTTCCTACCGCGGCTGGCGTTGGACGCTCAGTTGGGCGTTCCGGGTGACAACCGTTTCCGCTCTGCCTTGGCAGGCGAGTTCCAGACCCGCTTCTCCCCCGCTTTCCTAGTCAATCATCAAGCCCTCTTTCACGCTGCCAGCGCGGATTCTTTTTCTGCCCAGCTGCTTTCCTACACCCTCAGCAATCGCGCGCGCAGCTTGAAACTCGGCGAACTTATGTTTTCTGAACTCACGACGCGGCTCAGCGTGGATGACCTCAATCAGGAATTGGGCGGCACAGACTTACATGACCGGGACCTCGGATTGGAGCACCAACACCGGCTGCAGTGGGACCGGCACGGCGTTCTCAACGGCCTCTGGCTGCAAGGCGCTGCCCTGGGCCTGACTCTGCGTTATCAGATGCCGGATCAAGGCGGCCATTGGCCGGAACTCAGCTTCGGTTTGATGTCCGATTTTCAGCGTCTGCTGCCGGCGATCGGTCTGCATTCGCGTATCATCCTCAGGCCCGACCTCATCCTGGAACTGGGCAACCGGCCGGAGATCAAGGCCTGGAGCCTCTCGGAGCAGAGACAACTGTATCCCTGGAGTGCCGCGGATCTGAAAGACCGCCTGACCCTGGCGCCTCTGAACCTAACGTTGCAAGCCTACGCCATGGGCGGCAGGGATGCCATCTTCCAATTGACCAGGCTGCAGCACAGATCCCGCTTTCTGTACAACCATCCCACTATTGCCGCGCTGCCTTCAGGACAAACAGAGCTGCGCTTTTCGGAACTCATGCATAACCAAACCCGGTTCGAACTGCGCCTGCGGTTGTGGCACCTCAGCCTGGAGCAAAGCGTGGCGCTCAATCTGGAACACGAGCCGGATTCCGCCTGGCGGCGAAGGCCATATTCCCCGCTGTTTACAGCCGAAACCGGGCTAAGCGCCGAACTGGGCAAGGCGGACCTGAGTCTATCCTTGCTCCAGCAGTACCGGCAACAAGACGAGCTGGGGCGGAGGCTGCCGGATCTTCAGGATCTCAGCCTGGGACTGGAGTATCCTGTGTATCCTGAGCTGCGCGTAAGTGCCGGCCTGGACAACCTGCTCGACTCGCGGTACTCCCTGCCGGGCGACCTGCCCCGCCCCCGCCGCGGATTCCGGATCTCCTTTCAATACTTGCCTTTACGCTGATTTCACACCATGCTCAAATCCACCGCCAACCACCGGCTGATCCAGCATTCCAGGCTGAATTCGCACTTGCGCCCAGCTTACCTGCCTCCGGCCGACTTCCCCAACACTTCCCGTATGTTGTACGGGAAGTCTACGGGAAGTTTACGGGAACCGGTCAAGCCAGGCGCCGGGAGGGGGTTGGCAGGCTGCAAGAGGTTTATAATGTCCGCAATCCCAATAAACCATGGCTGGGATAAGAACCATTCCTCAACCACAAACATGGGAGTGTTGTATGCGCAATCTGGACCTTGACTCCGAACTTGACCGCATCGTCCGTTTTATCCGCGATTACATGCAGGGCGCCGGTTTTGACAAACTGGTCCTGGGCCTTTCGGGCGGGGTCGATTCCGCCGTCTGTGCCGCTTTGGCGGTGCGGGCTCTGGGCAAAGAAGCGGTGACGGCTCTAATGCTGCCCTATGCCAGTAGCAACCCGGATTCGCTGACGGACGCCCGGGATCTGGCCGAACGCCTCGGCATCAACTCGCGCGTGATCGAGATCACCCCTATGGTGGACGCCTATTTCCACACCTACGCCACCCACGCCAGTCCCCTGCGCCGCGGCAATTGGATGGCCCGTACCCGCATGTGCGTGCTCTTCGACGCTTCCGCGGAGTTACGGGCCTTGGTCCTGGGCACCAGCAACCGCACGGAACTGATGGTGGGCTATTTCACCCAGTTCGGCGATTCGGCCTGCGCTCTGGAGCCGATCGGTCACCTCTATAAAACCGAGGTCTGGCAACTGGCCCGGCTGCTGGTTATACCGGACAAGATAGTATCCAAAACGCCCACCGCCGACCTTTGGCGCGGCCAAAGCGACGAAGCCGACCTGGGTATGCCCTACGCCGAACTGGATGAGATCATCTACCAGCTCACGGAGCTGGATCTCGATCCGGAGTCCTCGTCCCGCCTGAGTTTCCCTCTGGAGCAATACCGCCGCGTGGATAAACTTATGCGTGGTTCTTCCTTCAAACGCCAAATGCCCCCGCTTGTGGTGCACGACTGATGTTGATTGCCAAAGGCCGTTGCGTGAAATGCCGCTCTGAACGCGGCGTGCGGGAATGCCTGCGCCTCCGGGGCAAGGTTATCGGTTGGTCCTGCTGCAACGGGACCCGCATCCGGCTGGCCTGCCCCACCCAGTGTCCCTATGCCGCACAAAGCGCGGTAGGAAGCCCTTTCCCCAGTTTCCGGGCCGATTCGGTCACGGAGTTCGTCGATGCAGCCAAACGCTACATTGACCTCTGGATCCATCAGCCACAGACTGCCTTGAACGGTCTGAGCCCGCTTCGCTCAGCGGAACAGGATAAAGACGCCACTTTGGATTGGCTGCAGCAGTATCAGTATCCGGCCAACTACCCGCTGATGTATCTGCTGGACAAGCTGGATCTGCCGCATGAAGAGATCACCGAGCCTGTAACGCCGGAAAGTGTCGCCTGCGGCTTCCTGGATGCCGTGCTGGCTCAGGATTGGCCTGCTTTGCGGGCTTTCACGCCCAACGTTTTAGACTGGCCGGAACTGATCCGGCGCTATGAAAAACTGCTGTCCGGGATCAAAGAACTGCAACACATCCGCCACTACAGCATCCTGCACGCTGGCGCGGCCGATGACGGAATCAGCGCCATTGTGGTTCTGGAACTCAATTACAAAAAACTGTGGACCATCCTGCTGAGTTCCAACGCCGGCAGCTGGAAAGTGCGTCAGAACCTGGGCGGCGCTCCGGATCTTTATTATGCGCAGAATGAGCTGTTCCGGAAACTGGCCGACAGCCTGGCCAACGCCCGTGAACATGAAGCCCGGGAACTGCTACAGGCCAAGCTGCCACTGTATCCGGATTGCGCCGATCTCTATTATTACCGTTCATTCGTTTGGCAATTGGCCTCGCAACCTGAGAGAACCGAATCCGATCTGCTCAACGCCCTGGCACTGGACAATCATTATTTCGCGGCTGGTTTCACGCTCGCCACACAGTATCTGGCTGCCAAACGCCTCACTGATGCGCTCCCCCTGCTGCAGATCCTGGTCAAAGATCGGCCCGACGACCTCAACGCCCGCAACAACCTCGCCGCCTGCGAGGCTGGACTGGGCAATCTCGGGCGGGCAAGGCAGATTTGGCAGGAGATACTGAAATCCGCCCCCAACTATGAACCGGCCCAAAAAAACCTTGAACGCTACAGAAACTGAGCAACTGCGCTACATGCATCTGGCGCGGCGCCTGGCCGAAAAAGCCCGCGGCAGCTGCTCTCCCAATCCCTTTGTCGGGGCCGTCATTGTCAAAAGCGGCCGGATCGTGGGAGAAGGCTGGACCCAAGCCTGCGGCTCTGATCATGCCGAGATCCAGGCCCTGCGCCAGGCTGGATCCAGAGCCCGGGGCGCCGATCTCTACGTGACCCTGGAGCCTTGCGCGCATTATGGCAAGACTCCGCCCTGCACCCAAGCCATCATCGCCGCCGGCGTCCAGCGCGTCTATGCGGGGATCACCGATCCCAACCCATTGGTCAGGGGCAAGGGCTTTGCAGCGCTGCGCGAGGCTGGGATCGAGGTCCAGAGCGGCCTGCTGGAGTCCGAACTGCTACGCCAGCTGGAATACCACATCTGCCGGATGGAACACCAGAGGCCTTTCGTAACTTGGAAAGCAGCGCTGTCTCTGGATGGCAAATACGCCGCAGCGGATGGTTCGGCGAGGTGGATCAGCGGCGGATATTCACGCCGTAAAGTACATCAATGGCGGCAGGAGATGGATGTCGTGCTCACCGGCATCAACACCGTGCTCTGCGACGATCCGCTGCTGACGGTGCGGCTGACCCGGCCCCGCAGGCAACCCCTGCGCGCCGTGCTGGATCCCGGCCTGCGCCTTCCACTGCAATCCCAAATCGCCCTTACAGCCAGGGATTATCCCACCTGGCTGTTCTGCTCCGCCGCAAGCGGTCAATCCCCGCAAGCCGCGGCACTGGCCGACTTGGGTATCGCCGTCCATCCAGTCGAAGCCGATGCGGGCAGGCTGCATCTGGCGGAAGTGCTCGCCGTCCTGCACCGGCAGGGCTTTTACAGCGTGATGCTGGAATGCGGCAGCGAACTTGCCTCAGCCTTTATGGCTCAGGGTTTGGTGGATAAGTGCCTACTCTTTCTCTGTCCCAAGTTTATCGGCGGCGGAAATGCGATCTTGGCGGAGTTGAATTTGCCGGATCTGGACTGCGCCATTGAATTGCAGAATCTGAAAGTGAGCCGCAGCGGCGAGGATATCCTCGTGATGGGCTACCCGGTTTTCCGTTAGTCTGGTATCCGCTGCCCGATTATTATATCAGTGATGCGTTTTTATATGCAGTAAACGAAATTGAAGATTAATGAGGTTATACATGAAAATCACAGCATCCGATCAGATCAGACTTGAGCCTGTGGGTGCGGAAGGAGCTGCCGGAGCCAGTATCCGCTGGCTGATCGCCCAACAGGACGGTGCACCCAATTTCGCCTTGCGTATGTTTGAAGTCGAGCCGGCCGGACATACGCCCTATCATGCCCACGCCTGGGAGCATGAAGTATTTGTCCTTTCCGGTTCTGGCGTCCTGCAGACCGAATCCGGAGATCTGCCGTTCAAAGCCAATGACGTCATCTATGTGGATCCGGACTTGCAGCATGCCTTTAAAAACACCGGCAGCGACACATTGAAATTCCTCTGCATCATACCCCACGAGCAGCCTGCGGTCAGGAAGACGGTCAATCCCTTCGCCGCAGGCACAGCCAACAATTGTTGAGGGCGCCACAGGCTTCAGGAGACTTGCTTGATAAGGCATCGGCGTAAATATCTGTTGACGTCAGAGCAGTCCGTTTATTTTGGGCTCAAACGCATCGCTTCCCATGCTGGAGGCTCGATATAAACATCAAGGAGACAACATAATGGCCACAAAGAACCACCGTGGTAAAGAACTCAGAAAATTGCCCAACCGCGGCCGCGGCGAATGCCCCGTCTGCCATCACACCGGGGTCAAATTGCTGCACGAGGTCAAAGTCGGGGACAAAGCCCAGAAAGTGTGCAAAAACTGCAGGCATATCGCGGCAGCCAAGCTGAGCGCTTGATCCGCAGACCTTTACAGATCAGATTACCTGGCCTGACCGCCGGGTAATTTGTTTTTTTGGAGTATGAAACAGCTCAAAGCGCTCGGACAGAACTTTCTGACTGATCCCGGCATCGCTCAGCGGATCGTGGCAGAAGCCGGCGTGACAGCTCAGGACCAGGTGTGGGAGATCGGCCCCGGAACGGGGATACTCACCCGGGCGCTCCTGGCCAAGGGTTGCTCGCTCACCGCCTTCGAACTGGACCACCGGTTGGAACAGGCTCTGAGACAGGAATTCGGCTCCCGGGTCAAACTGGTCATGGCTGATATTCTGAAGATCGACTGGCAGCAGGAGCTTGACCGCTGCCCGCAACCGATCAAACTGGTCGCCAATATACCCTACCATATCAGCTCTCCGTTGCTGCACAGACTGGAGCGGTACTCCGAGCGTTTGGCCAGCATCACGCTGATGCTGCAGGCGGAAGTGGCCCAACGCATCTGTGCCAACCCGGGCCACAAAGCATACGGCGCGATGACCCTGCGGCTGCGGCGGCTCTACGCTTCCCGCATCCTGCTCTCTGTGCCCCGGCTTTGTTTCCAACCCGTGCCGGCGGTCGATTCCGCAGTCGTACACCTGGTCCGCCGTACCCAAGAACCAATTATAGCAGATTTGGGCAAATACCTCACGCTGCTGGAACTAGCCTTTGCCCATCGCCGCAAAACGCTGCGTAACAACTTGAAAAGCCTGGCCGACCGGGATCGTCTGGAACGTCTGCAAACCCTCAGCGGCATCGATCTCAACCGTCGCGGGGAGACCCTAAGTGAAAGCGAGTTCATTACTCTCAGCCGCTTTCTTTAGCCTCCTGGCCTTGGCCCTGTCCGCGCAGGAGAACAGCCTGGATTTCTCCTATTCCGGCAGCCGGACCGTGCGCAGTCTGGAAAACAACCTCCAATACTCTTTTCGACCCTTGCGCCAATCGCTGCTTGAGATTTCAGGCCTGAACAGCACCGAGCAACGCCTCAGTTTCGACCAAAACAGCCGCCACACCATGTTGAACGCTGATCTCAGGCTCACCCGCCGGCTTCTGAGCCACGTGTTCCACAGCGGATTTGAATACCTTTACGACCATAGCAGTCTGGAGGCCGGTCTGCAGCCATACCGGAACCGGACCGGTTGGCTGGGCTACACGTTGGATTTCAGCCCTGCTGACAGCCTGCTGCTCTTAGGAGGCCTCAAAGCCTTTGTACGCAGCGAGGAGGATCGCTATCTGGCAGGCAATCTGCTGGACAGCGATGGTTACCTGCTGACCGGAAGAGCCTCGGCTGGAGGGGGTTTGGGGGATCATCTGAGAGCGGGAGCGGTTGCCTCGCTTGAGCAGAAAGAGCTGGATTGGGAATACTACCGCTCCGCCGGTCTAAATGCCTATCTGCATTATACACGGGAGCTACTGGTTTTCTCCAACCAGTTCAACTACAACAATCGCACCGACCGGCTCTATGTGCTGCCGGAAGCGCTGCAGACCGGAGAGCGTTCCTCTTACATCCTCTTCGACACTCAACAGCGCAGCACGCTGAACTATTCCGGCAACGTGGATTATATCCCCTGGACACCTTTACGCATCACCCTGCAGGAAACCTACAGCCGGCGGATCACTGAGATGCAGCAAAACCTGGTGCGCAACAACGCCGATTACATCAATCAGGCAGCCCTGGCAGCCGATCTGAACCTGCGGGAGAACCTCTACTGGAATATCAGCCTCAACCACAGTTACGCCACCAAAGCCTTCAATTTCAGTGCCAACACCCGCCAGACCGAACTGCGCAACATCGCCAGCAGCCTGGCTTGGGAGTATGCCGGTGGAGACACACTGGCCGCCAGTGTCTCGATCGACCTCCAGCGGACCAGCTTCCCAGACGATGGCAACCGCTGGGACAACGACAACCGCAACATCCGCTGGCAGATCAGCAACGCTCACTACTGGCGTCAGCGTGTCAAACTGAGCAACCGACTGTTCTGGAACCTGACCGATGATGTCTACCTCAAAGGTATTCTCTCCGACAACAACAAAAGCACCAACAGCCTGGTCTACAACCCCGCCTGCGCCATCCTCATCGGCGACCGGTTGCTTATCAATCAATCCTACCAACTGCGCGCGGACTACTCCAGCTACATGTATGATTCAGCCAAGAAAGCCTTTTATCGCCAGCTTGAGATCCAATACAAGCTCGTGTTTGACAGCAAGCCCCTGACAGCCAATTCCTCGGATCCCATCTGGATGCTGCTGCCCTACCGCAAGCCCGGCATTAACGCTCTCCGTGCGGATCTGAGCTTTGGCTACGAGCGCAGCGAATACGCTGATCATGACGGCAGCCAGTACCTGATCAACTACAAGAACACCCGCTACAGCGCAGGCCTGACCCTCAAACACGACATCGGCAACCTGTACTACATCGTCCAGCCCCGTTATTCTTGGGGTACCTGGCAGGAATACAACCTGCTCTTCGGCCTGGCCTGGAGATTCACCTCCCATTCGCTGCTGGAGTTTTCACTCAATCCCAACGGCGAAGCGCTGGACCAGCTTGATTGGCGGACCTCCGTCAGCCTCAGCGCGCGATTCTAATAGCGCGAGAATATGTTTGACATTCTGAGGATAAGGCCTAGCTTTTCCACAGAATCAGCTTTTAATCCTGCGAGGTGATCATGAAAGCAAAACTCAAGCTTTTCCGTTGCCTGTTGCTGCTGGCCACAACCGGACTGATCTCAGCCTGTTCTGTATTGGACATCGCCACTTTGGACACCGCCACACCCCTGCCCGCCGAGAAAGTCAAGGTGGGCGCCTACACAGCTTTGGGGTTGGATCTCTCCTCCATGCTGGAGGACAATGACGACAACGAGAGCGAAGACGGAGCCTATATCATGCCCGTTGTGGGTTTTGACTTCGACTATGGTTTCGATGGCAAAAGCGAACTGGGCGGCAAGGTCTGGACCTCGCTTTTTAACCTGGGCGCGCAGTTGCACGGCAAGATTCTGGTTTACAATGAAGGCAGTCACTATGTTTCGGTCAAACCTGGACTGTCGGTCATTGGATTCCCCCACTTCTTTGCAGAATGGGATGACGATCTTGACGCGCCCTACACCGCCTACGGCGGTCTTCTGCAGCTGCTTTATACCTATCAGGCAGACGATGATTTCAGCCTCACCGCCGCGTTGCGGGGCAATGTCAGCATCCTGCAGACCAGGGACAGCGAAGGTAACATCGAAAGTGAAGATCTGCTCTACAGTTTTGGTCCGCGGGCCAATTTCACGATTAGCCTCGGACCAGTCGCTCTGACGCCGGAAGCCGGGGTGGAAGTAACCACAATATTGTATGACGACCTGACCATAATTCCGGCCTTTGGTTTGGGCATCAGGTTCAAACTCTGAACTTTGCCTGGGATGCCAAACATCTCACATGAGCACTGGATGCGTCTGGCTTTGGAGCAAGCCCGCCAAGCCGCGTCAGAGGACGAGATCCCGGTCGGGGCGGTCTTGGTCCGTGATAACGAACTGATCGACTCTGATCATAACCGGACCCGCCAATCTGGCAATCCGCTTGCTCATGCCGAGAAATTGATCATTGACAAAATCCTTTCCTCCAAAATCAAGTACCTGCAGGAATGCACCCTGTATGTGACCTTGGAACCCTGCCTCATGTGCGCCGGGATGCTGATCTGGAGCCGCCTGGGGCGCTTGGTGATCGGCGCGGACGACCCTAAGGCCGGAGCCGTGGGCTCCATCTACCATGTGCTGGCGGACAGAAGTTTCAACCACCATCCCGTGGTCCTGCGCGGGGTGTTGGCCGATGAATGCGCCGCCTTACTCAGGGCGTTTTTCCTGGCCAAACGATGATGAACGGAGAGTTGCCGGAGCGGTTGAACGGGACGGTCTCGAAAACCGTTGTATCCTCACGGGTACCCAGGGTTCGAATCCCTGACTCTCCGCCACTTTGATATGATTACGCCAAAGCAGTTTTCCTCTCACCTGATCTGCCCCGCAGACAGCCCCATCCTCTCGGATGGCAGGCTGAGGCAGGAACTCACACTCTACAATGTGTCAGCGGATTCAATGCCGTCACTCCTCGCCGAGTTTACCGATCTGACCGGCAAGAGTTTGACTCCGGACAGCCCGGTTTCGATTCTATCGGGCGGTCAGAAAGTCCTGCTGATGTGCCTCCTGGCGCTGCATTCCCCAGCCCGCTACATCCTGTTTATCGATCTCTGGCACAACCTCGATGCCTGCAACCGTGACAGGATCAAGGCTCTGTTGCAGAGCTACGGCAATGACAGACAGATCGCATTCCAAGACACCCCCCATGTTGATCCCCGCGGCTGAATACCCTATCTGGCCTGAGTTCTGGCTCCAGATCGCCACACCCCTGATGTTTGTGCCCGGCTCTGTTTATCAACTTAGCGGTGCCAACGGCAGTGGTAAAAGTTCCTTTCTCTCGCAGCTGCTCCTGCCCCGCCTGCGTGCGGACAAAGGGCTTTACTGCCTCTATTTCGAGCAGCAGATGCGCTACCAGCTGCAGTCCGTAAAGGCCTATGCCAGCCTCTTTGCGCCCCGCAGACTGTTGCATGCCGAGCCGGAGGTCGTCAACTGGCTCCTGGAGGATCTGCAGCGCGCCTGCCAAAAGGAACCCAGGCCCATCATTCTCCTGGTGGACGAATCCCTCTACCTGGCTGAGATCCTGGACTTCAGCCAAAGCCGGTTTCCCGATTGCTGCCTGATCTTCAGTTCCCACAGTCCGGCGCCGGTTCCCGCCCAGGTCATCAGTTTCCAGCCGCAAACTGCACAGAGGAGCAGGGTCGATGCCGTCCATACTTAAAGTGATTCCGGCAGTGGTTTTGCAGGCACTGATCCTGGTGCTGGTCTGCGGCGTTTTCCTCGATTCCCTGCTGCCCCAAGCTCTTATATTTGCCATGCTTTCACTGGCTTTGCTGGCGTTGCGGGGCGGACGCCGCTGGCTGGGTTCCTTCCGGCTGATGTTGCCCTTTCTGCTGTCGTTGGTATTCGTCTATATCTTGTTTGGGCTGTGTAGCCTGCGCGAGCAGTCCGGACAGCCAGGCAGTTTGCCCTACTGGCTGTCTTTCGGCGCCAGGAGGATCCTGCTCTTTGTCAATTCAGTCCTGGCCTTCCGCCTGTTCTTCAGCGTTGTCAGCTTCGATGAGCTGCTGGCCTTGCCGATCGGCATCGCCTGGCAGAAGTATGTCATCCTGGGCAAAACCCTCTATAATACGGCGGAATCCGCCTATGCGCAGATCACCGGACACCAGGCATTGATCGCCTCGGAACAGAGGTCGGGGCTGCATTTTCGGCACCGGTTCAAAGCCCGGCTGGCGGCTTTGCTGGCCCTGCTCATGGCTTTGCTGGATACCGCCCGCCACAAGGGCCGTTTGATCGACAACCGCCTGCTGCATTGCCATTCTCGT
>CAYXEF010000011.1:0-22127 GCA_964463825.1 uncultured Candidatus Cloacimonadota bacterium | reverse complement strand
ATCACCCTGCTGGTCAAAGGCTGCGAGGGCTTGGTCTGCGGCCTTGCGCACAACAAGGGTCCTGTCCTGCGGATCCTCTTTCCGCTTTTGGGCTCGATGATCCTGGTGGCTGGTTATTTCGCGGGAGAGTGGTTCATGCCGCAACTTGGCAAAGCCGTCGCCCTGGCCGATCTGCCCGCCAATCTCGTGCAGGCTGCCGCGGGTTTCTTCGGCGGACGCCTGCTCTTTGCCGCCGCGCGTTACCTCGACCTCTAGCCTGCTCCCAGCCGACATTACGGCTGATTCCACCCTGTTCCCCTCCGGCGCCTGGGCCATCAGCCTCTACCCCACTTCGCGCTGACTTCCCGTACAATTGGCGGGAAGTATTGGGGCAGTGTACGGGAGCTATTCCAGCTACGAGCAAGGGAGCAACAACCGGGCTTTGCGAGGCATAAAAAAAAGCCACCCCGGGGAGAGGCGGCTTAGCGTTGATTTTGGAGGGGCTATTTAAGTTCGATGACCAACACCTTTTGCTTGCGGAACTGGTCTTGGTCCAAAACGGTCAATTGATACTGGTCTTCGGCCTTCTCGACCTTGTAGGACGCGGCGATGTGATTGGAGAGGACCGCGTAGCCTTTTTTGGTGACGGGGAAGTTGAGCACCTGGGTGTCCAGCAGATTGAACTCCGTGAATTTCGTCAGATCAACGTCCTTGACGGTGGAAACGCGGCCGAAGCCCAGAATGCCGCCCTTGCGGTCGATGACGCCGCTATCCAGCAGCTGCTTGCGGGTTCCGACGATGTAATACATGCGGTTTGCTTCGATGGTCTGGTTGGTGATGGCAGTATCCTTTTCCTTGAGCAGGGCTTCGCGGGCGCTGATCTCCACCTGCGCCAGCTGGCGTTCGGTCTCCAAAGTGGAGCTGAGGTTGGCCAGCCGGGATTCCAGTTCGCTGACGATCCTTTCCTTGTCCGCCACGGAGGCTTTGAGCTTGTTCACGATGCTCTGCACACCAGCCAGTTGGGACGAGCTGGAGCTGAGGCGGGTTTCCAGGTCCTTGATCTGTTTCTTGTATTCCTCGATCTTGGTGCGAGCGTTGGCCAAAGAATTGATGATGCTGGCCCGGCGCTCTTCCGGGGTGCCGGCCGGCAGCTCGCTGTCCGCGCCGATCGTGCCCAAGAGCTCGCGGTCGATGGCGTCCAGGCTGCTTTGGATCTCGCTCAGGGTCTGTGTGGAACTGTCGTAGAGTTTTTGCAGTTCATCCTTGCTTTTGACGATTTCCTTGGTTTTATTCGAGGCATTCATCCACAGTACGCCGAGTACGATGGCCAGAATGGCGAGAACGACTGGTATGATCCAGGACGTAGCTTTCATGCTTGACTCCTTGCAGGCTTAGAATATTGTTGCGCCGATTTTAAAACAGCCGATGCGATGTCAAGCAAAAAAGCACAATGAGATGAAATACGCGCTTTTACAAGGTTGGATCCGGGAACCTCAGCCCACCGGATGGAAAGTGGATAACATCTGCTTCAGGGATAATTGTGTCCATATCCGCTTTGGTAAAGATACGGAACTGGTCCTGGTGCTGACTGCCCGGGACGCTTATCCCTTCTGGCATCCAAACTCCGGGCCCGAACCCGGGGACAAACCGCTCTGGCCGCAACTCAAGCACGCCCAACTGGCCCGTATCGATATCGCGGACAACGACCGTATCGTCAGCTTCGGGTTTGAACTGACCGACATCTACCAGCAACGGCAGGATTATGTCCTGATCGCGGAATTCATCCCGCCCCGCCCCAATCTCATCCTGGCCCTCAGGGACAATGATCTGACCATAGTGGACGCCCTCGAGAAATACAGTTACGCGGACAATCCCCAGCGGCAGATCCTGCCCCGGCTGCCCTATCAAGTCCCGCAGACCTCCTTCGTGCCGGATAAAACCGAGCTCAGCCTGCCTCTGACGCTGCAGGCCAAAGGGGATACGGCAAGCTACCCCACTTTCAATTCCTATCTGCAAACGCACTTTGATCGGGTGCTTAGAGCCAGAGAGGATGAGGAGCGCAGAGCCCAGACCCGCGCGCGTTGGGAACGCGAATTGAAAAAAACGGCGCAGAAACTGGCGCGCCAGGAGGCGGAGCTGGCCCAGGCCGACCAACTGGAGCACTGGCGGATCTGCGCGGAGACCATCAAGCAGCATCTGCCGGAGTTGCGGACCGGGCAGACGGTCCTGAGCGCCGTCAATTACTTCGATCCGCAGCTGAACACCATCGAGATCCCGCTGGAAACGGAAAAGACACCCCAACAAAATATGCAAACCTACCTGAAACGCTATCAGAAGGCCAAACGCGGCCGGGAGATCATCGCCGCCAATATAGAACAGACCCGACGCTCGCTGCGGCATCTGCAAAACATCCTGGAGCGCATCGACGCCGGCGGGATGGTCGCTCCTCCGTCGGCACAGAATCTGGCCGGCCTCGGCCACAAGCTGGACTCACTGGACAAACTGCTCAAACTGAGGCTGAATGATGATTTTGAATTGGTGATCGGACGCAAGGCCCGGGAAAATGACTTCATCACCACCCAACTGGCCCAGCCTCACGACTGGTGGTTTCACACGCGCATCTACCACGGCTCGCACATTGTTTTACGTTGCCTGCGCAAGAGCGCTCCCGATGAGGCCCTGATCGCTCTCTGTTGCAGCCTGGCGGCCTGGTACAGCAAAGCCCGCTGGTCCGCCAACGTGCCGGTGGACTACACCCAGATCCGCTACGTGCGCAAACCGCGCAAGAGCGCTCCCGGCTTCGTCACCTACTCCAATCATCGCACCTACTTTGCCCAGCCCCGGGATTTGCGCTCTATCCGGGCCGAGATGGACCTTTGAAAGCCCGCATCCGGGATCTTGGCATCCTGATCAAAGCCACTCCCTACAGCGAAAGCAGCCTCGTCCTGCGCGCCTTCACCCGCCAGCATGGCCTGATCGGCATCCTGGCCAAGGGCATCCGTAAGAAACAGGAGCAGTCTCTGCCCACCAGCGGATCGGAGTACGAGTTCAGCCTCTACGAGCCCGGGGAAGGCGGATTGTACCTGATGAGCGAGTTTGCGCGGGTCAGGGAGCACGATTTCTCCGCCGAGCCGCAGAAGTGGTCGGCTGCTGAATGCGCGCTGGAACTCTACTCCCAGTTGATCCTGCCTGTGGATGAATGCCCGGACTACTACCGCCTGCTGCAAACATGGTTGGATTACCTGGAGACACTCACGGGAGCCGTGATCCTGGTCTGGTGGCGCTTTTTGCTGCGCGTTTTCAGGATGTTGGGCATCTCCTGGGACACCGCCTGCTGCCACAGCTGCCGCCAGTCCCCGGTTGCCATTGCCGGCTACGAACACGCGGCCGTCAAACTGCTTTGCTCCGCATGCCTGAAAAGCACCTCAGCACAGGATGGCTTGACTACCCTGATCCCGCAAGCCTCCCAGATTTTGGAGTTACTGCCCCGGATCGGTGATTATCTGGACACTATCCAGCCCCAGGGCAAAACGGTCAGCCAACTGAATGATCTCTTCGCGCGGTTCTACGAGGCTCAATTCCACCATCCGCTGAAACTGCGCAGCCTCAAAGTGCTGGAGCAGTTTTACCGCTGAGCCTCAGAACGGCTGAAAGCGGTTGGCCTGCCAGTAATGCTCCTCGGCGTCCTTCTGGATGCGCAGCAATTCGTCGTAGTGCCGGATCTCCCACTGCTCCAGCAGCCCAAAGAAAGACTGCAGCGTGATGTTGTCCGTCAGCAGCGAGCACTTGTGGTAATGCTCGAAGGAGTCCTTTTCCAGCAGCAGCGCTGTGGAGATTGCCGAAAACAGGTATTGGTCGGCTCCGATGCGTTGGATGAATTCTCCCGAAAAGATCGGATGCAGCGCCTGTTGCTGCAGCTCTTTCAGTTGCTCGTCGCTGAGGTTTTTATCCTGCGCGATCTCCTGATAATACTTCAGCAGGTAGTTATAGTGCCGCTGTTCCTCGTCCCGGCGAGCGGCGAAGAAAGCGCTTACCTCGGGATCGGCGGAATGGGCGGCCGCGTTGCCGTAGAGCGTAACGCTATCCATTTCTCCCTGCATCGCCTTTTTGATCGAATTGAGCAGCTCTTCTTTATGTGCCATTGTTCATCCTTTGTCGTGATTTACTTATATGTTTACAGTATAGCCCGAATCCGTCGCTCCCGCATCCAATTTTTTTGTGCCCACGCTCAGGATTTCTCTTGTCAAAAATCGCCCTGCAGCCAGACTGGATATCAATGAATATGACCTTCAGGATTTTCTTTGGAGTAACATGCGCAGACTGTTGTTAATAGCCCTGATCCTGCTCTGCGGGACAGGGCTGCTGAACGCCGTTTCCTTCGGCGAACGCGCCGCCGCCGCGCTGCAGGAGAAAGGACTGAGTCCCTTGCTGATCGTGTTTTTGATCTCCATGATCCCGATCGTGGAACTGCGGGGCGCCATTCCCATCGGCATCGCGCTGTTCGGCCTGCCCTGGCCGCAAGCGGTGCTGGTATCCATCGCAGGAAACATGCTGCCGGTCCCCTTTATCCTGCTGCTGCTGGATTGGTTTTTGCGCCTGATCGGCAAATACGGCTGGGGCCGGCGCTTCAGCGAGTGGCTTCACAAACGCACCCGTAACCGGAGCCGGGTGGTGGAACGCTACGAGGAACTGGGCCTGGCGCTCTTTGTCGGCATCCCGCTGCCGGGAACGGGAGCCTGGACCGGAGCCCTGGCCGCCAAGTTCCTGGATCTGCCCCTGCTCAAATCACTGCTCTGGATCTTCATCGGCGTCCTGATCGCCGCTGCGGTGGTGACCGCGATCACACTGCTGGGGACCACACTTCTGGGCTGACACATGTCCGCGAAGCAGATCACCCTGTTCTGGCTGGCCGGTGAAAATTCCGGTGATCTGCACGCCAGTTTGGTGATGAGGAGTTTGAACGCCGGCATTCCCGGACTCCGCCACGTGGGCATCGGGGGCAGCCGGATGCAGGCGGAAGGACTTCAGCCTTTGTATGAATTCGCGCGTTTCAATGTCATGGGGTTTGCCGAGGTTCTGCGGCACCTGCCCTTTTTCTGGCAGGTGGAACGCGGCCTGAAGAGGTTCTTTGCCCGCGAGCGGCCGGATCTGGTGATCCTGGTGGACTATCCCGGCCTCAATCTGCGCATGGCCAATCTTGCGGACAACCTGCGCCTGCCCGTGCTCTACTTTATCTGTCCGCAATTCTGGGCCTGGAAACACGAGCGCGTGTTCAAACTCCGCGCCAGCGTCCGCCATGTGGCCTGCATCCTGCCCTTCGAACAGGAGCTGCTGGACATTCACAACGTCTCGGCCAGTTACGTGGGCCATCCCATTGCCGAGGAAGTTCGCTTCGACATGGACCGAAGCGATTTTGCCCGCTTCTATGATCTGGATCCCGCCAAACAGTGGCTGGGCTTTTTACCGGGCAGCAGGAACGCCGTAATCCGCAGGATGTTGCCGGTGTGGATGGAGAGCGCCAAACTTTTTGCGGCCGACAGATTCGAGTTTTTGGTCTCCAAAGCCCGCACTGCCGATCACCGGGTGTTTATGGACTTGGTGGAAAAATCAGGCCTGGCCAAGCTCCGGGTCATAGACGGCTATCACTACGAGATGCTCAAATACTGCGATTTCCTGGTCAGCACCTCCGGCACCGCCACGCTGGAAGCGGCCTACATCGGCACGCCGCTGCTCATCGGTTATAAGGCCTCGCCGCTTTCCTACCTGATCGGCCGGCGCCTGGTGCGCATCAAACGCATTGGATTGCCCAACATCGTGTTGGATAAAGATCTGCTGCCGGAACTGATCCAGCATGAGCTGACCCCCGCCAACATCCGCGATCGTGTGTTGTCCTATCTGGACGATCCGTCCCGCTTGCAGGCTCTGCGTCAGGAACTGAGCCGTCTGCGGCAGATCCTGGGCGGTTTAAAAACCAGCGCGGAAATGTTGAAAGTGGTACGTAAACTCCTGAAGCTCGATGCCTAAGTTCATCTTTTGGCTGGAGCGCAAACTCGCCGCCGGGCTCCTCCGCCTGCTCAGAAAAACCCTCAGGTTCGAGGTCAGCGGCCAGCCACCGGACCGGTTGCCCTGCGTTTACGCCTTTTGGCACCGTAATCTGATCAATCTCGTCATCCAGCGGATCGGTTCGGGGGTGTTCGTGCTGGTATCTGCGTCCCAGGACGGCGAACTGATCGCCGGACCGCTGGCGGAATTGGGCTACGGCCTGGTGCGCGGCTCCTCCACGCGCGGCGGCTCGCAAGCCTTGAAGGAACTCGTCCGCCTCAGCCGCGACCATGGCCTCGCCATCACACCCGACGGTCCCAAAGGGCCTCACGGGACGGTCAAAGAAGGTATCCTGCAACTGGCTTTGCTGGCCCGTATCCCGATCATCCCGATCAACGCGGACTGCGACAGGGAGTGGGTGTTCAACACCTGGGACCGCCTACGCCTGCCCAAACCTTTTGCCCACATCAAGATCAAGTACGGACCGGAGCTTTGGGTGCGCGATAAAGAGGATTTCGGACCTGTGTCAGAGCAGCTCCGCGCTTCCCTAAACGGGAATCCAGAACCAAAGCACCGTTAAATCCAGCCGATAATTGACAGCATCTATGCTGGAGTCGAGCGAGCTGGCGAGCATCGACTTCAGCAGGGGGATACACTTAACCTTGTATGCCGTTGCCTGTATGATCTATCCTCGAGTCCAAGCTCGCTACGCTCGCTGCGCACACACCGCATTGGAATGTCGCAGCTTCCTGGATTCCACTGTAGCCCGTTGATCTGTTTTCTTAAAACCGTTAGTCTGTTAATCCCTGAACCCTTTCAACCCTTACACTTTTCAACTCATCCGCGTGGTTCCCACTGCGAGGTTCTCAGTTCTCGGTCTTGAAGCCCACGGATTTGTTTTCCGGCAGGCCCTGGACTTTGATGTCGCCGAACTGGCTCTCATAGCCGTCGATGTTCTTTTGCAGCAGGTTCAGGAGTTGTTTGGTGTGTTGGGGCGTGCAGACCACGCGGGTGTAGATGCGGGCGTCCGGAATGCCGGGCAGGATGCGGCCGAAGTCGATGATGAATTCCGAGGGGGAATTGGTGATGACGAAGAAATTGGCGTAGGTGCCTTCTCCGACTTTCTCGTCGATCTTGATGTTGATCTGGTTGGGTTGGGCTGGTTTATTCATGGTTTCTCCTTGAAAATGTCAGTTGCTGTGAACACCCTGCCGCAGGCGGCGATTTTGTCCACCAGTAATTTGTAATGCTCCGAGCCGCGGCACAGCTCGCGGCAACCGAACACGAAGATCCGCTCCTGGGCACGGCTGACGGCCACATTAAGTTTGCGGTCGACGGCTTTGTCGGCGGAAAGGGCTTCGATACTGCGCAGGGCGGCTTGGGAATGCAGGGGCAGGGTGATGATGATGTTCTTGCGTTCCGAGCCCTGGAAGCGCTCCACGGTATCGATGGTGATGTTCTTGCGCTCAGGCGGCAATTCCTTGAGCAGGATGTGGATCATGGCCCGAAAGGGCGCCACGATGCCGATATCCGCCTCCGGATCACGCACGATCCCCTCCCCAAAAAGCAGCTCCAGTAGTACCAGGATGCCCTCTGCCTGCCGGGGATCGTAATAGGCGAAGCGCGAGGGGGGATAATCGATCCAAACCAGGCGCGCGGCGAGCAGTTCGTGTCCGGACTCCGCCAGGGGCTCGCGCTGCCTCTCGCTCACGGCGACCAGTTGGTGGGAATAGTAAGGCTGGATCAGCTGCGCGATCTCTTCATGCATGCGATAATGCCGCCGGAGCATGGTGACCGGGCGCTCCCAACCCCGCTTGGCGCAAACCCGGCAGAGGCGTTCCATGAGGGATTGGCTGTAAGAATCATAACACAGATCCCGCAGCTGGGGGGCCTGATAAGCGAAGCCCTGATCGGTCTGGCGGCTGATCGGAGGCAATTGGTTTTGGTCGCCGATGAGGACGACCTTGTCGGCCCGGGTGATGATGCCGAGGATGCTGTTTTCCACTATCTGCGAGGCTTCGTCGATCACGAGTTCGTGGAAGCGCATCAGTTTGAGCAGATCCGGCAGCCAGCTGGAACAGCTTTGCACCGTTGCCACCCAAACCCGGCAGGAGCCGATGATGGCGGCGATTTCATCGTATTTCCTGCCCTCGATCAGGTTGTTCAACAGCTCGTTCGCGATTTCGGCGGAATGGCCGGTGCGGATGAAGGGAATGTCCTGCCGGCGCAGGTTGAGGCATATTTCGTCCACTGCGCGATTGGTAAAGCTGAGGATAAGGATGTTCTTGTCTGTATTGGAATAGACAGCCCGGATGTAGGAGGCGAGGAGGCCGGAGGTCTTACCGGTGCCGGGCGGACCTTGCACGATATGATATTCCCGCGAGGAAAGCAAGCGCTGCAAAACCTCGTCATTATAGGCATCCGCTGCCCCGGATCCGGCATCCGAGCGCGCTTCCCGGACTCCCAGCCACAATTGGCGCTGTTCCGGCTCCGCGCGCAAAAAACTGAAGATCGCAGCCAGGGGACTGTAAAGCGACGTTTCCAGAATATCGTGTTCCAGAGCCCAGAGCTCACTTTTGTACTGCTCTGGAAGATTGCGCATGCCGCCCCGGACCGCCACTTCGACCTCGCGCTCGTCGAGGCGCACGATATGCCCGCGCAGTAATTCCTGCCGGCTGACCGGGGTGTTATGGCGATAGAGGACGACAATGTCCTCCGCGCGGAAATCGGTGACCAAAAGCTCCTCCGGCAAACTCAGCGTGACCGTGCTGAACGTGATCGAGCGTACGCGCAGGGAGCTGAGAATGCGGTAACGGTCGCGCTTGGCGGCGACGCTTTCCTGCCAGAGGGAGTTGTGGCCGTAGATACTGTCCCTGCCCAGGCCGCCGGTCTTTTCAAACCAGATCTCCCTCACCGCCAGGCGCAGCTGGCCCAAAAACCACTCATATTCAAGCGGGGAGATTCCTCTCAGGGTGTCGATGATCAGTTGCAGTCCGCTTTGGCGGAAATCCTTGCCCGGCTGGGTTTGCTGCTTGAGCAGCCAGTCAAAGAAAACGGCCGGATCGGTCGCCAGGCCGCGTATGATCCCCACCATGCGGTTGCGGCACATCAGGAGGTTCAGTTCAGTCTCCAGGGTGTTGACCACATGGCGCAGATTGTTATCCGCCCCAGCCGCGGAATAGAGGATGCTGCTGTGACCGAGGTTCCGGCGCTGCCCACCCGAGGCCAGGATCAGGTTGTAGGCTACCACCTGCATCTGATGCTGCGTCCAGACGTCATGTTGAGGTGGATTGCCGCTTTTCAACTCCACGATATGCTGTTTGCCGCCCTGGCTGAAGAGGATGTCGAGGCGGCCCTGCAAGCCATATTCCGGGCTGATGTAGCTGGGTTCCAGCTGCACGTGGGCATCGCGCAGTGAGGCGGCGAAAGCCTTGATGCCGGGGAAATGCTCGTTCCGGATGCTGTTGTAGATGCCCAACGCGGCCTCTTTCTGCAAGGCGACCATGGCGATCGGCAGCTTGGCCAGCGCCCGGCGGAACAACTCCTGATACTCCTGCCGGGGATCGGAGGTCAGTTCGTCCAGGATGTTGTTGACCATGATGCCCTTGATCATCTTGTCCGCGGCCGGCTCTTTGAGCAAGTGGCTGATGACGAAATACTCGGGATGCGCGCCGCTGCTATCGAAACACTCCGCCACGGCGGTGGCGTCAATCAGAAAATCCGGTTCGACCACGATCATGGTCAGCGGATTGCTCATGTAGGCGCGTTCGCGGCCGGTGACCGGAGTTAGATTGCGGCAGCGCAGCAGGCAGAATTCCCACAGGACCTTGTTCAGGTCGCTCCAGCGCCGGCCCGCGCCCTGGCCATTGTTGAGCATGATGGAGCACAGCTGGCCCTGTTCGTCATAGGCGGTGAGTTCCAGGCCACTGACCTGGCTGGATTGGCGCAGCAGTTTCCATTGCGCGGCCACGCAGCTGAAGCTGGCCTTGGGTTTGTGGGCGGCTGCGGGAAATGCTTGCGCGCCCTGCTCCCGCAGGATGGCGTCCAACTCGGGATCACACTGCCCGGGCTCCAGCCAACAGAGCAATTCCCGCATCGCGTGCACGCCGTTGAGCCAGTTCTGCGCCTGGGGTTGGAACTGATCCTCGTGCGTGGCTTGGTTACACAAAAGGCGCAGTT
Organism: uncultured Candidatus Cloacimonadota bacterium; assembly: GCA_964463825.1. GTDB lineage: Bacteria > Cloacimonadota > Cloacimonadia > Cloacimonadales > Cloacimonadaceae > Syntrophosphaera. The sequence continues at coordinate 11,927 of CAYXEF010000011.1, read as the reverse complement.
GATTGATCTGCGCGACCAGCTCCGGCGGGGCATTCAGCTGGCTGTGCACATACTGCATGCGGGCAAAGAGCCCGGAGAAGCCGGTCTGGCTGTCCTGGCTCAGCGTCCGGTAGACAGATTCCAGCAACTGCCGCAGCAGCATGAGCCGCGTCTTGAGGTCCGCCGGCGCCTGGACCAGTTCCCGCAGGCGCGTCAAGGCTTCCCGGCCCGCGGACTCGGCGATCCTGGGCATAATTCAGCCTGGTTATTTCTTCTTAGTGGCTCTGCGCTTGAAGAAGCTGTTGCGCACCCAACCCCAATTGAGGATCAGGTGCACGATGCCCAAAGCGAAGAACAGCCCGCCGGAGATGACGTGGAGATTGTAGATGAACCGGGATCCCAGCTCCAGCTGCATCAGGACCATTGCCACCAAGGCAAGGGCGAAGAGCACAAACAGGATCGGATTGATGATTTTGAGGGCTTTGTTTTTCATTCTTCCTCCATGGAATCGGTTTCGTTGCTAAAGAGAGCCTGGACAAACTCCGCGATGTCGAATTGCTGCAGATCCTCCAATCCCTCGCCCACGCCCAGCAACTTGACCGGCAGCTGCAGCCTGTGTTTGAGGTCAAAAATGATCCCGCCTTTGGAGGTGCCGTCATACTTGGTCAGCACCAGTCCGGTCAGTTTGATGGCGGCGTCGAAATTGGCAGCCTGGGAGACGGCGTTCTGGCCGGTAGTGGCATCGATGACCAGCAGGCTTTGATGTGGCGCGTCCGGTATTAGTTTCTTGATGGTGCGGTCGATCTTGCCCAGTTCCTTCATCAGGTTTTCGCGGGTGTGCTGGCGGCCGGCGGTGTCGATGATGACGATGTCGTAGGCCTTGGCGATGGCGGAGCTGATGCCGTCGTAGATCACGGCGGCGGGATCGGCGTTGGGCTGGGATCTGACCAGCGCCGCGCCGGCGCGTTCGGCCCAGATCGCCAATTGCTCGATGGCCGCGGCCCGGAAGGTGTCCCCCGCGACGATCATCACCTTCTTGCCCTGCTGCGTCAGGCGGTGCGCCAATTTGCCGATGCTGGTGGTCTTACCCACTCCGTTGACGCCCACAAACACGATCACATAAGGCCGGGCGTCGATCTCGCCAAAGAAATCAGCCGCATCGGAATAATCCTCGAGCAGGATCCCGCGCATTAATTCCTGCAGGACGACCCCCAGCCGTTCCGCTTCGGTAATGCGCTCCACGCGCACCCGCTCCGTGAGCCGGTCCATGATGACCCCGGTCATTTCCACGCCGGTATCGGATTTGAGTAAAATCTCCTCGATCTGCTCCATTAGTTCATCGTCCACCTTGCCCCGCAGCTTGATCGCCTCGGCGATCCTGCCGATGAAGCCGCTTTTGGTTCGGGCCAGTTTTTGCCTCAGGCCGCGCATGATCTTGAGCATCTGTTCTCCTGTGCTGTCATGGTGAAACGGCTGCCGCGCTCAGACATTGTGATTGACAGACAGCCGCACCGCCACAAAATGAACTCATATGGAAAAGTCAATAAAAATCTCTCGAGGATAGCATGGATAAAGTAAGTTTCAAGCCGGTCATGCTCCTGGCGATAGTGATCCCGGTGCTGGTGTCCTGGGCCGGATACACGCTGCTGTATTCGAATCAGGAAAAGCAGCCCGTCGCCGTCAGCTCCGCGCCCCAAGCGGGCGATCCCATCCTGGTCAACAAGCCGCAACCCTCTGCCACAACCGCTCAGACCTCTACCATCGACTACCAGACGCTGCTGCTCTACCTGGCGCTGCTGGCCGGCGCGGTGGCTTTGATCGGGCACTACCTGAGAAGTTCCCTGGTCTGGCTGGCCGTGATTGCCTTGCCGCTGGGCTTTTCGCTGCTCTACTTCAGCAAATTCCAGCTCACGCTGTTGAACTTCTATCTGGCCAATCTCGCCCTGGCGGTGCTGCTGGCGCTGCTGATCCTGCGGCTCTTTTACCTGCGGGCGTTTCTGCGCCTGCGCATGATCGTCTGTTCGGTGGTGGCCGCGGGCTTGCTGACGCTGTATCTGCGCGCGCTCTATCTGATCACGGACACCGCCTTCCCCGCCGGCGGCCTGTCCCAGTTCTACGTTCCGGCCCTGATCATGTTCATCTTTGTCACCTTCGGCCTTTCACTGGCGGACATGGTGATCCTGCGCAGCCTCTACGGCAAGGATCTGCGCCGGGTCCGGGAGCAAGCGGAGGCCGATGAAGACGATGCCTGAGGATTGGGCTCAGTTCGTGGTGGAGGGCAAAGACGCGGCGCTGGATCCGGCGGAGTTATTCGGCAACGCTCAGCCGCTGTATATAGAGATCGGTTCCGGCAAGGGCGAATTCATATCCCAATACCCCCTGCAACATCCGCAGTACAACTTTCTCGGCTTTGAGGCGCGGGACAAGCGCATCCGCAACATCCTGAAGAAACTCTCGCCTGAGCGGCATCCCAACGTGCGCGTGGTGCGGCTCATGGTGGACGCCAACCTGGCTCAGGCGCTGCCGGAGTCATCCGTCAGCGGCGCTTTCATCCAGCATCCCGATCCCTGGCCCAAGAAGCGGCATCACAAGCGGCGCCTCTTTCAGCAGGATTTTCTGAACGCCCTGGCCACGGTCCTTATGCCGGACGCCCTGGTGCATGTGTCCACCGACCATGCCGAGTACGCCGCCTGGATCGCCGAGGCTTTTTTGCGCAACCCGCGCTATATATCCGTCTTCGATCCCGTGATCGGCGTGCAGCCCAGTCTGGACGACCATGTCCGCACCTGGTACGAAGCCGAGCAGCAGCGCCAGGGCTACGCGCCGAATTTTATGTGCTTCCGCCGGCTGTGACTGATCTAAGCCCGCTCACCGACCACCGTGGCTGGCTCGCGCCGTTGGCCGGCTACACCGACCAAGCCTTCCGCAATCTCTGCAAACAGCACGGAGCCGAGGTCCTGGTCAGCGAAATGGTGAGCGCCGACGGACTGGCCCGCGGGCAGCAACGCACGCGGCAATTCACCCTCTTCGAGGAGGCGGAGCGCCCCTTCGGCATCCAACTTTTCGGCTCCGATCCACTGGTCCTGGCCAAAGCCGCGGAGCTTTGTCTGGCCTGGCATCCGGACTTCATCGACCTCAATATGGGCTGCCCCGTAAAGAAAGTCGTCAAGCGCGGCGCCGGCGTAGCCCTGATGCGGACTCCGGTCCTGGCGGCGGAGATCGTGCGGAAGGTAAGATCCGTCCTGGCCGGAGTCATCCCTCTGGGCGTCAAATTCCGCAGCGGATGGAGCGATCGCGAACTGAACTACCGGGAGTTCGGCCTGGCGCTGCAGGATGCCGGAGCGGATTTCCTCTGCCTGCACGCGCGCACCCAGGTCCAGATGTTTGGAGGGGTGGCCAATTGGGAGCATATCGCGCGGCTCAAGCAGGCGCTGGACATCCCGCTCATCGGAAACGGTGACATCCGCGACCCCGAAGACGCCTTGCGCATGTTCGCCCACACCGGCTGCGATTCCGTGATGATCGGACGCGGCGCTCTGGGCAAACCCTGGATCTTCGACCAGTGCCGGCAGTTACTCGACCACGGCTATTACCGACCCGTCACGCGCGACCTGCTGCTGGCCACCATGTTCGCCCACATCGACCTGGCGCTGCGCTACAAACCGGAAAGCATCGTGACCAAAGAAATGCGCTCCCAACTCTGTTTCTACACCAAAGGCCTGGTCGGCGGCGCTGAACTCCGCAAGGCCATCAATCAAGCGGAAAACACCACCCGGATCAAAGAACTGATCCGCTGCTGCGAAGCCTTCAGACTCTAACCCCTCAACCCTGACCTGATACTGATATTCACACAAGCACACATAAATCGAAACCAATCAGCAAATTACTCACTTATCTCCTGTTCCGCTCCGGTTATCATTGCGGACTCACTGCGGACTCATTACGGACAAAGTCCGCAGTAAGTCCGCAGTGAGTCCGCAATGATAACCGGAGGCAAGTGGTTTACGTTTGGCGGACAAGCAGTTGTCCGTGTTCCGTGAATCCCGTACCGGCAATGGGATCCGGATTCCCGGCCAGGGGTAGTACAGAAAAAGCCCCGGCTGACATCAACCGGGGCAGATTTGATATCGATCTCAGGTTTCTTATTCGGGTGGAGCGTCCCTTTCGGCCGTGACTCTGTAGAAAAGCCTGGGAGCATCCAGGTACACGTCGAAGAAGGAATCGACAGTCCAATCGATCAGGATGAAATCCCCTTCCGGATCATCGCTGGCGTAGATTTTGAAGCGTGAGACCCAGAGCGGATAGTTCCAGGCAATCCTGGCCTGGTTGTACCTGCCGACAGAGCGTAGGGGCATGATAAAGGTCTGCGGCTGATCCAGCGGATGGTATTGGATCAATCCCTGTTGATGGTTGTTGAATTCCTCAGATTCATGGATCACCCCTTCGGGATCGATCAGCAAGTGGGAATTCCAAATCTCGGGCTCCATGGAATAGAGGTTGTCGAAGCTGAAGCTGTAGCTGGCGTGGGGCAGCATCGGCCCGCAGCTATGCAGCAGATCGCCGAATTCTCCCCATCCGGGCTGAGTCGGCCGGTTTTTGAAGAAATGGACAGTAAACGGCGTTAGGATCGGAGTGTCGGAGTCGTTGAGGATTGTGACGTTGTAACTGATTAGATCCGCCACATAGGGGTCAGGATCGGAAGGAATGAAGGACACCACCACCAGGTCGGGCAGCCCGCTCCAGACAAGGGGTTGCGGCAGTTCGGCCTGGTTGTCCGATTCGTTTGATTCGGGGATGGCGTTCAGGGGATCGGCCCACACGGCCAGCAGCTCGGTCAGGGGCGCATAGCGAGTATGCGGGACATCCAGTTCCAACACTCCGAAGCCCAACAAGCCGTCGTCGACCGGCACGCATTCCTCGTGGATAAGCTCGCCGGTCACGGGATCGTAGATGCGGATCCAGATGCAATCCACTTCGATCGTGGTCGGCGACTGGTTGGTGACCTCAACGTGCAGGTTGACCGGAGTGCCGACGACGGGATTATAGTCCGAGGCCGTGAACTCCGTCACGACGAGGTTGGGCAGAGGACGCCAGGTCACAGTGAGCGGCCCGGCCAGGTTATCCGTTTCCTCTTCTTCCAGGATCACGTTTTCGGGATCGGCACAGGTCCAGGAATGCCAGAGATCCGGCGGTAGATAGCCCACATCCGTGAAGGTATGACTGCAAACGCCATGCCCGGGCAGAGGTCCGCAGGAATGGACCAGGTCGCCAGCTTCGTACAACTCCGGTGGCGTATCACGGTTCAGGAACAGATGCAGGTTGAAGGGGCTTGTGACGGGGTAGTCTGAATCATTGAGCACATGCACGGTGTAGGAGATCAGATCCGGATACATGGGGTCGGGATCCGAGACCTCGAAACCGCTGATGACCAGATTGGGATCGAACCCCACCCATTCGATGCGGCCGTGGGGATCGTACTCATGCAAGGGGCCGGTGAAATTGCCGCTGCAGCTCTCCACCAGGATATGGCCGGCGTTTTCCATCTTAGCAATGTTGTATTGTTCGCTGGATCCGGAAACGAATTCAATGGCGTCGATGGTCAGTGCCTGGCTGTTGTCGAGGGTCAGGAAAGTGCAACCGGCAGCGCCGGAATTGAACCTGCACTCGTCGAAATCGCCGTCCGGATCGATAATACCGCCGGGATAGACCTTTACCCCCTCCTCGCGCAGGTGCTTGAATTCGGTCTGCTTGGCGGAGATATGGCCTCCGCTGTTGACCTTCAGTTTCCAGCGGCCGGTGTCTTCCTTGCCTTTCATCCTGGACTCGCGGTTGCGGTTGCCGTGGGCTTTGCAGGTCCCGCCGCTGTTTACGGTCAGGATCCTGCCCTCCCCCATAGCGCAGATGCCACCATCAAGGAAGAGGATTCCGCCGCCCGCGATGTTGCAGTTACCGCTGACGGTAAGCTCATGGTCGTTGACATAGAGGGTACCCCGGATGATATCGCAGACTCCGTCGCCCAACGTGCAGACGTGGTCGTCGAGAGTGATGGTATCAGTACTCAGCGCTTTATCGATAACGAGGTTATGGAATTCCTCGCGCAAGCCGCCGGCGCTGATGGAACAGGCTCCGCCGCCGCCGCCGCCACCGAAGATGACCGTACCGTTGCGGGCTTCAAAACCCAGGCTGGGATTGTCGTTTACCCAGTTACCGCCCACCCTCAGCAAACGGTCTGCGGTCGAGACATCCAGTGTGCCTTGCAGGATGTGCAAGTCTCCCAAGACATCGCAATCATTATCCAGTTGGACCGGGCTGATGGCGTCGATGGTCAGGCCGCAGCAGTGGTTGCCGCTGGCCAGATTGAGATGTTCAAGCACGCCGTCCGGATCGCCGGTCAGCCTCAGAATACCGCGGCTGGGCACGAAGCTTCCCGGGGTCAGTGCGGTCAGGCCGGTACAGCCGACATTTCCTCCGGCGCCTCCCCCGCCGCTGATCACGATCGCACCGCTGGACAGAATCGTCAAATGATGGTGGTCAAACGCGCAGGAACCCCCGCCCAGAACGACAGTGCCTAAAATCTCGGTCGTGCGTGGCAGATCCGCATTGTCGCAATGCAGCAACCCATCGCCCAGCAGTAACTGGCTTCCGGCCGCCGAAAACAGTCTGCCATGGAGAGTCAGTGTGAGAGGAACGCTGCAATGAAGGTCTCCCAGCAGATCCAGATCTCCGTCCACCAGCACGTCAAAAAAGACGTCGAAGAAGCTGTCTGGCCAGATAGCCAGGTCTCCCGCGAGCTGCAATCCGCAGTGGCTGGTCACGGTGCCGGCAGGTTTGTTGATGATCACGTCGAAGAAGCTTTCTACTCCTCCGCCGGTAAATATATCGGCACCACTTCCCGCACCGCCGCCCAGGAAGCGGACGGTACCGTTGCGGGCTTCAAATCCCAATGGCGCGGTATCGTCGGTCCAGGAGCCGTAGAGGCGGATTTCGCGGTTCAGGGTAGAAACGTCCAGGGGTCCGTGGATGATGTGCAGGTCGCCATAGATGTCACAGTCGTTATCCAAACATACCGGACCAGACGAATTGATCACCAGGTTGAACGCGTGGTTCCCGGGCCCGATATTCAGGTGTTGGGGCCAGACGCCCAGCGCGGAGGTGATTTCCAAGGTTCCCAGAGCCGGGATAAAACTGCCCGGAGTGAGGGCAGTGAATCCGGGAAAGGCGATACAGGCGCCGGAGCCCCCTCCTCCGCCGTCAGTAAACGTAATGCTGCCAGTGGTAGTCACGCACAGGGGAGCGTTGGATTCCCAAAGCGATCCCTGCTCCATCACCACCTCGCCTTCTTCCTCCACTTCGGCCGCGGATACGATGTTCAACACCAGGTGACCTCCATTGGCAACCGTCAGATAATGGGTCGGAGTCGTGTCGTAACTGCCAAAGACCAACACGGTGGCGCTGCCGTGTATAACTATGTATCCCTGCGTCACGGCGTTCTGCATGATGTCGATGTCGAAAAAAACGTCGAAGAAACTATCGGGCATATCCGTAAGAGAGCCGTTAATCTGCAGCTCGCAGTTGGTGCTCACCCTGCCGCCGCCGGATTTTGCGATGTTCAGGTTGAAGAATTCCTCGCGCAATCCTCCAGCATTGATGTATACGTTGCCGCCGCCCAGCATGGTCACAGTGCCGTTGCGCGCTTCAAAGCCGGCGGGAGCCACATCGTTCGTCCAGGACCCGCGCAGGTTGATGGCGTAATTGGATGGCGACACATCCAGGATCCCTTGCTGGATGTGCAGGTCGCCATAGATATCGCAATCGTTTTGCAGGACCACCAGCCAATCGTTGATCAGTAAGTCGTAGGTGTGGTTCCCGGTACCGATGTTCAAATAGTGCGTCGAGGTCGGCGCGGTGCCTGTCAGTTCCAAGGTACCACAGTCAGGCACAAAGGTCCCTGGCGTCAGAGCCTGGAAGCTAGGGCACTTGATGCGGCCGCCGCTGCCTCCACCGCCACAGAAGAAATAGACATTACCGGAGGATGCCACGCTGACCGGCATTTGGGTCACTTCCAGTGTGCCGTCCTGGATCCAGACATATCCTGCGATGTTCAGGGGCGGCAGGGCCAGCGAGGGGGCGTCGCAGAGTACACGGCCGTCGGTCCCAAGTATGCGGAGCTCGCTGCCAGCAGCCAAATGGGGGTAGCCGTGGATGGCAACGTCGCAGTCATTGTCGCGCAGATCGCCCCACAGGTCAAGGTCGCCATCCACTTCGATCTCGGTGTAGACGTCGAAGAAACTGTCGATGTGCACGTCCAGGTCTCCGCAAACATGCAAAGTACCGTTGATCCCATATGCCGTGACCATGCCGCCAGGTTTAGCGATGATTACGTCGAAGAAACTCTCCTCCGCACCGCCGGCATCGATGTCCGAAGATCCGCTGCCCAGGAAACTGACACTGCCGTTGCGGGCTTCAAAACCGGTGGGGGCCATTTCGTCCGTCCAAGAGCCGTGGAGGTTGATATCGAAATTGGAGGTCGAAACATCGAGGCTTCCCTGCAGGATGTCCAAATCGCCGAGGATGTCGCAGTCGTTTTGCAGGACGATCGGTCCCAGGGAGTTGATCAGCAGGTTGCAGCAATGGTTGCCCGATGCCAGGTTCAAATAGCGCGGTCCGTCCGCACTGCCGGTCAGCTCCAGGGTTCCCACCGGGGACACAAATGTCCCGGGATAGGTGGCAGAAAAACCGGGACAGCGCACTCCGCCCATACCGCCGCCGCCACCCGCAACGAAAACAATGCTGCCTGTGGGGCCGACGTTCATGGGAACGGAGCAGGATTCCCATTTGGCATCCTCCTCAATGACGATCTCTCCATCCACATCCTGAGCCGGATAAGGAACCGGCCCTTCCACCTTCACCCAGACAAAGGCGACCAATTCCCAATGGGAGCCGATCTCGATATCTACACCATTGTGCAGATCCAGCGAGGGATTGCCCGTATCTCCGGACACGCGCACCCAGAGGGAGCCTGATACCGTGGCTGGACCGTAAACGTCAGCATAATGGTCAAGGTCCAGTCCGGAACCGCTCTCCACACCAAGGCTGCCCTGGATGTCCAAGTCGGACACGGAGTAGAGAGTCGTATCCCGGCTGGGTTCCCTGAGAACCGGAGCCGGAGGCGGCGGAACCGCCTTGTCGACGAGCACATTATAGAAACATGCGCCGTCAACCATGCCGATCGTGGCGGGATTGGAACCCACGAATTCGATGGTACCGCCTGAGGGGTGGAAATCCGGACGCCCGATGTAAAAGCCACCATTTACCCGGATTGTGCCGCCGCTGATGTTTTCTGTAAAGGCAAAGAGGTTGTTCACGACCACACCCACATCATGAAAATACAGCAGCCCTCCGCTCATGGTGATGCTGCCCGGGGATGAGCCCGGCCATTGGGAATCGGTCGTCCCGCCATAAATATGGACTGTTCCTCCATAGATGTACAGGTCGCAGTCGAAACTCACCGATCCGGTGCTCGTGATGCTGACCGATCCATTGGAGTGCACCACAAACTTGCCGGTGATGCAGACATCCGCAAGGGAATTGATGGTCAGCGTTCCATCTACTACCGTGACCGATCCGGAGGACCAGTCGTAGGCATCACAGACAACAGACTGGCCTGGTTGGTCAAGAAGTAATGCGCTGCCACCTGATTTATTCACTTCCAGGATATGAAAATACTCCACCCGAATGGTCGATGTCATCGATAAAACTATCGACTGTGCAGATGGACCGTTGAACGTCACGCGGGAACTGCCTTTGGAAAAGGCCGACGGGCCGACGTTATTGTACCAGTAACCTTTCAGATAGACAGTGAACATCCCCGGAGCGAAGTTTCCGCCGTCTAGATAGATGTTGCCGTTGATGCGGATGTTGTTGCTCAGGGCTACGCCGCCGAGGATGCGCAGATGGTTGAAATAACTGTCCGTGTTTGTGAAGTTGACGGTCTGGTAGATGGTTCCACCACCATTGCAACAGACCTCGCCCTGCTGGCCGTAAAAATGGCCTCCTGAATTGACCAGCAGGTTGCCGGCCAGCAGCAGTGCCGGAGTCATCTGGACGCTGCAGGTCGTAGAGCCGCCCACCGTTAAACTGCCGGCCACGAAGACGGGCGTGCTGCTGACATTGGAGAATGTGACGTTACTGCCAGTTTTATTAAGGAACACATCGAAGAACGAGCAGTTATCGCCGTTATTGGTTAGCACACCTGGCCCGGAGCCGCTCATAATGAACGTCCCGGCATTCATCATGATAGTGGAATCCGTATCCAGAGCGCAATTGCCATTGACCGTTAACTGGGCGGCCGGATTCGAAGTCGCCAGATAGGAACCCGGATGCATGATCAGATGCGTGTCCACGATCATGACATTGTGCATGTCAATATTGCCATAATTATCGACTTGACCGAAGACGTGCAAGGTGCCGGGAGGCGTGATCATCAGGATCATGCCGACATTGTTAACCAGGCTGTGGCAATACGCGCCGGGCGAGTTGATCATCGGCATAGTGAGCGCCGCGGGGATGACAACGTCGTCCGCAGGCGACGGTATGCCGATCGGGGTCCAGTTGTTGGCATTATTCCACATCGGGGAAATGAATCCCGTCCATAGGCGGGTCACCCTTGTTTGATCCTCAGGTCTGCTGACGGACAAACCGGGGTCCCAAGCTGGATCGGCCGCCAAATGACCCGCCCCTACAACCAATATCAGCGCCACCATGATCATGACCGCTTGCAAGGTCTTCATAACTACCTCCAGTTATATATGTTGAACGTCGGCTTTGGTTGCCGCTTGCGCAATGTCCAAGCATCGTTCTGATCGTCGCCGGACCGCAAGATGTTATTCATAATGTCAACTTACCGCAAGTGATATATCATGTCAAGAAGAAATTACGGTGCTTTAGCGTAATGATATTCATAATTTGTGTCTGTCATGAAGTCTTATAGATACCGTGAATATCCATATTATATGATTTATGTTTTTGCCGAATTAATACATCGCTGATATAGGTTCGCTTTGCTTTGGACTGGCATAGCTTCTTTCACCCTGATCCCCTGCTGGGTGGCTCAAGAGAATAATGCGCCGAATGCTGGCCAGGCTGAATTGTGATCCGGAAGCGCTGGCTTGCAGCTTAGCCTTGGTTTGGGAACGCAGCGAACATGCCGGACAATGTCATGATAGGGGTCCCGCAGCTTGGACCGACAGCGCTCAACCAATATGAAAAAGACCTCCCGTTGGGGGGAGGTCTGATATCTGATGCAGCGCTTGGGGATTTTATATATGCTATTTCAATAGGATCGCCTTGCGGGTGTAGTCTTTGCCGCCCACGATCATCCTGATGTAGAACACGCCGGAGCTGCAGGCGTTGCCGTTGTTGTCACGCCCGTCCCAGATCAGTTGATGAACTCCCCGGTCCTTGGTTTCGGACACCAGCTGGCGCACGATCTGGCCACGGATGTTACTCACGTAGATCTGCACATCTTTTGCCTGGTCCAGGGTGTATTGGATGGTCAGATCAGGATTGAAGGGATTGGGATAGATACTGGTCAGCCCTGTATCCAAAGGAATGTCGGGCGCGTAATATGCCTGGCCTGGAGTGGTGATGCTGGTGGGGCCGAAGAACTGGCTGGATCCGTCCAGATCGAGGGCTTCCAGCCAATAGTGGTAGAGGTGGTCGCTCTCGATATTGGTATCGCTGAAGAAATAGATCGTGGATTGCGAGCTGTTGGTGGCCTCGATCAAGACCTCCTGATCCGCTGCCTGTTCCAAGACATTGGTGTCGCCGCGATAGATGCGGTAGCCGACCATTCCGGTCTCGGTCTGCGAGACCCAGGTAAGGTTGACGGCGGAATTGGCGGTGTTCATCGCGCAGCTGAAATAGGAGAGTTCGACCGGCAGGGGGGG
>CAYXEF010000010.1:14583-45240 GCA_964463825.1 uncultured Candidatus Cloacimonadota bacterium | reverse complement strand
AAGGTGTCGTTGAAAGGTGGAAAAGACTGGATCCCGGGTCAAGCCCGGGATGACATAGGGGCGCGGGATCAGAGCAAAGAGCAAAGAGCAAAGAGCAGAGATGTCGTTGAAAGGTGGAAAAGACTGGATCCCGGGTCAAGCCCGGGATGACAGGCGGGGTCAAGCCCGGGATGACAGGGGGGCGTGGGATCAGAGCAAAGAGCAAAGAGCAAAGAGCAGAGATGTCGTAGAAAGGTGGAAAAGACTGGATCCCGGGTCAAGCCCGGGATGACATGCGGGGTCAAGCCCGGGATGACATGGGGGCGTGGAAGCGTGGATTGGAACACCAGATTCATCTGGTCGGTCGTGCCTGATTTATCTGGCACAAACCCACATTCAGCGACAGATAGGAAGCCTCGAGAGCCGGATCAATCCGGCGGTCCGACCGGTTGACCACCCCACACCCCCGCTCCACGCGGCTTTGGGGACCCCGGATACCGGCGTTCCAACCAAGGCGGCTGAAGTCGATGCTCCTGCGTCGTGAGACTCCAGCCTGGGTCCTGATTATCTGGGACATCAGCTGGCAAGACAAAAAACCCGGGCGTGTAACCCGGGTCGCGTAAGATGTGATCCTGTGAGAGCGCGGCCTGTAGCCGGAGCTTGCCAGATCTCCGCTTCAGCCTTCCACTGCAGGGCTCATTTCACATTGAAATTGTCCATGAACTGCTGCAGGACGGCGCTGCGGGAGGGGTGGCGGAGTTTTTTGAGGGCTTTGTCCTCGATCTGGCGGATGCGTTCGCGGGTGACCTGGAAGATATTGCCCACTTCCTCGAGGGTGCGGTGGTAGCCGTCGTCGATGCCGAAGCGCAGGCGGATGACGCGTTCCTCGCGGGTGGTGAGGGTCTTGAGCACCTCGTCGACCTGTTTTTTGAGCAGGGAGCGTTCGGCGAGGCGTTCGGGGCTGATGATGGTGCGGTCCTCGATGAAGTCGCCGAGGATGCTGTCCTCGCTGTCGTGGCCGATGGGTTTGTCCAGGGAGACGGGTTCCTTGGAGATGGAGAGGATGCTTTTGACCTTGTCCAGCGGCATGTCCAGGACCTCGGAGATCTCCTCGGGGAAGGGTTCGCGGCCGAGTTTTTGCATCAGGCGGCGGCTGGTGCGGTTGATCTTGTTGATGGATTCGATCATGTGGACGGGGATGCGGATGGTGCGGGCCTGGTCGGCGATGGCGCGGGTGATGGCCTGGCGGATCCACCAGGTGGCGTAGGTGCTGAATTTGTAGCCCTTGCGGTAGTCGTATTTTTCCACGGCGCGCATGAGGCCGGTGTTTCCTTCCTGGATGAGGTCGAGGAATTCGAGGCCGCGGTTGTTGTAGCGTTTGGCGATGGAGATGACGAGGCGGACGTTGGCCTCGATCATTTCGTTTTGGGCTTTTTCCTTGTTGCGTTCGGCGCGGTCGATCTCGCGCAGGAGGAAGACGAGGTCGGTGCCGGTCATCTTGGTTTCCAGTTCCACGCGGCGGATCTTGCGGCGGGCGTTCTTGATCTTGCGCAGGGTTTCGACGAAGATGTTGGGGTCGAGGTTGGTTTCCTTATGCACATCGGCGAAGTCCTCGTCGGACTTTTTGGCGCGGCGTCCGTAGGTGCAGATTTCGTCGATGGTGAAGCGCTTGATGCGGGTGAGTTCGGTGATGCTGTTGTAGCTTTCCTCGATGCGTTCCACCAGGCTGCGGATGCGGTAGACCATGCGCTTGATGAGTTTGTCGTTGTAGTTGAGGGTGCTGAAGGTGGCGATGATGTCGGAGCGGAGGGCGTCGATTTCCTCCTGGCGGCTGGCGTTGCCGCTGTCGTCGTAGTCGCAGCTGTCGAGGATCTGGCCGATCTTGTCGAGGGTGGCCTCGTTTTTTTTGAGGATGTCGCGGAACTGGTCGATGAGCATGACGTCCTGTTTTTTGTCGATCCAGGTTCCGATGTCCACGCGGAAGATCTGGTCGAGGCGGACGCGGCGTTCGCGGTAGCGGTGGAGGAAGTTGTACATTTCGCGCAAGGTGGAGCCGGACTTGAAGACATTCTGGTTGATCATCTTCTGGTAGGTTTCGATCTTCTGGGCGACGCGGACCTCGCCTTCGCGGTCGAGCAGGGGGACGCGGCCCATTTCGCGCAGATACATGCGCACGGGGTCGTCGTAGAAGCGCTTGGCCTTGAATTTTTTGGGCGCGGCGGTCTTGCGGATGGCGAGCCCGTCCTTGGTGAGGCGCTTTTCGGTTTCGTCGATGATCTCGATGCCGTCCTGGCGGAGGTCGAAGATGATGTCGTCGACCTTGTCCAGGAAAAAGGCGCTGTTGGGCAGGATGTCGTTGATCTGTTTAAAGGTGATGTAGCCAGACTCTTTGCCAAGTTCGACCAGTTTTTTCAGGCATTCGTTGTAAGTGATCATTCATGCTCCTTGCGCTGCATGGGTTAGGATAAGACTTTGTGGACGACCTTGCGGGTCATCCGGCGGTAGGCGGCGGCGATCTTTTTCTTCTCGGCCAGGAGTTCCAGGTTTTGGGGTTCCGCCATGATGCGGCGGTCCAGCTCCGCCAGATCCCTTTGGATCTTGCGCAGTTTTACCTGTTCCAGACTGGCGTCGAAGCTCAGTTCCGGGAGGTCTTCGAACAGAAAATCTGCCAAAAGATCCTTTAACTCCTTGTTCTCAAAGTTGTCCAACAAAGTGAGGGGTTCCCGGATATCGGCCGCGGAAGCATTGGCGGTCAGATATTTATACAATTCCCGATACACCCTATTAGCAAAATAATCCGGTGTGAGTTCCGAGGCAAGTACGCCAAACGATTCGGGATCTTTGAGGGCCAGAATGAGCAGATAGCGTTCCTCGGAATATTCTTCGAGCGGGGGCGAAGCGGGAGGGGCGCCGGCATCCGCGGCCTGGGGGATGGGGGCCGAAGCGCGGCGCAATTTGGAGAAGAGGGCATTGGTGGAGACGCCGAAGGCCTCGGAGACGTCCTTGACGATGAGTTCGCGCTTGACGGGGTCGCGCAGGCCGCGCAGGGCGTCCAGGACCTGGTTGATGCGCTCTTCGGGCGGAATCCTGGACTGGGCTTCGGCCAGGAACCGCACCACGCCGCGGGCGGCTTCGATCCTCTCCCGCAGGGCGTCCGGACCCCGCTCCAACAGGAAGGAATCGGGATCGTGCTTGTCCGGCAGTTCGATGATGTGGGCGTCCAAACCTTTGCCCAGGCACATCAGAGCTCCGCGGACGGCATTGCGGATGCCGGCGCTGTCGCCGTCGTAGAGCATGTAGACCTGGTTGGCGTAGCGCGAGAGGAGATAGATCTGGTCGTCCGTAAGCGCGGTGCCCAGCGAGGCGACGGAATTGAGGAAACCGTTCTGGTAGAGGCGGAGAAAGTCGAAGTAGCCTTCGCAGACGAGGGCTGAGCCGGCTTTGCTGATCTCGTATTTGGTCTTGAACAGGCCGTATAGTTCCTTGCCCTTGGTGTAAAGTTCGGTGCCGGCGGAATTGACGTATTTGCCCAGCTTGCTTTCGGGTTCGAGGACGCGGCCGCCGAAGGCGATCACCTCGCCGATGTTGTTGTGGATGGGAAACATGAGGCGCTGGCGGAAGAAATCCACCAGGTTTCCGGAGTAGTTGCCGAAGAGGCCGGATTCCTTGAGCAGGGAGACGGAATGGCCTTCCTTGAGCAGGTGGTTGAGCAGGGCTTTTTCGCTGTTGAGCGCGTAGCCGAGCTCCAGGCTGCGGGCGGTTTCCGGGCTCAGCGAGCGTCCCGCGAGGTAGTCCAGGACAAACTTGCCGTGCCCGAAGAGGTTGGCGGTGAAGAAATCCCGGGCCGTGGTGTAGATCTGCAGGAGTTGGTCGCGCTTGGTGGAGACGGTCTTGGTGCGGTCGGCATCCGGGATCTCGATGCCAGCTCGCCGGGCCAGCTTTTTCAGGGCTTCGAAGAAGCTCAGCTTCTCGTAATCCTGCACGAAGGTGAAGACGTTGCCGGCCTTGCCGCAGGCGAAACACTTGAACATCTGTTTGGGCTGGCTGACATACAGCGAGGGGTTGGTGTCGTTGTGAAAGGGGCAGATGCCTCGCCAGTTGGAGCCGGCGCGCTTGAGGGGCAGGTATTCCTGGACGACTTCCACGATGTCGTTGCTGCTGCGCACTTGATCGATCAGGTTGCGGTCCATCAGATCTTCACCAGCGTCACCCCGCTGCCACCTTCGCTGGCCAGGGGCGTTTCCAGGGAGAGGACTTGTTTTTTGCGCTGCAGATAGTCACGCACTTTGCTGCGCAGGGCTCCGGTCCCTTTGCCGTGGACGATGCGCAGGGTGTGGAGCCCGGCCAGGACAGCGTCGTCCAAAAACTCGTCGATCAGGGGCTGCGCCTCGTCGAAGGTCAGGCCCAGAAGTTTGAGCTCAAAGCGGGCCTGCGGCCGGGCGGCGCTGTGGACCGTGGCTTCCGGCCGGGGCTGGTCAATCTTCCTGTCGGCCTCATAGAGGCTGGAGAGCGGGGTCTTGAAACTGATGCCGTTGAGGTCCACCGTGGCCGTTTGGTCGCGGAGTTCCAGCACCGTGGCCTCGGCATCGAAGCCGGAAAGCCAGATCCTGTCCCCGGGCTGGGGATGCTCGGCGCGGCGGCGGGTTTGGGAGGCGGATGTTTCCAGTTCGGTTCTGAGCTCCTGCAGTTTGTCGGAGATCTCATGCAATTTTCTTTCCGAAACGGACTTGCGTTCGGAGCGTTCGAGCTTTTTCAGGCTTTCCTGCTCCTGGCGGTAGAGCTTTTGCTGGGCGATGAGTTCGCTCTGCAATTCCTGAATGAACTTGCGTTTGCGCGCCTTGAGCTCGTCCTCGAGCACGGACTCCCGGCCTTCCAGCTCCCGCAGTTTGGCCTCCAGGTTGCGGGTCTTGAGCTGGAACTCGTAGGAAGCGCGGGCGAGAGCCTTTTTCTCGGCCTGCATCTTTTTCAGCAGCTCGGTGAATTCCACATTCTGGGTACCGCTCAGGCCCTTGGCCCGCTCGATCAGTTCCGGCTCGAGGCCCAGCCCGGAAGCGACCTCGATGGCGAAGCTGTCGCCGGGGATGCCGGTGCTGAAACGGTAGGTGGGCTGCAGGCTCCTGAGGTCGAATTGCATGGCGGCGTTGAGGCAGTCCGGATGGGTCTCCGCGAAGATCTTCAGGGCCGTGTAGTGGGTGGTGACGACGGCCCGGCAGCCGAGCCCGGTGAAGCGCTCCAGCATGGCCTGCGCCAGGGCGGACCCCTGCTGGGGATCAGTGGCGGCGCCGATCTCGTCGATCAGCACCAGCGACTTTTCGTTCGCGTCAACCAGCATCTGGCGGATCTTGCCGATGTGGGAGGAAAAAGTGGACAACGCTCCCTCAATGGACTGGTCGTCGCCGATATCCGCGAAAACCTGGCTGAAGAGGCCAATCTCGCTCTCGGCGTCCGCGGGAATGGGCAGTCCGGAGAGCGCCATCAGCGTCAACAGGCCCACGCTTTTCATCAGCACGGTCTTGCCGCCGGTGTTGGGCCCGCTGAGCAGGATGATGCGGGCTTCCGTTCCCAATTCCAGATCGAAGGGCACCACCACCTGCCAGTTGCCGAGGCTGAGGATCAGCAGGGGATGGCGGGCGCCGATGAACTTCAGCCGGGGCTGTTCCACGATTCTGGGCACGGTAGCCCGCAGCTGGCGGCAAAGCCGGGCGGCGGCGAAACGGAAATCCAGGCGCGCCAGGAGACTCTGGT
Organism: uncultured Candidatus Cloacimonadota bacterium; assembly: GCA_964463825.1. GTDB lineage: Bacteria > Cloacimonadota > Cloacimonadia > Cloacimonadales > Cloacimonadaceae > Syntrophosphaera. The sequence goes on along the minus strand of CAYXEF010000010.1, from coordinate 39,516 downwards.
TGGCCAGCAGGGACTTTTGCTGAGCCTTGATCTGGGCGGTGTACCCGGTGAAAATGCGGTGGATCTCGCGCTTTTCCTCCTGGCGCAATAGCTGCAGTTCGTTGTTCAGCGGCACCACGCTTTGGGGCTCGATGAAGAGGGTGGCCCTGCTGCCGGATTGGCTCTGCACGATACCGGGCACGTGGGGTCCGGCGCTTTCTTTGACCGGCAGCACATAGCGGTCGTCGCGGCGGGTAATGAATTTATCTTGCAGCAGGGGCTCGTAGCGGGGGTCGTTGAGCATGCCCTGCATGGTTTTGAGAATGTTGCGCTGCAGCGCCTGGCCGCGTTTGCGCAGGCGGGACAGCTCCGGCGAGGCGGAATCCAGCACCTCGCCCTCGGGATCGAAGATCTCCACGTAGCGCCGGCAAATATCCGGCAGCGCCCTCAGCCCCGTCCAAAGTTGCCTCAGCTTCGGCAGATCCTCCAGGACGCCGCTCCTGCCGGCCAATTCCCCGGCCAGACGGGCGTTGGCATACACCGCGCTGAATTCTTCATAGCCAAACAGCGCGTAATCTCCGGATTCAAACAACTCCGTCAACTCGGACAACTCCGTCAGATCCGGATCCAGCCCCCGCTCCAGGCATTCCCGGGCCTGATCCGTCAGCCGCAGGTCGCGTTCGATGGCCGCTTTGGCGTTAAGTGGTTTCAACTGCGCGGCAATTTCCCGGCCCAGGGGGCTGTGGCAGCGCGACCTCAGCTCATCGGCGAGGCGGGCGTATTCCAGGTCGGCAAAGAACTCGCGGTCGCTCATCGAGTGGCGGGAGGCGTGTCCTTATCCTTCCTGAGTTTGTGCAGCAGGTCGAGGTATTTGTCCCGCTGTTTGAGCTTCAGTTGTTGGAACAGATCCTCCTTGAGCGTGTCCACAGCGGCGTAGATCCTGTGTTGGGCGGGATTCTTGAGCGGCGTGGAGAGCCGGGGCAGATAATCCAGCATCACCATCGCCACGATCACCACCAGCAGGCCGTTGGCCAATCCGAAGAGCAAGCCCAGCAGCTTGTTGGCAAACGACAGGTTCGCCACACTGATCAGGCGGTTGATCAGCCAGATCAGGATGCGCAGGACCACGAACAGCAGCACTCCGATCAACACGATGGCGACCAGCGTGGCCAGGAAGCCGCTCAATTTGAAGTTCTGGCTCAGGCCATTGCGCGCCAGCGGATAAAAATGCCCCACCAGAAAGAAGATGGCGATGGTGCCGCAAATCTGCAGCAGGGAGCCGGCCAGGCCCTTGCGAAAACCCATCCCGGCCATGATCAGCAGGACGGCGAGTATGATCCAGTCAATAACACCCATGATGTCTCCCACATATTTGGTTTGGAAAAAGCAAACAGGGACGAATCCCTGTTGCAAATGGTTCAAGCGAAGTGGATATGGCGCTGGCTATCGCATATAGCGCTGCATCCGGCGCTGCACCTTGAGCATCTTGCGGTAGGCCGCGTTGGCCTCGCGCTTTTTGCGCACGCTGGGCTTCTCATAAGCCTGGCGCTTCTTGATCTCGGAGAGCACGGCGGCTTTCTCGCACTTCTTCTTGAAGCGTTTCAACAGGTAATCGAAGGACTCGTTATCTTTGGCTACTACTGTCGGCAAACAAATCACCACCTTTGATTTAGATTTAAGAGAGGCAAGAATTTCCGGGGCCGTTTTGTTGTCAAGGGCAAATTCCCAAAAGACCGGACCCGCGCTTCAGAACGAGATCAGGAGGATATTCTCGGAGCATATGCATAACCCCTCTCGGATCAAGATCTTCTCTGGCAGGGACGGCGACCCGCTAACGCGCTGACTGCCATAGCTTTGCCTGATCACTCCGGTCCGCGATCAGCACCCTGAAAATTGTATTGACAGGAATTGAGCCATCCGATCTTTGCTAACCGGCAGACAATCTGAGCGCCATATTAGCTGCGAACTCCGCAATGACAACGGCGCGGCCCGCGGAACAGATCTCTGCCAGGAAGTGACTAAAGGTCCGGAGATCCCATGAGCCTTGGCAAACTGCACATACGCTTGTCCCTGCTGCTGCTGGCGGCGCTGTTGATGGTGATCGGTTGCGACATCAGCCAGATCACCAAGCCGGTCCACATCTACCCGGTGAACGATGTGCGCGATTTGCCGAGCCTGCGTATCTACGGCCTGCGAGTGCCCACCTATGACGGTTCCGGGCAGGCTGTGCATCCCGATCTGCTGTGGCTGGGAGATTGCGGCCTCACGGATGGATTTGCCCTGGCCTTCACCCCCTACCCTGACAGCGATAATGCCTACGAAAATCCCAGCCTGCTGACCAGCACCAACGGGCTTGATTTCTCGGAGCCCGTGCCCGGACTCAATCCCATCGCCCAACGACCCTCAACCGGCCACAACGACGACACGGACCTGGTCTTCGATCCGATCACCCGGGAATACCGCATCTACTATCTGGAGACCTGCAAACCCGACTCCCAGAATGTGATCCTGCTGAGCAGCACGGACCTGATCAGCTGGACCCGCCAACGCGTGCTGCACTACGAACTCAGGGCACAGGAACGCTTCATTCTCTCCCCGGCGGTGATCCGTGCCCCAGACGGCCAATGGCGGATGTATTATGTGAACACCAGATTCTATGAGGGAGTCAGCAGCGTGGAGTATCTGACCAGCCGGGACGGCATCACCTGGGACAAGGACGCCGCCCATGCCTCGCAATTGTCCTGGTCCGGCACTTCGCTGCCCTGGCACCTGGACGTCTTTGCCGGCGGTGGCTGGTATTACAGCCTGGTCTGCGGCAAGATCGACAGGCCCGACCTGTATATCGCACGCAGCCGGGATCTCGAGACCTGGGAATATCTGGAAGAACCGATTCTGACTCCCGCCTCCTGCGGATTCGAATGCGAGCGTGTCTACCGTTCCACGGGATTCGTCAGCGCCGGGAGCCTGATCGTCTATTTTTCCTACATGAAACCCCAATACCGCTGGGGCATCGGTCTCTACAAGATCCCTCTCGATCAGCTCTGGCCTTTGAATAAAGCGTAATCCTGCCTGGCATCCCAGTCAGAAAGGATTTACGCAGCTCGCCGGAGCGCCCACAATTCACTTGACAAAATCCAAATCCTCTTACATTGGATGCAATAAGTGAGGTTCACCATGAAATATGTCGTTATTATCCTGTTTGTCCTCTTTATCTCCGCCCTTTCGGCGGACATCGTGTCTTCCGGAATCGGCGTCAACTGGTCCGATCCCCTGTCCTGGATCGGAGGTATTGTGCCCGGCCCGGACGACAATGTGACGATCAACCACACTATCCAGATCAACTACTCAGCCTCCTGCCACAGCCTGAACGTGACGGGATCCGGAACGGTGTACAACTATCCCTATTCCAATTTCTCCCTCAACGTGCTGGGCAACCTGTCCAACGCCGGCAGCATTGTCAACCATCCTTACGGCGGCCTGCTCTTATTGCGGTTCAACGGACACCTGACCAATACCGGCACCCTGACTCCCCACATGATCTATCTGGGCGGCAGTTCCAACCAGCAACTGGCCAATTCGGGCACGCTTGCCAACACCTCGGTCGTGGACGAAGATTCCGCCAGCTCCGTGACCCTGACCATGGATCTGGCGGTCAGTGGCGTCTCGATCGACCTTAACAACGCCACCCTGATGCTCAACAGCGGCAGCGGCAGCTTCGATCTCAGCATGTCCGGCGGGCATCTCCAGAATGTCAATCTGGTGGGTGGCAATGGCTCCACCCTCAGCATGTTTGACGGCTGTTACCTGAACAACGCCAGCGCCAATGAGCTCGTCACGGATGGCACAGTGTTGATCATCTCTGCCAGTATCGGCACCCTCATCAATGTGGGGACTTTGACCAACTATGCGTATGGCAACTACAGCCTGACAGTGAATCAGCGCCTGGAAAACCACGGATCGATCAGCAACCATCCTTACGGCGGCTACATGTTGGTTTATCTGGCCGGCGATCTCTTCAATTACGGAACATTGAACAACCACGCGCTCTATCTGACCAACACCGCCCCCCGCAACTTATGGCAATCTCCGGAAGCTCCGCCGATCAGCTGCACTTACTTCCATTCCCAGGCGGGATATGGCTACCAGGCGCTCTCGGAACTGCGTTTCAGCAATTGCAATCTCAACCTCAACGGCCAGGCGCTGTCGCTGCAGCAGGGCGGGGTCGACTACGGACTCGACCTATACGGCGGTATGTTCACCAACGCCGTGATCTCGGGAGGCAACACCAGTTTCATGTATCTGGAAGGCAACGCCTGGATCTCGTATCTGACCATCGACCGGATCGTCTGGCAGGGCACGGTCATCGTCGCCGAAAACGTGTCCGTGGATTGGCTGCACAACCAGGGATCCCTCATCAACTACGGCTACAGCAATTATTACCTGACCGTAAACCAGCGCCTGGAAAACTACGGCTCGATCTACAACCATCCTTACGGCGGATACCTGATCGTCTACCTGGCTGGCGACCTCTACAATTACGGCTACCTGGCCAATTTTGCCGTTTATCTGAACAATACCGTGCAGAGCTCGCTGTATCAGGATCCCGGCGCCAATCCCATCGGCTGCAACTATTTCCACTCCCAGAGCGCCACTGCGGATTACCAGGCCTTGTCCGATCTGCATTTCAGCAACACCGACCTCAACCTGGACGGCCATACCCTGCGGCTCAGCCTGGCGGGACAGGATTTTGGCCTCAACCTCAATGGCGGCCGCTTCACCAATGCAGTTGTAGATGGCGGCGCTGCCAGCTATATGCATCTCGAAGGCAATGCCTGGATCTCGTATCTGAGCATCGACCGGATCATCTGGCAGGGAATGGTGATAGTGGCTGAAGGCGTGGTGGTGGACGAACTCGTCAATCAGGGCGATGTCTGCAACTACGGCTACAGCAATTATTCCCTGACCGTAAACCAGCGCCTGGAAAACCAGGGGTCGTTCTACAACCACGTCTATGGCGGGTATTTTTACATCTACCTGTCTGGCGATCTCTACAACTATTGGAACTTGTCCAATTACGCCATCTTATTCACCAATACCCAGCTCTGCCAAATCTATCAGGATCCGGCCGCCGCGCCCATCAGCTGCCAGATCTTCAATTCCCAATCCAGCGGCGCGGATTACCAAGCCTTGTCCAATCTCAGCTTCTCCGGCTGCAGCGTCAACCTGAACGGACGCACGCTGATGCTCTATAACGGCAGAAGCAGCTACGGCCTGACCCTGGCAGGCGGACACCTGACCAACGGAATCCTGGACACCGATGGCTTCAGCTACCTGAACACCTACGGAAACGCCTTTATCTCCTACCTCCAGGCCGGCGACATGATCCTGCAGGGCGATGTGGTCTGCGCCGAGAATATCGTCATGGAGGATGTGGTGGTGTTTGGAAATGTAAGCAATTATGCTTATGGCTATTACTCGCTGGTCGTCACCGGTGACCTGGTCAACAGCGGCTCCATATTCAACAACCCCAACGGCGGATACATGTATCTGTATTGTCATCGGGATCTAACCAATTATGGATACATCGGCAACTATCACGTCCTGCTGAATGGAACGCAAAACCAGTATTTCCGTGATGCGGGGACATTCGTGGCCAGCGCCTTGATCCTGGTCTCGGAAATTGGGGCCGCGCTGTGGCATTTCAACGGCAATCTGGCCAGCCCGAACTGGCTGTACGAGATCGGCGTCAATCCGGCGTATCTGGGCGTCTGGCAACCAATCAATACCGTAAACGGCAGGCTCATCGTCATCGGCACCGGAGCCTCAGCCCTGGCCACACCAGCCAATGTACAGGCTTACGTGGCCAACGGGGAGGCCAAGATCCGCTGGGACCAGGTTCCCAACGCCATCTATTACAACCTCTACTGGTCGGCGGCCCCGGATGGCCCCTTTGCCTTTCACAGCTACGTGTACGACACCGACACCGGCGACGGCCTGGTCAAGACCGAACTGCCCGTGACCGATCCCTTCGGCTTCTTCCAGGTCACAGCCGGCGACTGATCTCCTTTTCCCGCCATAGCCAGGCGGCATTTGAATTCGCTACGGGCGGCGCTGCAACTCACATGTGGCGCCGCCTGTTTTCATTTACCCGGATTGCCGCCTGCGCCTTTCCTGCTCTCTCCTGCTGCGCCACCCGGCAGCTCCCCCTATGTTGCCCCTGTGTCGCAGGGGGGGCATACGGGAGGCTGCCAACCTGAAAGCCGGATCGCGGCAAGGGTCAAGGCGGAAAATTCCCATCCTGAGACGCCTCCGCTTCGGTTACCCGGATGGGGCGGAGTTTGGACAGCAGTTTAATCATACAAAAACATTGACAAAATTTAAGCCGTTCACTTTGTGAAGATAATTTATTCACAAGGCGGTTATCATGAAAACTCTTATCGCAGTTATCGCGGTTTTTGGCGTGTGGGCGTCGGCGGGCGCGCTGCTGATCGAATCCACACCCATGGGCGGAGCCTGGACCCAAGGCTCGACCTGGACCGGCAACGTGGTCCCCGGGGCCGGCGACGACGTGGTCATTCACGGCCTGGTGTTTGTTAACACCAATGTAGCCTGCGCCAATCTGACCGTCGCGGGCACCGGGTCACTCATGAACACCGGCGGCCAGAATTGGTTTTTGACCATCAACGCAGCCTTCATCAACTTCGGCAGCTGCGAGAACAATCCCGGCGGCGGCAACCTGGACATCAACCTCTACGGCGCTTACGAGCATTACGGCGTATTGACCAACCGCACTGTTTATCTGCGCAATCCAGGCTTGATGACCTGGTACCAGCATCCTGACGCCTGGCCCATATCCAGCCAGCAATGGGTGTCCTCAGGCACCACGGGCAACTACAAACTGATGTCCTATCTGCGTTTCGACGGCACGCTCGTGGATCTGAACTCCCATAGCCTGCAGATGTATGACGGTGCAAACAGCTTCGGACTCAGCCTCTGGGGCGGTAATTTCTACCGCGCCTCCCTGGACACCAACGGCTTTTCCGATCTGGAACTGGGTAATGGCGCTTATCTCTATAATGTCCAGGCTGAAGACATCAAACTCATCGGAGCCGCTAAAATTTACTTTGGGGTCAGTTTCCAAAACCTGAACAATTATGCGGATCTCACCACCCACACCGGCGGCACCTACAACCTGACGGTCAACAACGACCTGTTTAACCACGGCTATATCCACAATTCCAGCGGCAATATCTACGTACAGCTCTACGGCGACCTTTACGATTACTCCAACCTCGCCAGCTATTTCACCTACTTCAACAGCACGGATACCCAGTACGTCTACCAGGATCCGGGAGCCGCACCGATCAATTGCTCCATTTTCGGTAAGCAGACATCCGTGAACGGCGGCGGCATCGTCATGTTGTCCGACCTGAGATTTCTCAACACCATCGTGGATATGAACTACCGCGACCTGATCTGCCATAGCGGGGGCTTGCCCCACAATCTTGAACTCAACGGCGGTAAACTCTACCGTATTACGCTTGTCACCTCAGGTTTCAGCTCGCTGACCATGTCCGGCAATGCCTACCTGGATTATGTCACAGCCGGGGATTTCGAGCTTTTCGGCACCGTTATCGCCACCGCCGGAGTCAGCTTCGACGATGTCGTCAACCATGGGGCCCTCCAACCTTATATTGCCAGCCCCTACCTAGTCATCAACGGCAATCTGACCAACCTGGGGCAGGTCACCAATACCGCCAGCGGCAATCTCTACCTGTTTCTGCGGGGGAATCTGTACAACCGTGGCAGTCTGACCTGCTATCATCTGGGCTTGGACAGCACCCAAGACCAGCTCGTCCTGATCAACCCGGCTTACCCCATTGGCTGCCAACGTTTCACCCTCTATTCCCAGGCCGGGCCAGCGCAGTTCTACCTGAACGGATTCCTCCAGCAACAGAATTCCACTTACTTCGACATCCAGTTTCCCAACAACCCCGGAGTGTGGCAGATAGTGGCCGGAGCGACCGTGCGCACAGTTACCATCGAATTCGGACCTGACGCCCTGGCCGCTCCGCAGATCATCTCGTTCGCACCGGTAGGGACCGGTTTGCATTTGCTGTTCACGGAGGTTCCCGGAGCTGTCCGGTACCTGATTTACGCTGGCGACACTCCCGCCAGCTTTCCTGATTTCTCCTATGCCTACGACCCCATCCCCGGCGACGGCAGCGTGATCTACCAGATCCTGCCCGGCCAAGGCAGGCGCTTTTATTACGTGAAAGCAACCGACTAGGCGATCCGCAGTAATCCGCTCTGCATTATCCCTCCTGCCTGAGCAGGATGCGCGTTCACTGATAGAGGAAGCGTTTGATCTTTTGGGTGGCGGTTTTGTCGAAGGGCTCTTTTTGCTCGATGATGCGATGGACGCGGGAAAATGAGGCCACGTTCTGATTGATGTAGTTGCGGATCTCTTCCAGCAGGCGCAGAATGAACTTGTCTGCGGCCACGCCGCCCATCTTTTCCAGGTGGTGGTGGTTTTCCAGCCATTCGTAGTTGAGGAACACCCTGGCGGTGATCTGGCCTCCGGTTTCGTAGACCAGGGATTCCAGCACGGCTTCGTGCTCGTTGATCCGGGATTCGATCTCCTCGGGATAGATGTTTTCGCCTGAGGCGGCCACGATCACGTTTTTGCAGCGGCCGATGATGTAGAGGTCGCGGCCCTTGCGCAGGATGCCCAGGTCGCCGGTTTTGAAGTAGCCGTCCTCGGTGAAAGCCTCGGCGGTGCGCTGGGGATCCTTGTAATAGCCCAGCATCACGGTGTCGCCCTTGACCTGGATCTCGCCGATGCGGCTTTTGGGATCGGGATCGGCGATGCGCACCTGCAGATGTTCCAAGACTTGGCCAGTCCCCCTGAAACGGACATTCTGCGGATTGCTGCCGGCGATCAGCGGCGCGGTCTCCGTGAGTCCATAACCGATGGCGTAGGGGAATCCGGCTTCGTTGAGGAAGCGCTCCACCTCGAAGGATACCCTGGCTCCGCCGATGCCGAAGAAATGCAGCTCCCCGCCAAAGGTCTTCATCAGCTTCCTGCCTGCCACCTTGTGCAGCAAACGGCGTGTGGGCGGTAGTCTGTAGAGTTTTTTGAACAGCGGATTGCCGGTCAGCTGCGGATGGATCTGCAGTTTGAAGATCTTTTCGATGATCAGCGGCACGGTCAGGATCATGGTGGGGCGGATCTTCTGCATCGCCGGGATCAGCACCCGCGCGGTGGGAGGCTTGTCCAGGTAATAAACGCAGGCGCCCTGCATCATGGGGATGATGAAGCCGATCGTGCATTCGTAGGTATGGGAAAGCGGCAAAATCGAGAGCAGGCGGTCGTGGTCGTCCATCCTCTGGAAACGCGTGGTGATATAGGCGTCCATGACGAGGTTTTTGTGGGACAGCATCACGCCTTTGGAGTGGCCCGTGGTGCCGGATGTATAGATCAGGGAGGCGAGGTCGTTTTCCTCCACCTTGTCCGAGATCAGGCCGATGGCTTTGCCGGCCCGGACACGCAGTTTCTGCAGCTGGCGCCCCTGCTCATAGATGAATTCTCCGAGCTTGTCCCTGGGCACGTTGCCCTGCACAGGCTCAAAGTTGTCCAAAATAACCAGCTGCAGCCGGGGATCGAGCTCGGCGTAGCCGATCTTGTCGTATTGGGCGGAGGATACGAAAACCAGCTTGGCCTCGGAATGGCGCAGAATGTGCAGAATCTCGTTGACATGGAAATCAGTGAGGATCGGTACCACCACGGCTCCCATGTAAGCGATCGCCAGATAGGCGATGCCCCAGTTGGGCATGTTCTGAGCCAGGATCGCCACCCGGTCGCCCTTAACGATGCCCAATTCTCCCATCAGCTGGATCAAGGCCTGTATCTGCTCCCGCAATTCTGCGTAGCTGACAGGCTCCCCGTCCACGGTTGATAAGGCAGGCCTGGGCGCGTAGGTGCCGCAGGAATGGTCGATCATGTCTTTGAGGGTATATTTGAAAGGAGCGTTCACTCGGGACTCCCATGTTTGATTTGATAAAAACAAGATAAACCCCTGCTGCCTGAAAGCGACCAGGACTTTTTCCCTGCGGAGATGGTTTTATGCACTGATTGTTTTCGAGGCCGTTGAGTGGCCTGACCAAATGTGAAAGAGGACTTGCTGTGACTGATGCTCGAGTATCCAGATAGAACGTTGAAATGCAACGTGAATACAAAGTGCACGGGATATCGGAACTGCATGTTCAGAAATATGTTGACAGATTCTGCGGTAATCAGAATATGCACATATCCGGAGTGTAACTCCGTATCTGTGTATAATGGGAGTTAGTTTGATACGACGCAAAATGTATTCTGCGCTGCAGCGGGCGGCCAAGAGTTTTCCCGTGCTCACGGTCACGGGACCACGGCAATCGGGTAAGACCACCTTGGTCAGGATGAGTTTTCCCCGCTATGAATACCTCAATCTGGAGAATCCTGAGACGCTGAGGCTGGCCAGGGACGATCCCCGCAGCGTGTTTCGCAATCTGCGCTCTGGTCTGATCATAGATGAAGTGCAAAGATTCCCGGAACTGTTGTCCTGGGCGCAGGTTTTTACCGACGAGCTGGCCCGGCCGGGCAGATTGATCTTAACTGGCAGCAACCAATTTGAGTATATCTCGGGCATCGGTCAATCCCTGGCTGGCCGGACTGCCATCTTTAAGTTACTGCCCCTGTCCTGCGAGGAGATCAAGCCCAAAATCCGCGACCGATGGGAGGATTATGCCGTCAAAGGTTTTTATCCGCGCATCTATGACACCGCACCCGAGCCCCAACTTTTTTATTCTTCCTACGTGATGACTTATCTGGAGCGGGACATCAGAGCCCTGATCCAACTGAAAAACCTGGCCAGTTATGAGCGCTTCGTGACCCTCTGCGCGGGCAGGACAGCCAGCATCCTCAACCTCAGCTCACTGGCCACGGACTGCGGCGTAGACCAGAAAACGGCCGCCGCCTGGATCGGCCTGCTCGAGGCGAGTTATGTCGTGTATCTGCTCAAACCGCATTACGAGAACCTAAACAAGCGGATCATTAAAAGCCCGAAACTATACTTCTTCGATGTGGGCCTGGTGGCATACCTCCTGGGGATCAGAAACAAGTCTGACCTGAATAGCCACCCCTTGCGCGGGCAACTGTTTGAAACCCTGGTAGTGGCGGAATTTCTGAAGTATTACCACAATCGAGGGATCGTTCCGCCTCTGACATATTACCGCGATTCCCGGGGTCACGAGATCGACTTGATGGTCAACTTGGGTAACCGGTCCTTCCCCGTGGAAATCAAATCCGGATCAACCCTGAATACGGATTTTCTGCGCAACATCCATTACCTGAGAAAGTTAACTGCAGAGACTCAAGCTGCGGGGCTGATCTTCGGAGACAGACGCAGATCGGAGACTCAAGGGGTCAAGGTTGCCGGATGGGATAAGGTGGCTCAGTTGCTGACCGAGCAGAATGAGATGGCATAACCCAATGTCTTACAGCAAACAAAACCGCTTCGGGCTGTAGGATGAAGCTCTTTGTTCCGCGCTAGGTTTGCCGCACGATTCTTATGACGCAGCCGATCTGTGTGACCTGCCTGAACAGATATTGCGGCTGCAGGTCTGTCCCAACAACAGGAGCAATTGCTTGCCGCCGAAACGGTTGCGCGACAGAGGCTGAAGAATTGTCTTGACAGCATCCCGCCCCGCCAGCCATCGTCTGCGCAGCAATTGCATAACTGAGGACTGGATGAAAGAAGGATTCATACCCAAGAACGATTTCCACTCCATCTTCTTCACCGACAAGGCGGAGGAGTGTAGTGACGACATAAAGTCACTGTTTTTGAGGCATTTGGAGTACTCCCTGGTCAAGGACACGACCACGGTCAAGCCTTGGGACATCTACTACGCCCTTTGCCTGAGCCTGCGCGACCGCCTGATCGAGCGCTGGCTGCGCACCCAATACGAATACCGCAAACAGGATGTGAAGAAGGTCTGCTATCTCTCGATGGAGTTCTTGATCGGCCGCCTTCTGGGTAACACGCTGAACAACCTGGGCGAATACGACAACAGTTACGACATGCTCAAGGAAATGGGTTATGCTTTGGAAGACATCGCCGAACTGGAGCCGGATATGGGCCTGGGCAACGGCGGCCTGGGAAGGCTGGCGGCTTGTTTCATGGATTCTCTTGCCACGCAGGCTTATCCCGCCTACGGATACGGCATCCGCTACGAGTTTGGTATCTTCAAGCAAACCATCGTGCAGGGCTATCAGGTGGAAGAACCCGATCATTGGCTGAAAAAAGGCTGCCCCTGGGAGATTCAGCGCCCTGAGATCAATTACCGCGTGCGTTTCGGCGGCAAGGTGCTCTCCGAAGAAATGCCGGACGGTCGTATCCAGCACCGCTGGGTGGATACCGAAGACGTGATGGCGGTGGCCTGGGACATCCCCATTCCCGGTTACCAAGTCGACAATGTGAATAACCTCCGCCTCTGGCAAGCCACGGCGACCGACGAATTTGACTTCGACTACTTCAACAATGGCGACTACGTGCGTGCCGTGGAACAGAAAAACATCAGCGAAAACATCTCCAAGGTGCTCTATCCCAACGACAACGTGCACCTGGGCAAAGTCCTGCGCCTGCAGCAGGAATATTTCTTCGTAAGCGCCACGCTGCAGGACATCTTCAACGGCTGGCTGCAGGATCATGACAGTTTCAGCGAGCTGCCGGACAAGCTTGCCATCCAGCTCAATGACACCCATCCCGCGCTGGCGATTCCGGAGATGCTGCGCATCCTTATCGACGAGCAGCGCCTGAATTTCGAGCCTGCTTGGGAGATCACCCGCAGCTGTTTCAGCTATACCAATCACACCATCCTCTCCGAAGCGCTGGAAAAATGGAGCGTCAAACTCTTCGAACAACTGCTGCCGCGCCATTTGATGCTGATCTACCAGATCAACAACCACATCCTGGGCGAGGTCACGCGGCTGTATCCCGGCAACATCATCAAGATGCGCAATCTGAGCGTGATCGAGGAAGGTGTGGAAAAAGGACTGCGCATGGCCCAACTCTGCCTGCACGGCTCACACGCCGTCAACGGGGTGGCGTCCCTGCATACGCAGATCCTCAGGGAGCGCATTTTTCCGGACTTTTACGAGATGTATCCCGAGCGCTTTTTCAGTGTGACCAACGGTATCACGCCACGCCTCTGGCTGCGTGTCTGCAATCCGCAACTGGCCAGCCTGATCACCGAACACCTGGGTGCCAGCTGGGTGGGGAATCTGGACTACATCAGCGGACTGGCCAATTACTGCGAGGATGCCGAATTCCAGGCCGACTTCCTGGAAATCAAGGCCATGAACAAAAAAGCCCTGGCCCGCCATATCTATCGCGCTACCGGCATCAGGGTGCTCCCGGACAGCGTCTTCGACGTCCAGATCAAGCGCCTGCACGAATATAAGCGCCAGTTGCTCAACATCCTGGGCACCATCGCCCGTTACCGGCGCATCAAGGAAGATCCACGCGGCAAATATGTGCCCCGCACGGTGATCTTCGCCGGCAAGGCCGCTCCGGGCTACTATCTGGCCAAACTGATGATCAAACTGATCAATAATATCGGGGATGTGGTGAATAAAGATCCCGAGGTCGCCGACCGGTTAAAAGTGGTGTTTTTGCCCGATTACTCGGTGTCACTGGCGGAAAAGATCATCCCCGCCGCCGACGTGTCCGAGCAGATCTCCACTGCCGGCTACGAAGCCAGCGGCACCGGCAACATGAAGTTTGCCCTAAACGGAGCCCTGACCTTGGGCACGCTGGACGGAGCGAACGTGGAAATGGCCGAGGCGATCGGAGCCGAAAACATGTTCATCTTCGGCCTCAACGCACAGGAGGTCAGCCAACTCAAGCAGGACGGCTACAATCCCGGCGAGTTTTACCAGGACAATCCCGAGCTGCGCGGAGCCATCGACGCCATTGCCAAAGACGAATTCTCCGCCTCCGAACAGGGCATCTTCGGTCCGATCGTGAAATCCCTTCTGCAGGACGGCGATCCCTACCTGATCCTGGCTGACTTTGCCAGCTATCTTGACGCCTCGCGCCGCATCGATGAACTCTATCTCAACCGCTCCGAGTGGGCCAGAAAGGCGATCCTCAATGTCGCCCGCATTGGTAAATTCTCCGCCGACCGTGCTATCCGTGAGTATGCAGAAAACATCTGGGACATACGCCCCCTGCGGCTGGATCTGCATTGAACCCGCACCGCGCCTGAAACTGTGGCTGCTGCTGGCGACCATACTTCTGACCCTGTGTTCAGGGGTAGGGGCGGCACCGGTGGTGATCAATGAGGTCTGCTACGACCCCCTGGGCGTGGATGCCGGGTTTGAATGGATCGAACTCTACAACGCCGGGGGCGTGGACCTCAACCTTGAAGGAGCGCTGATCTTGAGCGGTGGCAGCACCTTGCAGCAGGTGTATGTGCTGCCCAATTTCATCCTGCGGGCCGGACGTTATCTGCTGATCGGCGAAGCGCAGATTACCCAGGCAGTTTTCAACACGCCGCTGGGCTTTCAGAACGGTGGCTCCGAAACCGACGGCATCCGCTTCGTGGCTCCTGATGGCTCCTTCACCGACACCTTGCTCTATGACTCGCCGAACCTTTATGGTTTGCCAGATGACAGTGGCAATGCGGGCGTCAGCTTCGCGCCGGATGTCCCGGAAGGCCGTTCCCTGGCCCGCAGACTGGATGGTCTGGACAGTGACGATTGCGCAGCGGATTTCCTCAGCGAGGCCAATCCCACACCCGGTCTGCCCAACCATGTCTATGTCGATTACGCGCTCCTGCATCCGCAGGCCTGGCAGGAATCTGGCGAATGGCGTTTCAGCGTCTGGGTGAAAAACCTGTCGCCATTTGCCACCCAGGCCATCGCCGAACTGCTGCTGACACTGGACGCAAACCAGATCGCCAGTGATGAGATCACACCTCTTGCTCCAGCAGATTCCACAAATCTATCCTACGTCATACCGGCAACCGGCCACTTGCTGGAGGCCACGCTATTCCTCTACGACGACCCCGACACCAGCAACAACAGCTTCAGCCTGATCCTGCAAAATGAGCAGCTGTTACCGCCGCTGATCAACGAAGTGATGTACGATCCCGGTACCGGCAAGCAGGAGTGGATCGAACTGTGGCTGCCCCCTGCGCCGGCACGCGGAGACTTCATCATCGAGGATGCCGCCGGCCACAGTTTCGGCTTCACACTGCCCGGACTGAGCGGATATTACGTCCTCTGCGCCAACTCGCTCCAACTGCTCAACGCTTATCCGGACTGCCCCGGGCAAGCGGCCATCGACGTGGAAAGCTGGGCCGTTTTGAACAACGAGGGCGACACCATCTTTCTCTACGACGGGGAATTCAATTTGTTGGACCAAATGACCTATACCGGGCAATCCGGGCAGCAGGGCAAATCCCTGGAGCGTTATCTGGATGACGCTCAGCTGCCCGCCTGGCGCTACAGCCTTGCGGCACAAGGCGCCACACCCGGCCAGCCCAATAGCCAGACCCCCTCAGTGCCGGATTTTACCGGCACCTTCCACCTGACCGGCAGTCCCTGCAACGCACGTACCGGCGGCAGCGTCACCCTCTGGTACCAACTGCCGGACGAGGCCAACCGCATGAATTGCTATGTCTACGACCGCGCCGGACACCGGGTGCGCGTCTTGGCGGACAATCAGGCCATTTCAGCCCAGGGTTCGGTCGTCTGGGACGGCCGCGACAACCGGGGCAAGTATCTGTCCCGGGGCTTGTACATTATCCTGTGGGAATCACAGCCGGACGGCGGCGGCAAGATACTGCGCCGGCAGTTTACCGCCGCGCTATATGATTGAAATACGCAATATGAGGATGATATGGTAGGCCTTGTCAAAACCTACACCACCATCGGCATCGACGGCCAGCAACTGACCGTGGAGTGCGACGCCCGCGGCGACCTCTTCCAGGTC
The DNA here is from genome assembly GCA_964463825.1 of uncultured Candidatus Cloacimonadota bacterium. Lineage (GTDB taxonomy): Bacteria > Cloacimonadota > Cloacimonadia > Cloacimonadales > Cloacimonadaceae > Syntrophosphaera. The sequence continues at coordinate 23,500 of CAYXEF010000010.1, read as the reverse complement.
AACATCGTGGGCATGGCTTCCAACGCCGTCAAAGAGAGCAAAGACCGCATCTTCGCGGCTTTGCGCAACGCCGGATTCGATGCCGCGATCAGGCGTTTCACGATCAATCTGGCCCCGGCGGACATCAAGAAGGACAGCGCCGCGCTCGACCTGCCCATCGCTATCGCCGTGCTGCAAAGCATCAAACAGCTGCCGGTGGAATATCTGCAAAAAACCGCCACCATCGGCGAACTCTCCCTGGACGGCAACCTACGCCCGGTGAAAGGGGTGCTACCCATTGCCCTGGCCGCCAAGCGCGACGGACTGGACGCCCTGCTGCTGCCCTACGAAAATGCCGAGGAAGCCGCCATCATCGAAGGCCTGACCGTGATCCCCGTCACCTCGCTGCGCGAAGCGGCGCAGTATTTGAAAGGCGAGATCCAGATCAATCCCGCCAGCGTGGACCGCGACAAGATCTTCGCCGTGCTCAACGAATTCCCCGTGGACATGCACGACGTCAAAGGCCAGTATCAGGTCAAACGGGCTCTGGAGGTATCTGCGGCCGGTGGACACAACCTCCTGATGATCGGCCCGCCCGGAAGTGGCAAGACCATGCTCGCCCGCAGGGTCCCGACGATTTTGCCCGAACTCTCTTTGGAAGAGGCTTTGGAGGCCACCAAGATCCACTCCGTGGCCGGCTATGCCAAGGACTTTCGCAACGGCATCCTCACCACACGGCCCTTCCGCAGCCCGCACCACACGGTGTCGGACGTGGCCCTGATCGGCGGAGGAGCCTTCCCGCGGCCCGGGGAAGTGTCATTGGCGCACCGCGGAGTGCTCTTTCTGGATGAGCTGCCAGAATTCAAACGCGGCGTCCTGGAAGTGCTGCGCCAGCCTTTGGAGGATGGCATCGTCACTATCTCCCGCGCCGTTACCAGCCTCAGTTTTCCGGCCGAATTCATGCTCATCGCCTCCATGAATCCCTGCCCCTGCGGCTATTTCGGTTCCAATATCCCCAATCACGTCTGCGGCTGCGAATACGGCGCCATCCAGCGCTACCGCGGCCGGGTCTCCGGACCGCTGCTGGACCGCATCGACATCCATGTGGAGGTCCCGGCGGTATCATATTCCGACCTGGCGGCGCTGCCTTCCGGCGACCGGTCAGTCGACATCCGCGCCCGGGTCAACGCCGCCCGCGACGTGCAAAGAGCCCGCTACGCCGATGACGGCATCTTCTGCAACGCCCAGATGGGCTCCAAACTCCTGCGCAAATACTGTGTCATGGACGCTGCCTGCCAGGCCCTGATGCAAAACGCCATCGACCGCCTGGGTTACTCCGCGCGGGTTTTTGACCGCATCCTCAAGGTCGCCCGCACCATCGCCGACCTTGAGGCCCAAACAGACATCAACAGCGACCACATCTCCGAGGCCATCCAATACCGCACCCTGGACCGCAAGTACTGGGGCTGACAGTTCCATGCCATTATTTCACAACAATGCAATCCGTTGCCAATCAATCAACTGCGCTGGCGCCTCGGTAAAATTGACTGAATTTAAGGCACTTGCAAATTCGCACAAAAAAAGCTTGACAATAATCCGGGGTTTACATAAAAGGGCATCAGACGATTAAATATTCTTAAGGAAGGAAGAGCCATGAAAAAGGTCTTTTTACTTTTGTTCGTGTTACTTACGTTATCCACTAATGCATTTGCTTATTGGTTATTGGTAAGGGCGTTTTATTGGCCTGACCCTTATACCCCCATACCGTTAAACGCAAAGATATACATAGACAATGTTTATTCGGGTTTTGATACGCCCCATATCTTTGAACCATACTCCGGGGGAACCTATACGGTACAATTGGCGCCATACACATCCTGGGTTCCGGTAAGCGCGTACGTTGAAGAAATACCGTCCAATGGTGTAGTCGACTTTGGTACTTTCGAGAATCCGGTTCCCGTCACCCTATCTTATTTCAGCGCTACCATTACGGTAAACAACCTGATCAGCCTGCACTGGACTTCCCAATCTGAATCCAACCTGATGGGATACCATGTCCTGCGCAGTGGGATCAACGACCTAGGTACAGCCTCAGTGGTCAGTTCCCTGATACCGGCCACCAACACATCTTTGGCGCAGAACTATTCCTATACCGACCTTGACCTGTACCAGGAAGGAACCTACTACTACTGGCTGTTAAGCACGGATTACGACGGTACGACGAGGTATCACGGCCCTGTTTCCATGGACTATACATATTCCACTGAGCAGACTCCGGATATCCCATTGCAAACCGGTCTGAGCCAGATCTACCCCAACCCCTTCAATCCGGTGGCTTACATCCCTTACAGCTTATCTGAAGCCGCCAATGTCGACCTGTTGATCTATAACAGCCGCGGCCAGTTGGTGCGCCAGTTCGAGCGCGTAAGCAGGGATCCCGGCAACTACAAAGTCATCTGGGACGGCAAGGACAACAACGGCCGCGAACTTAACACCGGCGTGTATTTCTTCCGCATGACCGCCGGCAAGGAAGTTTTCACCCGCAAGGCCGTGTTGCTTAAATAGTAAAATACCAGACCACCAGTTTAAACCGTTGATAATCAAGCCCCCAAGGCGGAGTTTTGGGGGCTTTGTTTATTATAGTAATGCAACCGAAATCCGCCCCACAACTCAAGGGATATATCAGCCGTTGGGGTTGATAAGAAAAAAGAGCTTGACGCTTGGAAGCCTTCCGATAAGATTGAGGCATAATCCAAAATCATAGTTAATGTATTAGCAGAATCCTTGGGAGGATATATGAAAAAGAGCCTTATACTATTGTCCCTGGCGCTATTAGCAGTGGCAGCCCTTGCTGTCACCGAAGTATTCTACAGTGAGAGTTTTGGCACCATTGGAGAAACCACCGATTCGGTTGTCAACTGGGAAAACAACAACAATTTCGATGTCGATTCCGCGACTTACACAGCCTCTTCCACGATCCTGATCGACGGCGTGACCACCTGGCCCCTATCCACCGGCTACACCGGGGCCACTGGTAGCGCATGCGTCCGGATCGACGCCACCGGCAACACACAATTCCTGATCGAAGGCATCGATTCATCCGCTTACACCAATATCACATTGTCACTGGGCCACTACAAAAGATCCGAGAATTCCAGCACCCAGTTGCTTATCCACGTGAGCGACGACGGCCAGAACTGGACTCAGCTCACCTATGCCCGGCCTTCCGGTACTGGCACCAATGTCTGGCAATTGATCAATCCGGCTGGATTCATTCCCTCCACCAGCAACCTCAGGATCAGGTTCAGCAAGGGAGCAAACTCCTGGTGGTTCCGCATCGACGATGTCAAACTGACCGGAGACCGGGACGAAAACGTGCCTGTCGCGTTGAGTTCCTTCACCGCTGCCATCACCAACCAGAACTTTGTCAAGCTCAGCTGGACCACCCAGTCCGAGATCAATGTCGCCGGTTATTACCTTTATCGCTCTACTAACAACGAACTGAGCGATGCCCTGGTCGTCAGCCCGCTGATCCCGGCGCAGAACAATCCGACCCAAACGACCTATAGTTTCACCGACAGCGAGATCTACTCCCACGGCACCTATTATTACTGGCTGCAGAATGTTGATTTGGACGGCACTGACGCCTACCACGGCCCCGTCACTGTCTATTACAACGCCCACAATGAATACTATCAACCAGAGATCCCACAAAAAACGGAACTTCTTGCCGCATTCCCCAACCCCTTCAATCCGCAGGTCAGCATCCCCTTCAGCCTTGCCGATGCCTCCATTGTCAATATCCGCGTCTTCAATAGCCGCGGGCAGTTGCAGAAGACATTCGACCTTGGTTTCAAAGGCGCGGGCAACTATACCGTCACCTGGAACGGTACTGACCTCGACGGCCAACCCGCCTCCAGCGGAGTTTATTACATAATTATGAACACCGGCCAAGACACCATGACCCGCAAGGCTGTGTTGCTGAAATAGCCATCAACCCAGACTAAACACACAGTATTGAGGATCCGGCTCAGCCCGGATCCTTTTTCATTTCCCCCTGGCGGCTGTCCCGCCCGTTTCCTGTTAGCTTCCCGCCTAGTTCCCGCCAAGCGGACGGGAAGTCCAGGAGAGGCTGACGGGAGGCAGAGCAGTAAGGCTCAAGGAAGGAATCAGGGTAAGACCAGGCGGGATTTTGTGATTGACAAATTCGCGGATACCGCCGCGCTATCCACCGGGGCGACGATGCCGCCCCAGCAGGGAGGAACGATGCTTCGCCATATCCCGGACTTTATTTTGGAGCGCCATGCCCACGCTCAGAGCCAAGGCTCGCTGCGCGCTTACGTCCTGTTTCTGGACTGCGCGGATTTCACCAAACTCAGCCTCAGGCTGCTGCAGGAAGGCAAGCAGGGCGCCGAGGAACTCGCGGGATTGTTAAACGCGATGCTGGACGTCCCGATCGGAATTGTCAGGCGTTTTGGAGGTTTCGTGTCCCTGTTTGCCGGAGACGCTTTTTGCGCCGTCTTCCCGGATGCCGGAGACAGCCGTGTCTTGTCCGCCGTGAGCGATATCCGCCGGCATTTCGCGCAGCAGCCCACATATCAGGGCAGTCTGGGCAGTTACGACCTCCAAGCCAGGCAGACAGTCTGTTACGGCGACCTCGCCTGGGATATCTTCGTCAACGCCTGGCAAAACGAGTTTGTTTTTTCCGGAGAGCCCTTGCGGGAAATGGCTGAACTATCGGGCCTCAAATCAGAGATTATATTTTCGGAGTCAGCCGCCCGGCATCTGGGCTGGGACCTTTTTCGCCAGCTGGAGCAAGGTTATTGTCCGTCCGGACCCGCGCCGGAGCTGCCGGAATGCCCTTTGCAGTACGACTTTCCGCCCGAAACTGACCACGCCTTTCGCAATGCCCGCTACGCCGGCGAGGAGCCGCAAAACGAGATCCGTTCCGGCGCTTTCTGCTTTGCCAGTCTCCAAGCCATCCCACCCGCCGGACGCGACGCCGCGATCGCCGTCCTGGAACGGCTGGCGGACAGCTACTGCGGATACGTGAACAAACTCGACGCCACAGACAAAGGCCTGACGGCGATCATCCTGTTTGGCCTGCCCCGCTCGCAAGGCAAGACCCTGGAACAGATCTGCAGATTCTCCCTGGAAGCCTCCGCCGCATTGCCCCAGCTGGCTTTGGGCATCAGTTGCGGCTCCGTCTATGCCGGCTACACGGGTGGCGGGGGCAGCCGTGAATACACCGCGCTCGGCTATCCGCCCAATCTGGCCTCGCGCCTGATGTCCAAGGCCAGGCCCGGCGAGATCCTCACCGACGCCAGCTTTTGGCAGGAGTACTACCGCAGTTATCCCTTCGCCTATCTCGGCGTGCTCAATCTCAAGGGCATCGCCCAGCCCCTGCGTTATTACCGGCTCGAGCAGAAAAGCGGAGTCACGCTCTCACGCCAGGAAAGCCGTTTTACCGGCCGGAGCGAGGAACTCCGCTCGCTGCGTGAGCTGCTGGAACAGCATCTGAAAGAGCGGAACAACGCGTTGATCCGCGTTTGCGGCGAACCCGGGATCGGTAAATCACGCCTGGCGTCAGAAGCCCTCTCGGCCCTGGACCAAGGCAGATCCCGGATCATCAGGATTTCCTGCGACGCCTTGTTGCGTCCGCCTCTGGAGGCGGTCAAACAGCTCGTGCGCAGCTACTTCTACTACAATCCCCTGCTGCCCGCGGAGGCAGGCACCGCCATGTTCCGCGGCCTTTGGGCGGCGCTGGCGGGACAGGATCCCGAGCTGCTCCGGAGCGAATCCTGCATCGCCCACCTGCTCGGTTATGGCTGGGAAAACTCCGTTTGGAGCCTGCTTCCGGCCGCGGAAAAGCCCGGCCAGCTGCGCGACGCCCTGGCCCGCTTTCTGGCCCGGCTGGCTCAGGACAAGCCAATCATCCTCTTTTTGGACGACGCTCAATGGCTGGATGAAGAAAGTTTGGAATTGCTCCGCCAATTCAGCGCGGCGGGGATCGGACCGCTGTTGATCCTGGCTACCTGCCGCTACGGCGAAGACGGATCCGCTCCGGAGCTCGCCTTGCCCGGCCATGCCAAGTACGACCTGGCTCTGGGCAATCTCGGCGCGGCGGGCTGCGCGGAACTGATCGCCTCCATCCTGCGCCTGCCCGGCGTTCCGGACGCCACCGCCGAATTGATCGGCTCCCGCGCCATGGGCAATCCGCTCTTCGTGGAACAGCTCACCGCCTATTTGCAGGAAAGCGGCAGCCTCAACGACAAAGGCGCCCTGACAGCGGAAGTGGGCTATCTCTCCTCCTTCGGCATCAGCGACATCGTGGGAGCCCGGATCGACCGCCTCGCCGACAACGTGCGGGAATCCGTGACCTCCGCCAGCGTCCTGGGCGCGGAGTTCAACGTCAGAGTGCTGGCGCGCATGTTGAACCGCGAAGAACTGCCGGAACTGGCCGACGCGGCCAAATGCCGGATCTGGAAAGCCCTCGATGAATTGCGCTACATCTTCACCCACATCCTCATCCGCGACACCATCTATCAGCGCACCGTAAGCGCCAAACTGCGCCAGCTGCACCAATTGGCGGAGGAAGCGCTGGAAACGCTCCATCATGGCGATCTCTCCCCGGTCGCGGAGGAGATCGCGCGCCACTGCCTGCTGGCCGGTCTGGACGCCAAAGCCGCTGACTATCTCGCCGCCGCGGCCAGCCACTATCTTGAGGAATCGCTGTTCAGCAAAGCCGAACAATGTGCCGCCCAAGCCCTCCGGATCAGGCAAAAGGAATACGGCGCGGAGGATTCCCGCTCCGTAGCCGCGCTGGCTCTGCTGGCCAAGATCCGCTATGGCCAGGGTCGCTATCCCGAAGCTGAGGAACAATACCGGCAGGTCGCGCAACTCCGCGAACAGCGGTTGGGGCCGGATCATCCGGACACTCTGCAGGCCCTGTGCGAGCTTGCCAGCCTGCATGTCGATCAAGGCGAATACGATACGACGGAGCCCGTATTCCAGCAGATCATCGACAAACGCACGGAATTGCTGGGCCGCGAGCATCCCGACACCGCCATGGCCATGGTCAGTCTGGCCACCTGTTACACGCTGCAGGGCAAACTTGACCAGGCTGAACCTCTTGCCAAAGAGGCTTTGGACATCCTCTCCCGCGTCCGCGGCCGGGAACACGCAGATACGCTTTCCGCCCTGAACAATCTGGCCAACCTGCACATCTACAAGGGCGAGTGGGAGTCCGCGGAACAATTGCTCTTAGAGGCCCTGCCGTTGTGGTCAAAACTCCGCGGCCAGGATCATCCCGATCTGGCCATGTCCCTGAACAACCTCGCCAACATCCATCTCAACCAGAAAAAGTATGATCTGGCGGAACCTTTGTATCAAAGGGTCGTTGTGATCTATGAACGTATCCTGGGCGCGCGGCATCCCCACACGGCGGTCTCCTGGTTCAACCTGGCGGGCGTTTACGCCGGCATGGACCGCTACACGGAGGCCGAACCGCTCTTCCTCAAAGCCCTCGAGGTGTGGCAAAGCAGCTTGGGCGACGCCCACCCCTACACCGTTATGGCCATCCAGACCTTAAGCGAGATTTACCGGGAAATGGGTGATCCGGCCAAGGCGGAACACTATCGGTCCCTGCTGCCCGCGGAACCGGAGCCAGCGCCCGCCTGAAACGCAGCCGGTCAGATCAGGTAGAGGATGGCAAAGAGGACGTAGGAGGGGACTGCGAAGAACGCCGCGCGTTTGAAATCCCGGAACTTCCTGACGGCGAAGCCGGAATTCACATGGATCTGCTCCGCGTAGTAACGGGCCAATTCATCTTTGCTCAGCTTCGCGCAGAGCTGCACATACTCGTCCCGGCTCATTTTGGTGATGGAGCCGAAAAACAGGGGATTGCCGCTCTTGACGAACTTCAGTTTGGGCACGATGGAATAGATCAGGATCAGGCTCGAAACTGCGAACAACGCTATCGCCGCCGTGGACAGAATGGCTTCTGCGGTGCCGGCAAAACTGATCGCCTTTCCCGCCACGTTGTAGAGAATGGCCAGGTTCGCCGCCATCAGCACTCCGTTCTTGGATTCGCCGAATTGCACCATGTCCCTGATGCCCGTGTTGATCTTTTCCAATTGATCGGGGGTGATCGGATCTGGGGTTTCCATCCTTGCTCCCTTGATATCGTAGTGTTTGGCAATATCAGGATTGGACAGCCGATATTTGTCAAGTCCAAAATGTCCGGCGATTCCGAACCGCTCACTGTTCCCGGCGCGAGATTAAACATTGACAAATACCGCCAGCCTCGGAAGCTAAGCAAATCGATTCTGATCAGGGCCAGACAGTGGTCCGGGGAGATGGACAATGAAACAGACGCTGACGCTTGGGCTGTTGTTGCTGGGGCTGGCGGCGCTGACCGCCCAGCCTTGGGAGCAGGACAATTCCGTCTTCAATCCCAGCGGCATTCCCAGCCTCACTTTTTCCCAGCCCCGTTTCTCCGACCTCGACGCGGACGGGGATTATGACTTTCTCCTGGGCAACACCAATTCCGCCCCGGTCTACATCCAAAACACAGGCAGCGTAAGCGTTCCCGCCTTCAGCCCGGGACCGGATCTCACCGCCGGGATCTCCTCTCTGGCCGCGGAAATGGCTGTCTGCGCGGATCTGGACGCCGACGGCGACCTGGATCTGGTCACTGGGGGCTACACCGGCCTGCACCTCTTCCTCAATACGGGTACGGCCTCCCAACCCGCTTTCAGCGAAGCCCCCGGCTATTTCTCCGGCCTGAATGTGGGCTCCAATCCCGTGCCCGACCTCGCGGACGTGGATGACGACGACGATCTGGATATGGTGGTCGGTCTCAGCGAGGACGGCGGTGTCCTGCTCTATCTCAACACCGGCACTCCCGCCAGCGGCCAGTTTCTGCAGTCCTCAGTCC